>NZ_JBHTVZ010000002.1:373387-563894 GCF_042792715.1 Isoptericola sp. NPDC056618 | reverse complement strand
GGGGGGGGGGGGGGGGGGGGGGGGGCGGGGGGGGGGGGCGCTCTGTGTTCGCCCCCCTCCGGGGGGGCGGGGGGGGCGTTGTTACAACCCGGCCCCCCCCCCCCGCCCCGCCTCGGCGCGGCCGGCCCCGCAGGGGGGCCCCCGCCTCTCGCCGTTCTGCGCGGCCGTTCTGGACGACAACGCGACTGAAGGTGTCGGATGCGCGTCCTACTGTCGGGCACATGCCACGGGAGCGCCGCTACACCGACGAGCAGCTCGTCGCCGCTGTCGCGACAGCGAACTCGTGGCGGGGAGCTCTGCGCGGTCTCGGGCTCTCGGGTACATCGGCGGGCGCGATGAGATCGGTCCGCGCTCGTGCTGACCTGCTCGGTCTCGACTACCGCCACTTCACGGGACAGCGCAGCTGGACCGAGAGCGAGCTGCGGTCGGCGGTAGCGGGAGCCGCCACGTGGGCGGACGTCGTCGAACGGCTGGGGCTGCGGGGCGGCTCCGGGGTCGCCACGGTGAGAGGGCACGCGGTACGACTAGGCCTGGACACGACGCATCTGACCGTGCCGGATACAGAGTCCCGCTCCGGGATGGAGGCGCGTCGACCGGACGTCTCACGCCTCGATCGCGCGGGCTCGCTCCTCGCCGCCGCGTGGTTCACGCTGTGCGGCGACGATGTCTCCTGGCCGCTCGAGCCCGCCAGGTACGACCTGCTCGTGATGACGAAGACGGGGACGCGTCGGGTCCAGGTGAAGACGACGACGGTTCGCGCCGGTGCTACGTGGAAGGTCTACCTCTCGACGAGCGGGCGCGGGCGCCGAACATACGATCCGGACGAGATCGACGACTTCTTCGTCATCGACGGTGACCTCACGCAGTACCTGATACCTGCGTCCGCCGTCGGTGGCCTGCAGGCGATCCACGTCGGCGCATACGAGGGCTACCGAGTGCCGGCGCTCGCTCTACCGCGCCCCTCGACCCCGACGTCTACATGTGGTGCTCCGCGTCCGTCCGGACGTGGTGATGGCTGATCGCGGCACCGGGTGGGCAAGAGCGGGCGAGCCCGGCTGAGCGGGACCGCCGGCGTGGCGGACGGTTGCCTCGTCGTCGAGGAGAGCGGGACCGGCACGATCTACACGCCCGTCTTCCCGCCGGGCGCCGACATCCCGGCCGAGGGTGACGACGTTTCCCTGCCCGGCGGCGCCCACGACCGTCCCGAGTCCGCGTCGAGCCACGGGTGCGAGGACACCGTTCTGGGTCGTGGCCGCCCACGACTGACGGTGTGTCGTGGGCGAGGTCAGACGATGGTGCCGTCCTGGGCGTGTGCGAGCCCGGGGCGGCCGGCCTCGACGTAGCCCGACCAGCGGGTGGCGACGGGTTGGTCGGGGACGGTGACCGCGGGGAGCGACCTGACGTCGACCCGGAGCTCGGTCGGTGTCGCCACGGCGCGCTGATAGCCGCGCCTGCTCTGGTAGAAGTGCCCGGTCGGGTTCTCCGCCAGCCGGTTGCGGGTGGTGGCGCTGGTGTCGTAGCCGTCGCCGTCGGACGTCACGGAGGTGACGAGGAACTCGACGCCGAGCGTGGGGGAGCCCGGGTCCAGGGGTTCGGGCTTGAGGTCGCTGACCCAGTTGTTGTGCTGGTCGCCGGTGATGACGACGAGGTTCTCGACGCCTCGCTCCTGCACGGCGTCGAAGAGCTGGCCGCGGGCGTGCGCGTAGCCGTCCCAGTTGTCGACCGCGTACGTCTCGCCCTCGCCGATCTGCTGGTCCATCTCGGAGAACCGGACCTGCTGGGCGACGACCTGCCAGGTGGCTGCGGAGCGTGCCAGGCCGTCGGCCAGCCACTGCTCCTGGCGCGCGCCGAGCATGGTTCGCGTGGGGTCCCAGCGCAGCGCGGCGTTCGTCGCGGCGGTGGCCTGGTCGGTGCGGTGCTGGCGCGTGTCCAGCACGTGGAAGTCGACGAGGCCGCCGTAGGACAGCCGGCGGAAGACCTGGATCCCGGGTCCGTCGGGCATCGCCGAGGCGCGCAGCGGCAGGTTCTCGTAGTACGCCTGGAGCCCGTCGGACAGGCGGGGCGCGAAAAGCGCACCCGGGGTCTGGCTCGAGGCCTCGGGGATCAGCCCCGCCCAGTTGTTCTCGACCTCGTGGTCGTCGAACGTGACGACCCACGGGTGCGCCTGGTGGGCCGCCATGAGGTCGGGGTCGGACTTGTAGAGGTTGTACTGGAGCCGGTAGCGGGACAGCGTGGTCGTCTCGGGCAGGAACTGCTCCGGGATCCGGACGTCGCGGACGGCCGGGTCCGTCGTCCCGGCGCGCCCGCCGTCCGCACGGATGCCGTGCTCGTAGACGTAGTCGCCGAGGTGGAGGACGACGTCCAGGTCGTCGTCGGCCAGGTGCCGGTAGGCGGTGAAGTAGCCCGCGGTCCAGAACGCGCAGCTGGCGTAGGCGAAGCTCACCGAGCGGTTGCGGGCGCCGTACGCGGGGGCGGTCTTGGTACGGCCGACGGGGCTGATCTCGCCGCCGACGCGGAACCGGTAGTAGTAGTGCCGGTCCGGCTCCAGCCCCCACACCTCCGGGTGCACCGAGTGGTTGAGCTCGGGGGTGGCGAGGACCGTCCCACGCTTGACGACGGTGCGGAAGCGGTCGTCCTTGGCCACCTCCCACTGCACCGGAACCTTGCGGCGGGGCATGCCGCCACGGCCGTCGGCCGCGAACAGGTCAGGCACGAGCCGGGTCCAGAGCACGACCGAGTTCGGCAGCGGGTCGCCGGAGGCGACACCCACCTTGAACGGGTAGTCGGGCATGCCGTGGCGGGGCTGGTGGGCCGGAGACCCGGCGTGGGCAGGCGCGGCCCCCGTGCCGAGGAGGACGGCTGTCGAGCCGGCGCCCAGCACGAAGCCGCGTCGGGTGATGGGCGCGGCGGGGAGCGGAAAGGCAGGCATGGGGCCTCCGGCGCTGGCGTGTCGGTGGAAGGACGACACCAGGGGTACCGGTCGCCCGAGGCATCGGCCCGAACGCCAGATGCACGTCGCGTGGACGGCGCGCGAATGTTCCCCCGCACCGGGGCGTCGATCCCTGCGGGGACCGTCCGCCGTCGCACCCGTGACGGGGGAGAGGCCCGCTGAGGAACGGGTGGCGGACGTCTCCGGGCATGATGGTCGGATGCCCGACGATGCCCGAAGCGGCCTGCGCGTGACGTCAGCCCTCGTCCTCCCCGAGGCGGAGCTGTCCTGGCGGTTCTCGCGCTCCTCAGGGCCGGGCGGTCAGGGCGTGAACACGACCGACTCGCGCGTCGAGCTGTCGTGGGACGTCACGGCGTCGCGGGCCCTCACCGAGGTCCAGCGTGCACGGATCCTCGAGCGGCTCGGGCGGCGGGCGTCCGACGGCGTGCTGACCGTCGTGGCGTCCGAGCACCGCGCGCAGCTGCGCAACCGGGACGCCGCGCGGACCCGGCTCGCGGCCCTCGTCGCCGACGCGCTCGCCCCGCCCGGGCCGAGCCGGCGCCCGACGCGCCCGACCCGCGGGTCGGCGCAGCGGCGCATCGACGCGAAGAAGCGTCGAGCGGGCGTCAAGCGGATGCGACGCCCCCCGCAGGACTGAGCCGGCGGGCGTGTCAGACGCCGCGGTCCGGCGCTCCCATGTCCCCCGTGGCGGGGACGCCGTCGGCGAGGCCGTAGTGGAGGTACACGGTGCCGCTGGGGCCGGCGACGGGGGGTTCGAGGAGCCGGAGGTTCGTCGGCACCTCCCCGCCGTCGAAGACCTTCTTGCCGACCCCCAGGACGATGGGGTGGACCCAGAGGTCGATGCGGTCGAAGAGCTTCTCGTGCAGGAGCGTCTGCACGAGGTCGAGGCTCCCGACGACGCGGACGTGCTCGTGCCGGTCGCGGATCTCCCGCACGGCGGCGGGCAGGTCCGGGCCGAGCTGGGTGGAGCCGGCCCAGGAGAGGTCGGGGGTGCCGCGAGAGGCGACGTATTTCGGGATGCTGTTGAAGAGGGTCGCGATGTCGCCGTCCTGGCCGTCGCCGCTCTGGTGCGGCCAGAAGCCGGCGAAGATGTCGTAGGTCCGCCGGCCCAGCAGCAGGGCGTCCGTCCCCTCGCCGTAGGCGGCGTCGATCTGCTCGCCGGCGACCTCGTCGAGGAGCGGGGCCTGCCAGCCTCCGAACGGGAAGCCCTGCGGGTCCTCGTCGGGGCCGCCCGGGGCCTGGGCGACCAGGTCGAGGGTGGCGAACAGCTCGAGGTGGATGAGTCCCATGGTGTCCTCCGGAGATCGCCCGGCGCTGGACGGTCGGCCGGCTCACGGGGGGAGACCGGGTCGGTCGGGAGAACTCATCGGCACAGAGATCGGGACAGAAACCTTCCAGTGTGAGGTTTTGGGGGTAGGCTCGTCCACGGCTTCCGGCGCGGTGCGGCGTACTTCTGTACGGGCATCGACGGAAGTCGGGACCGCAGACCACGCGAAGGAGCCCCCAGATGCCCATCACGTCCGTGCAGCTGTACTCGCTGCGGGATGCCATCGCCGCCGACCTGGACGCCGCCGTCGCGCGCGTCCGCGAGATCGGGTACGAGCACGTCGAGCCGTACGCGTTCGTCGAGCGCGTCGCCGACTTCGAGCGCGCCTTCGCCGCCACGGGGCTCGCCGCGCCGTCCGGCCACGCCGCCGTCATCGACGTCGCCGAGCCCGACGTCGTCTTCGAGGCCGCCGCCCGCCTCGGCATCGGCATCGTCATCGACCCGTTCGTCCCGACCGAGCGGTGGCAGACCGCGGACGACGCGAAGAAGCTCGCCGACCGCGTCAACGAGCTGACCGTCCGCGCGGCGGGCCACGGCCTGCGCTTCGGCTACCACAACCACCAGTGGGAGTTCACGAACAAGGTCGACGGACGCCCGGTGTTCGAGATCTTCGCCGAGCACCTCGACCCGGAGGCCGTGCTCGAGGTCGACACGTTCTGGGCCACCGTCGGCGGCGCCGACGCGCCGGCCGTCCTCAAGACGCTCGGCGACCGCGTCGTCGCGATCCACGTCAAGGACGGCGAGGTGTCCGGCGACATCGCGACCGTGCTGCCCTCCAGCGAGAGCGCGCTCGAGGTGCCGCCCGCGCTCAAGGCCGCCTACGAGAACCAGGTGCCCGCCGGCCAGGGCGACGTCGACGTGCCGGCGATCCTCGCCGCCGCGCCGCAGGCCATCCGCGTCGTGGAGTTCGACTCCTACGCGGGCGACGTCTTCGAGGGCGTCGCCGCGTCCCTCGCCTGGCTGCAGGAGAACGACAAGTGAGCCGCGTGGGCGTCGGCATCATCGGTGCCGGGAACATCTCGACCCAGTACCTCGAGAACCTCACGCAGTTCGCCGACGTCGAGGTCCGGATGGTGGCCGACGTGCTGCTCGACCGGGCTCGCGCGCAGGCCGAGGCCTACGGCGTCGCGTCGTCGGGCACGGTGGAGGAGCTGCTGGCCCGGGACGACATCGACATCGTCGTGAACCTGACGATCCCGGCCGTGCACGCCGAGGTCGGCCATCAGATCGTCGCGGCCGGCAAGCACGTGTGGAGCGAGAAGCCGATCGCGACCGACCACGCGTCGGCGGCCGCGCTGCTGGCGGCCGCCGAGGCGAAGGGGCTGCGCGTCGCGTGCGCCCCGGACACGGTCCTCGGCGCGGGCATCCAGTCCGCGCTGCGCGCCATCGCCCGCGGAGACATCGGCGAGCCGCTGACGGCGACGACGATGTTCCACGTCCCCGGCCCGGAGGCGTGGCACCCGGACCCCGACTTCCTGTACGCGACGGGAGCCGGGCCGCTGTTCGACATGGGGCCGTACTACGTCACGACCCTCGTGCACGCCCTCGGTGCGGCGGCCCGCGTGCAGGCCGTGTCGTCGAAGTCGCTCGAGAAGCGCACGATCGCGTCCGGCCCGCGCGCCGGGGCGACGTTCCCCGTGGAGGTGCCCACCCACCACGCGGCGCTGATCCAGTTCCGCGGCGGGCAGTCGGCGCAGTCGACGTTCTCGTTCCAGCACGCCCTGCCGCGCGCCGGGTTCGTCGAGGTCAACGGCACGACGGGCACCATCGTGCTGCCCGACCCGAACGTGTTCGACGGCGACTCGACCCTGTGGCGGTACGGCCAGGAGGAGCCCGAGACGGTCGCCGCGACCGGCTCCACCTGGGGCCGCGGCACCGGCGTCGTCGAGCTGGCGCGCGCGATCCGCGAGGGGCGCCCCGAGCGGGCCTCCGGCGCGGTCGCGCTGCACGTGCTCGACGTGCTGCTCGCGATCCGCGACGCGGCGGAGTCCGGGACGGCGGTCGACGTCGCGACCACGGTCGACGCGCCGCCGCCGCTGGCGGAGGACTTCGACCCGGCGGCGTCGACCTTCTGAGTCGCCGCCTCCTCCCTTCGAGCAAGCGATCCCTCGCGCCATCGGACCGGATGACGCGAGGGATCGCCTGTTGGAAGGCCTCTGGGCGAAGGTCAGGGGCGGGCGGAGCCTTCGGACGACGACATCGGGGGCGGCGGCACCAGCCGCTCGAGGAGCTCGAGCACGCGCGCGCCGTCCACGGCGTCGGGGTCGAGCAGCCACTGCACCTGGATGCCGTCGGACGCCGCGATCGCCAGCGCGGCGAGGTCGCCGGCGTCGACGGCGGGGTCGATGCGCCCCGCCTCCTGGTCGGCGCGGACCCGGTCGGACAGCTCGGCCCGAAGGCGCGCGAATCGCTCGCGGAAGAACTCGCGGGTCACCGGGTGGCCCTCGCCCGCGGCGTCGCCCGCGAGCGTCGTGTAGAGCTGGACGAGCCCGGGCACCTCGCGGTTGAGGACGGCGCTCTCGCGCATCCCCCCGACGGCCGACGTCGGCGGGCCGCCGGCGTCGCCCCGCTGGACCTCGTGCTCGTGGTAGACGGCCACGAGCAGGTCGTCGCGCGAGGGGAAGTAGTGCCGCAGCGTGGCGTGCGAGACGCCGACGGCGTCGGCCACCGACCTGAGCGAGGACGCGTCGACCCCGTGCTCCGCGACCAGCCGGAGCACCTGGTCCAGGATCTGCGCCCGGCGCGCCGCGCCCTTCGCGTAGCCGCGCCGGGGCGCCGCGTCGTCGTCTGCCCCGCCCGGTCCGCCCACGCCGCCAACCTACCGGGCGCGGGCGGACCGTCCTCGGTGGCGGGTGTCAGAAGTCGAAGTCGTCGATGTTGTCCTTGTTGAAGCGGTAGGGGTCGCCGAGCAGCACGGTCGCGTCGGCGTCGACGGTGAAGTCGCCGAGCTTGCCCGCGGTGAAGGAGTCGCCCTCGGCCCCGGTGATGGTGCCCTCGACCATGGCGTCGGCCGCGAACGCGGCGAGGTAGCCGAGGTCCTCCGGGTTCCAGAGCGCGAACTCGGTGACCGTGCCGTCCTCGACGTACTCGCGCATCTGGTTCGGCGTGCCGAGGCCGGTGACGGCGACCTTGCCCTTCGCGTCCGACGTCGAGACGTACCGGGCCGCTGCGGCGATGCCCACCGTGGTGGGCGAGATGATGCCCTTGAGGTCCGGGTGCGACTGGAGCAGCGCCGCCGTCTTGTCGAAGGACGTCTGGTCGTCGTCGTTGCCGTAGACGGTGTCCACCAGGGTGATGTCGGGGTGGTTGTCGGCCAGGTCCTTCTCCATGAGCTCGATCCACGCGTTCTGGTTCGTGGCGTTGGCGCTCGCGGACAGGATCGCGACCTCGCCGGAGTCTCCGATCTGCTCGGCGATCATGTCGACCTGCACCTTGGCGATGCCCTCGGCCGAGGCCTGGTTGACGAACAGGTCGCGGCAGGCCGGGTCGGTGTCGGAGTCGAAGGTCACGACCTTCGTGCCGGCCTGCCGGGCCTCGTCGAGCGCGTCGCAGATCGCCTTCGGGTCGTTGGCCGACACGATGAGCGCCTTCGTGCCCTGCTGCGCGGCGGTGTTGATGAACGGCACCTGCGCGTCGGGCGTGGCCGTGTCCGGCCCGACCTCCGAGAAGGAGCCGCCGAACTCGTCGGTGGCGGCCTTCGCACCCTTGGTGCTGGTGTCGAAGTACGGGTTGCCGAGGTTCTTCGGCAGCATGACGACCGAGACGTCGCCGCCCCCGCCGCCGCTCTCACCCCCGCCGCCGCCGTCGTCGCCGCCGGACGAGCATCCGGCGAGGGCCAGTGCTGCGGTCATCGCGAGGGCCGCGAGAGCGGCCGACCGCTGGTTCGTGAGCTTCATCGTTCTTCCTTTCCGACGGGCCGCGGGGAGGTCGGGCGTCGGCGCCGGACGATCCAGGCGGTGACGCTCGGGGAGATCACCGACAGCACGAGGAGCGCGCCGATGATGATGTTGATGACGTTGACGGTGACGCTCTCCAGCCGCAGGGCGCTCGAGACGACGCCGATGAGCAGCACGCCGGCGAGCACCCCGTGCAGCGCCCCGCGGCCGCCGAAGATCGACACGCCGCCGAGCAGGACGGCCGCGACCACCTGCAGCTCCATGCCCGTCGCGTTGTCGCCGCGCGCGCTGCCGTAACGGAGGGTGAAGAACACCCCCGCGAAGGCGGCGACCGTGCCGGTGAGGACGAAGAGCAGGAGCTTGGTGCGGGCCACGCCCACGCCGCTGAACCGCGCGGTGTCGGCGCTGAGGCCGATGTCGTAGACCCCGCGGCCGAACGGCGTGAAGTGCAGCAGCACGACGAAGACGGCGGCCAGCACGACGATCGGCACGAGGACCACCGGCAGCTGGGAGTCTCCGAGCCGGGCGGTGGCGAGGTCGGTCCAGCGCTCGGGGAAGTCCGTGACGGCCTTGGTGCCCAGCAGCCCCACCGCGACGCCGCGGTACAGGGCGAGGGTGCCGATCGTCACGGCGAGCGAGGGCAGCCCGACGAACGCGACGAGGAAGCCGTTGAGGGCGCCGCACACCACGCCCACGGCGAGCGCGGTGCCGGCGGCGGCCGGCACCGCCCAGCCTGCCTCGACCAGGAGGCCGACGGTCACGCTGGAGAGCCCGACGACGCTGGCGACCGACAGGTCGATCTCCCCGGTGATGATCACGAGGGTCATCGGCAGCGCGATGAGCAGGATCGGCGCGGTGTCCAGCACGAGGTAGGGGAGCGTCAGCGGGCTGCGGAAGTTGTCCACGTACTGCAGCGAGAGCGCGACGACGACCACGAGCAGCGCGATGATGCCCGTCTCGCGGGTGAGCAGCGCGCGCTGCCACCAGGGGCGGGCGTGGGCGGCGTACGTGCGCCCCGTCCGTGCGGGGCGGTCCGTGGTCGTCATCGGGCATCCCTCGCTCGGACGAGACGGCGGGCCGTGCGGTTCGCGAGCAGGCGGTCGAGCACGATCGCGCCGATGATCAGGACGCCGACCACCGCCTGCTGCCAGAAGTCGGGGATGCCGAGGATCGGCAGGGCGCGGTTGATCGTCACGAGCAGGACGGCGCCCAGCGCCGCGCCCCAGACCGTGCCGCTCCCGCCGAAGATGGCGACGCCGCCGATGACGGCGGCGGCGACGGCCTGCAGCTCGGTACCGAGCCCCGCGCCGGAGCTGATCGTGCCGTAGCGGGCGGCGAACATGATGCCGGCGAGCCCGGCCAGCGCGCCCGAGAGCACGAACGCGCCGATCACCCGCCGGCGCACCGGCAGCCCGTACAGCACCGCGGCCTCGGGCTCGGAGCCGATCGCGTACAGCTCGCGACCGCCGCGGGCGGTGTGCAGGTAGTAGCCCACGGCGGCGAGCACGACGAGCGCGACGACCGCCAGGACGGGGACCGTCAGCACGGTCCGCGTCCCGAGGGCGAGGAAGGTGCCGGGCAGGTCGGACGCGTTGACCCGGTCGCTGCCGGCCCAGGTGAGGACGACGCCCCGGTACACGTACAGCGTGCCGAGGGTGATCACGAGGGCGGGCACGCGGCCGAGGCCCACGAGCAGGCCGTTGACGAGCCCGAGGAACGCGCCCGCCAGCATCGCGACGACGAACACGACGGGCACCGGCAGGTCCGGGTTCGCGATGAACAGCCGCCCGCTGAGGTAGGCGGTGAGCGCCAGGACCGAGCCCACCGAGAGGTCGACGTTGCGGGTGATGATCACGACCGCCTGGCCCACCGCGAGCACCACCAGCACCGACGGCGTCAGGAGCAGGTCGCGCCAGCTGTTGGGGCTGAGCAGGAAGCTGTCGTTCGCGGCGGTCGCGGCCGCGATCACGGCGAGCAGCACGAGCCCGATGGCCAGCTCGCGGGAGCGTCGCACCGTGCGCCAGGCGCGGCGGGCGGGGGAGAGGCGGCTGGGCTCCACCAGCTGCTCGGTCGCGGGCCCGGTCACGGCTGGTGCTCCAGGGTCGCGGTGGCGGCGTGCATGACCCCCTCCGGGGTGGCCTCGTCGCGCGGCAGGTCGGCGGTGACGCGGCCCTCCGCGACGACGAGCACGCGGTCGGCCATGCCGAGCACCTCGGGCAGCTCGGAGGAGATCATGAGGATCGCCATGCCCTGCCCGGCGAGCTCCGAGAGCAGCCGGTGCACCTCGGCCTTGGTCCCGACGTCGATGCCGCGGGTGGGCTCGTCGATGATCAGCAGGGTCGGCGTCGTCGCCAGCCACTTGGCGATCACGACCTTCTGCTGGTTCCCGCCGCTCATCGTGCTGCCGTGCATGTCCAGCGCGCTGGTCTTGACCTCGAGCCGGGACGCCCAGGGGGCGGCGGCGTCGCTCTCGCGCCGGGACGTGAGCATCCCGAGCCGGGCGATCCGGGACCGGATCACGGCGGTGACGTTCCGCGCGACGGTCGAGTCCGTGACCAGCCCCTGCTGGCGGCGGTCCTCCGGCACCAGCGCCATCCCGGCCCGGACCGCCGCGCGCGGGCTGCGGGGCGGCACCGGGCGTCCGTCGAGGCGCACGCTGCCGGCGTCGTAGGGGTCGACGCCGAACACCGCCCGGGCGATCTCGCTGCGGCCGGCGCCGACGAGGCCGGCGAGGGCGACGATCTCCCCGGCCCGGACCTCGAACGAGACGTCGTGGAACACGCCGGCGCGCTGCAGCCCGCGGACCTCGAGCCGGACGTCGCCGATCGGCGCGGGCACCTTCGGGTACAGGTCGTCGACGGTGCGCCCGACCATGTGCGTCACCACCTCCGTGACGGTGGTGTCCGCGACCGCGGCGGTGGCGACGTACTCGCCGTCGCGCAGCACGGTGACCGCGTCGCACAGGTCGAACACCTCGTCGAGGCGGTGGGAGATGAACACCAGCCCCCGGCCCTCGTCGCGCAGGCCGCGGGCCACCTGGAACAGCCGGCGCACCTCGTGCCCGGACAGTGCCGCGGTGGGCTCGTCCATGACGAGCACGCTCGCGTCGAGGGAGATCGCCTTGGCGATCTCGATGATCTGCTGGTCCGCGATCGACAGGCCCTCCGCCGGGCGCAGGGGGTCGAGGGAGACGCCGAGCCGCGCGAACAGCGCCGCGGCCTGCGCGCGCATCGCCCGCCGGTCGACGCGCCGGCCGGACCGCAGCGGGTGCCGGCCCATGAAGATGTTCTCCATGACGCTGAGGTCCGGGAACAGGGTGGGCTCCTGGTAGATCACCGCGACGCCCGCCGCCCTCGCCTCGGCCGTGGTGGCGAAGTCGACGTCGTGCCCGTGCAGGCGGAAGGTGCCGGCGTCGCGGCGGTACAGGCCGGAGAGGATCTTCACCAGGGTCGACTTGCCGGCGCCGTTCTCGCCGACGAGGGCGTGGATCGACCCGCCGTCGACGCTCAGCGCCCCGGACCGCAGCGCGGCGACGGGACCGAACGACTTGCGCACGTCCCTCAGCTCGAGCACGGGCCCCTCGGGTGGGCTCGCCATGGGCCGCTCCCTCCGACGTCGTTGTCGCGAGTGATGCCTAAAAACGATTCAAAGTGCCTGCCACAGCACGCTATTCGTCCCCGGTGCGCAGCGTCAACGCGCCGTCCCGGATCGTGTCGATGTCGTGACACCGCGGGTCCCGTGGTCCGTTCGGGTGAGCTCCGTGCGGACGAATGTCCACGCCGTCGTCGTGCGTGCATCCCGGGGGCGGCGTACCACGGAGCATGCCTTCGACCCAGGGCGGCGCGACGACGCTGCGGACCATCACCACCGACATCCCCGCCCGGCTCGACCGGCTCCCATGGGCGCGGTGGCACTGGCTGATCGTCGTCGGGCTGGGCACGGTGTGGATCCTCGACGGTCTCGAGGTGACGATCGTCGGCAACCTGTCCGACGCCCTCAAGGGGGACACCGGCCTCGGCCTCACGAGCGCGGACATCGGGCTGGCGGGCGCCGTCTACGTCACGGGCTCCTGCCTCGGGGCCCTCGTGTTCGGCCAGCTCACCGATCGGTTCGGGCGCAAGCGGCTGTTCATCCTCACGCTGCTCGTGTACCTCACGGGCACGGTGCTCACGGCGTTCTCGATGAACCCGCTGTACTACTTCGCGATGCGGTTCGTCACCGGGCTGGGCATCGGGGGCGAGTACGCGGCGGTGAACTCGGCGATCGACGAGCTGATCCCCGCGAAGTACCGCGGCCGGATCGACATCGCCATCAACGGGTCGTACTGGCTCGGCGCGGCGGGCGGCGCGCTGCTGACCATCCCGCTGCTGAACCCCGAGCTGATCCCGGCCTGGCTCGGGTGGCGCCTGTGCTTCGCGCTCGGGGCGGTGCTCGGGCTGTGCGTCCTGTTCGTCCGGCGCAACGTGCCGGAGAGCCCGCGGTGGCTGTTCATCCACGGGCGCGAGCGGGACAGCGAGCGGATCGTGTCCGACATCGAGCGGCGGGTGGCCGAGGAGGACGGCGTGGAGCTGCCCGAGCCCGAGGGCTCGCTCACGGTCAAGCAGCGGCACACGGTGAGCCTCGCGCGGGTCGCGCGCACCGTGTTCGCCGAGTACCCGCGGCGCACGGTGCTGTGCCTCGCGCTGTTCGTGGGGCAGGCGTTCCTCTACAACGCCTTCTTCTTCACGTTCGGCGACACGCTGCAGACGTTCCTCGGGGTCGGGCAGACGGGCGCGTACATCGCGCTCTTCGCGGTGAGCAACTTCCTCGGGGCGCTCGTCCTCGGCCCCTTCTTCGACAAGGTCGGGCGGGTGCGGATGATCTCCGGGACGTACATCGTCTCCGGGGTCCTGCTCGCCGTCGCGGGCCTGATGCTCGGCGGGCTCACGGCGTGGACGCTGACGTTCTTCGGGATGGCGGTCTTCTTCGTCGCGTCGGCGGGGGCGAGCTCCGCGTACCTCACGGCGAGCGAGGTCTTCCCGATGGAGACCCGGGCGCTGTGCATCGCGTTCTTCTACGCGATCGGCACCGCCGTCGGCGGCATCACGGGGCCGCTGCTGTTCGGACGCCTGATCGAGTCGGCGAGCCAGGCGCAGGACATCTCCGGCATCGCGGTGGGGTACTACATCGGCGCCGCGCTGATGGTCGCGGGCGGAGTGGTGGCGATGTTCCTCGGCGTCGGCGCCGAGCGGCGCTCCCTGGAGGACGTGGCGACCCCGTTGTCCGCGCGGGACGCCGAGCGCGACGGGGAGGCCTGAACGTCGGCGCGCGAGCGCACGCGGCGCTGACCAGCGGATTGGGTGGAGCAATACCCCCAGGGGTATTCTCTCCCCATGATCGACAGCAGCACCGCACCGGAGGCCGTCGCCCCGCCCGCCCGCCGGCGGATCGTCGTCGTCGGGGGAGTGGCCGGGGGCATGAGCTTCGCCGCCCGCGCCCGGCGCCTCGACGAGTCGGCCGAGATCGTCGTGCTCGAGCGCGGGGCGCACGTCTCGTTCGCGAACTGCGGCCTCCCGTACCACGTGGGCGGTGAGATCCCCGACGCGGACCGGCTCCTCGTGCAGACCCCGGAGTCCCTGCGGGCATCCCTCGCCCTCGACGTCCGCACCGGCCACGACGTGACCGCCCTGGACACCGACCGGCGCGTCGTCACCGCGACCACCGCGGACGGCGTCGTCGAGCTTCCGTACGACGCCCTCGTGCTGTCGCCGGGCGCGCGGGCCGTGCGCCCGGCGATCGACGGGCTCGCCTCCGCGCGGGTGCGCACGCTGCGCACCGTCGACGACGCCCGCACGCTGCGGGAGCGGGTGCAGGACGGGGCGCGCCGCGCCGTCGTGCTCGGCGCCGGGTTCATCGGCGTCGAGGCCGCCGAGGCGCTCGCCTCCGCCGGCCTCGAGGTCACCCTCGTCGAGCTCGGCCCGCACGTGCTGCCGCCGCTGGAGGACGAGGTCGCGCACCCCGTCACCCAGGAGCTGCGCCGCCTCGGCGTGGCCGTGCGGACCGGGGTGGCCGCCGAGGCCGTCGAGGACGGGCCCGACGAGGACGTCGTCGTGCTGGGCGACGGCACCCGGGTGCCGGCCGACGTCGTGGTGCTGTCCGTGGGCGTCCGACCTGACACGGAGACGTTCGAGGCCGCCGGGCTGGAGTGCGAGCGCGGCGCGATCGTCGTCGACGAGCACGGCCGCACCTCCGCCCCGGGCGTGTGGGCGGTGGGCGACGCGGTCGTGCAGTCCGACGCCGTCACGGGCCTCAGGCGCCCGGTGGCCCTGGCCGGCCCCGCCAACCGCGCGGGCCGCCTGGTCGCCGACGACGTCGTCCGCCCGGGCACGGCCCGGCCCCTGCCGGCCCCGCTGGGCACGGCGATCGTGCGGGTCGGCGAGCTGACCGCGGCCACGACGGGCGCGAACCGGGCGGCGCTCGACGCCGCCGGGATCGGCTTCCGCACGCTGCACCTGCACCCGAACCAGCACGCCGGCTACTTCCCCGGCGCCAGCCAGGTGCACCTCGTGCTGCACGTGCGTCCGGACGACGGGCTGCTGCTCGGCGCCCAGGCCGTGGGGCGCGACGGCGTCGACAAGCGCGTCGACGTGCTGGCCACGGCGCTCCGCGCCGGCATGACCGTGGGAGACCTCGTCGACCTCGACCTCGCGTACGCCCCGCCGTACGGGCAGGCGAAGGACGCGGTCAACCTCGCCGGGATGGTCGGCTCCAACGTGCTCGACGGCACCCTGCGGCTCTGGTACGCGCAGGACGTGGACGCGGTCCTCGCCGAGTCCCTGGTGCTCGACGTGCGCACCCCGCAGGAGGTCGCGACCGGGCACCTGCCCGGCGCGCTGCTCGTCCCGCACACCGAGCTGCGCGGCCGGCTCGAGGAGGTCCGGGAGGCCGCCGCCGGACGGCCCGTGCGCGTCCTGTGCGCGTCCGGCGTGCGGTCGGCGATCGCCCACCGGGTGCTCGCTCAGGCGGGGTTCGACTCCGCCTCGCTCTCCGGCGGGACGCTCACCCTGCGCGCCGTCCTCGGCGACCGGGCCGAGGACCTGCTCGTCGTGCCCGTCCGCGCCTGACCCACCGCCACCCGCCCGACACGGAGGACCCGATGCTCACCACCGACAGCGACGCCCAGCGCCGCATCGCCAACCGCCTGCGGCGCGCCCGCGGCCAGCTGAACGCCGTCATCGAGGCCGTCGAGGAGGGGCGCTCCTGCCGCGACGTCGTGACCCAGCTCGCCGCCGTCTCGGCCGCCCTGGACCGTGCCGGCTTCGCCGTGGTCTCGACGGCGATGAAGGAGTGCCTCGCCGACCCGGACGCCGGCTCCGGCGAGGACGGCCTGACCACCGAGGAGCTGGAGAAGCTCTTCCTCACGCTGGCCTGAGCCGGCGCCGCTCCCCGACCCTCCCGCCCGGCGCGCACCGCGCCCGCGGCTCCCCCCACGCCGAAGGAGACCCCCACCGTGTGCTACCCCGTGATCTGCAAGACGTGCGGCAAGACGACCTGGAACGGCTGCGGCCAGCACGTCGACGACGTCCGCCGCTCCGTCCCCGCCGGCCAGTGGTGCCCCGGCCACGACGACGAGCCGTCCACGAGGTCCGGGGGCAGTTTCCTCTCGCGCCTGTTCGGCCGCTGACCGGCGTCGTCGGAGGGGCCCGGGCGGATGTCGAGAACCTCGCGGCGGCTCCGTCCCTGGGGTGTCGGCGGTGACAGGCACCGCCCGTGACGACAGGATGTGGACCATGGCCAAGTACCTGCTGCTGAAGCACTACCGCGGGATCCCGGAGCCGGTGCCCGGCACGGACGTGCCGATGGACCGGTGGACGCCCGACGAGGTCACCGCCCACATGGAGTTCATGGGCCGGATGATCGAGGACCTCAAGGAGCGCGGCGAGTTCGTGGACGCCCAGGCGCTCTCCCCGCGCGGGGACTTCGTGCGGTACGACGGCGAGGGGCGGCCGCCGGTCACCGACGGGCCGTTCGCCGAGACCAAGGACCTCATCGCCGGGTGGATGGCGATCGACGTCGACTCCCAGGACCGGGCGTACGAGGCTGCGGCGTACCTGTCCTCGGCCCCGGGCCCCGGGGGGCGTCCGCTGCACGAGTGGATCGAGGTGCGGCCCTTCCTCACGGACGACGCCGAGGTCACCGGATGACGCCGACCGACCGGGACGAGGCGCTGAGAGACCTGGGCCCCCAGGTCCTCGGCGTCCTCGTCCGGCGGGGCGCCGACTTCGCGACGGCCGAGGACGCCGTCCAGGAGGCGCTCCTGGAGGCGGTGCGTCGCTGGGACGCCCCGGGCGGCGCGCCGTCGGACCCCAAGGGGTGGCTGGTCACGGTCGCGTGGCGCAAGTTCGTCGACGCGCGCCGGTCGGCGTCGTCCCGCGCGCAGCGCGAGATCCGCGTGACGCTCGAGCCCCCGCCCGGCCCGGCGGAGCAGGCCGACGACACCCTGCTGCTGCTCAGTCGCTGCTGCCACCCGGCGCTCTCCCCGGCCTCGGCGGTGGCCCTCACCCTGCGTGCGGTCGGAGGGCTGACGACGGCGCAGGTCGCTCGCGCGTTCCTCGTGCCGGAGGCGACCATGGCGCAGCGCATCTCGCGCGCGAAGCGGACGGTGGCGGGGGAGCGGTTCGGCGAGCCCGGGGACGTGCGCGCCGTGCTGCGCGTGCTCTACCTGATCTTCAACGAGGGCTTCACGGGCGGGCCCACGGGCCGGGCCGACGGCGTCGACCTCGCGGCCGAGGCCATCCGGCTGACGCGCCAGCTCGTCGGTGCCGTCCCTGACGACGCCGAGGCCGCGGGCCTGCTGGCCCTGCTCCTGCTGCACCACGCCCGTCGCGACGCCCGCACGACCGCGGCGGGCGAGCTCGTGCCCCTCGACCGGCAGGACCGCTCCCGGTGGGACACGGCGGCGATCGCGGAGGGGGTCGCGCTGCTGCAGCGCGCCCTCGCCCGCGACCGGCTCGGGCCGTACCAGGCGCAGGCGGCGATCGCCGCCCTCCACGACGACGCGGCGACGGCGGGGGAGACGGACTGGCCGCAGGTCCTCGAGTGGTACGACGAGCTGGTCCGGCTGGAGCCGCGCAACCCGGTGGTGGAGCTCAACCGCGCCGTCGCCGTCGGGCACGTGGACGGTCCGCTCGCCGGCCTGCGCCTGGTCGAGGACCTGCCGCCCGACGTCCCGCGCCGGGACGCCGCTGCCGCCTACCTGCACGAGCGGGCGGGCGACCTCGACGAGGCGGCGCGGCGCTACGCCCTGGCCGCCGACGCGGCCACCAGCACCGCCGAGCGCACGCACCTGACGACGCAGGCCGCGCGCGTGCGGCAGGAGGCCGGCGGCTGAGCCCTATGCGCCGGCCCCCAGGCCGAGGCGGTACCAGCGCGGCGCCGTGCGGTTCATCGGGAAGCCGAGACCCGCGGTGTCGGCGGCACGGACGTCGAGCAGGTCCCAGGCGTCGAACGTGCCGGTGATCTCCTCCTGGGAGACGCCCTCGGTCAGCCGCTGCCAGCGTGACGGGCCGAACTGGAGCATGAGCAGCGTCGCGCCGGTGCGCGCCAGGGACGTGACACCCCGCGCCTCGGCGGCACGCTGCGCGGGGTCGAGGCCCTGGAAGCAGCCCACGTCGAGGAAGAGGTCGAACGTCCCGAGCCCGACCGACGGCAGGTCGGTGACGTCGCCGACGACGTAGGTGCCGGCGGGGTCGCGGCGGCGCGCCTCGTCGATCGCCCGGGGTACGGCGTCGAGACCCACGGCCTCCCACCCGCGCCGCGCCAGCTCCGGGGTGTACTGGCCGCGCCCGCAGCCCAGGTCCAGCGCCCGACCCAGCGGCGGCGTGCGGCCCGTCTCCTCCCGGTCCAGCACCGCGGCGACGCTCGGCGCCGCCGCCTCGGCGTAGCCCTCCCAGGGCGTCAGGCCGAAGCGGTACATCCGGGCGTAGTTGGTCACGCCGTCAGTCCAGCACGACGCCGTCGCGCACGCGCCTCCGGGGGTGCCGGGGTCACCGGCCCGCGGGTCACCCGGTCAGCGGGCGGGGCTCAGCCGCACTCGTCGCAGATGCCGGTGGCGGGCAGCGCGGTGAAGCAGGTGGGGCAGATCGCGAGCTCGGGCTCCGGGGCGGCGGCCTTGCGGGTCGGGGCGCTCGCGGCCTTGCGGCGCGGGGCGGCGGTCTTGCGGGCCGGGGCCGGCGCGGCCGACGCGGGGGCGGTGGCGACGAAGCCGTGCTTGCGCAGGATGGCGGCGTCGTCGCACTTGGCGTCGACGAGGTCCTCGGCGCGCGCCGGGACGCCCGTGGCGTACTTGTGCGCGACGCCGAGCACGGCCTTGGAGTCGTACGTGCGCTCCTCGTGGACGAACGTGTGGCCGGGCGTCGGCGTGAACCCGTAGACGCCGACGAAGGCGTCGGCGCCGCGGTCGTCGTGCTCCTCGATCGCCCGGAGGATGTGCTGGCGCGTCACGCTCGAGAAGGTAGCCACGGCATCAGGTTAGTCGCGTCCTGGGCCCGCACGGACCGTCCGGGTCCGACTGTGGCGAGGACCGCATCCCGGGCGCCGTCTAGAATCGATTCGTGCGCCGGAAAGCCCTTGCCAGCACGTCCGACCAACCCCTTCTCGACGGCCGACGGCCGGTGCGCTCGCTGCTGCGCCTGCTGGCCACGCGGCCGCGCCGCATGTCGGTCGCGCTCCTCGCCTTCGCGGTGAAGGAGACGCCCCTGTGGTTCCTGCCGGTCATCACGGGGGCGGTGATCGACGTCGTCGCCCAGGGCGGGCCGGTGACGACCGTGCTGATCTGGTTCGCCGTCGCGGTCGTGCTCCTGGCGCAGAACTACCCCAACCACATCGTGTACACGCGGAACTTCATGACCGTCGTGCGCGACACGGGCGCCGCCCTGCGCAACGCGCTGGTCGAGCGGCTCCAGGAGCTGTCCATCGGCTACTACTCCCGGGCCAGCTCCGCCGTCGTGCAGAGCAAGGTCGTGCGCGACGTCGAGAACGTCGAGCTCATGCTGCAGCAGGTCACCCACCCCCTCCTGTCGGCGGCGATGGTGATGGTCGGTGCGATCACCATGACGGCGCTCAAGGTCCCCGAGTTCCTGCCCGTCTACGCGCTCGCCATCCCGACGGCGCTGGTCATCCGGCGCACGATGTCGCGGCGCTCGCAGGCGCGGAACGCGGAGTTCCGCCGCGAGATCGAGGGCTTCTCGGCCCAGGTGGGGGAGATGGCGTCCCTCATCCCCGTGACGCGCGCCCACGGCCTGGAGCGCACGGCCGTGTCCCGCGTCGCCGACGGCGCCGACGAGGTGCGCCGCGCGGCCCTGCGGCTGGACCTGCTCAACGGGCGCGTCGCGTCCGTCTCGTGGGTCGCGATGCAGCTGCTCGGCGTCTGCTGCCTCGTGCTCGCGGCCGTCGTCTCGCTCACCGGGCTCATCCCCGTCACGCCCGGCGAGGTGGTGCTGCTGTCGACGTACTTCGGCCTCCTCACCCAGGGGCTCACCCAGGTGCTCAACCTCGTGCCCGTGACCGCGCGCGGCGTGGAGTCGGTCCGCTCGATCGCGGAGGTGCTCGCGGAGCCCGACCTCGAGCGCAACGAGGGCCGTCGGCGCGTCGACGAGGTGCGCGGGCACCTGCGCCTGGAGCACGTGTCGCACCGGTACGCGGACGCGACGCAGGACGCGCTGCACGACGTCGACCTCGAGGTCCGGGAGGGGGAGACGGTCGCCTTCGTCGGGCCGTCCGGCTCCGGCAAGTCGACGCTGCTCAACCTCGTGCTCGGGTTCGTGCGGCCCACCGCCGGGCGACTCCTGCTCGACGGCGCCGACATGGCAGAGCTCGACCTGCGCAGCGTGCGGCGCTGGGTGTCGGTCGTGCCGCAGGAGTCGGTGCTGTTCGAGGGCACGATCCGGGAGAACGTCGCGTACGGGCTGGACGACGACGCCGCCACCGACGACCGGGTCCGCGCCGCCCTGCGCGACGCGAACGCCCTCGAGTTCGTCGACGCGCTCCCGGACGGCTGGGACACGATCGTCGGGCAGCGCGGCGCCCGGCTGTCGGGCGGCCAGCGCCAGCGCCTCGCCATCGCGCGGGCCCTGGTGCGCGACCCGCGCGTGCTGTTCCTCGACGAGGCCACCAGCGCGCTCGACCCGGAGGCGGAGGCGGTCGTCCGGGACGCCCTCGACCGCCTCATGCGCGACCGCACGACCCTGGTCGTCGCGCACCGCCTGTCGACGGTGCGCGCGGCGGACCGCATCGTCGTGCTCGAGCACGGCCGCGTCGTCGAGGTCGGCAGCCACGACGAGCTCCTGCGGCGCGGGGCCCGGTACGCCGCGCTGCACGCCGCGCAGGCGGGGGCGGCGTAGTGCGGGCCGGCTCAGGCGGCGCCGCGCAGCGCGGGCAGCGCGGCGACCACGCCGTCGAGCTCGCGCAGCGCGGCCTCTCCCGAGGACAGCACGACCACGAACTCCGTCACGCCCGCCGCGGCGTACCGCTCCACCAGCCCGGGGAGCTCGGCGAGCGGGTGCTCGCGCAGCCGCAGCTGCACGGTGCGCCGGATCTCGGCCGGGTCGCGGCCGACGTCGGCGCAGTGCCGCTCGAGCACCTCGCCGAGCGCGGCCACCTGCTCCGGCGTGCTGGACGTGTCGTTCCACGCGTCGGCGTACCGCGCCACGAGCCGCAGGGTGCGTCGTGGCCCGGAACCGCCCACCCAGATCGGCGGGTGCGGGCGCTGCACGGGCTTCGGCTCGGCGACCGCGTCCGCCAGCCGGTAGTGCGCGCCGTCGAACGTGGTCCGGGGCTCGGTCCAGAGCGAGGTGAGGATCTGCAGCGACTCCTCGAGCCGGTCCATGCGCTCGCGCACAGTGCCGAGGTCGAGCCCGTACATCGTGTGCTCGTGCTCGTTCCAGCCCGCGCCGATCCCGAGCTCCAGCCGGCCGCCCGAGAGGTGGTCGACGGTCGCGGCCAGCTTGGCCAGCATCACCGGGTGGCGGTAGGAGTTGCCCGACACCATGCAGCCGATCCGCACCCGCGAGGTGGCCACGGCCATCGCCGCCTGCATGGCCCACGCGTCGAAGATCGGACGGTCGTCGTCCGCGCCCAGGGAGGCGAGATGATCCATCACCCACACGTGGTCGAACCCGGCCTCGTCGGCGACCTGCCAGACCCGGCGGAAGGTGTCGACCGGGGCGTCCTGCGTCAGCTTGACCCCGAAGCGCAGCGGGGCGCGGGTCGTCGGTCGCATGTCCATCCGCCCATCCTGCACCGCCCCGTCCTGGTGGGTGAGCCCTGGTGGTGACCATCCACGACGTCGCGCGGCACGTCGGCGTGTCGGCGGCGACCGTCTCCAACTACCTCAACCGCCCGGAGAAGGTGGCGCCCGCGACGACGGCGCGCATCCGGTCCGCCGTGGAGCAGCTCGGCTTCGTGCCGAGCCTGTCGGCCCGGCAGCTGCGCTGGCAGCGCTCCGGGATCGTCGGCGTGTCGGTGATCAACGCGTCCAACCCGTTCTTCGCGGACGTCGTGACCGCCGTCGAGCGCGTCGTCGCGGGCGCGGACCTCACCCTCGTCACGGGCAGCACCCACGAGTCGCCCGACCAGCAGGAGCGCCTCGTCGCCCTGTTCGAGCAGCTGCGCTTCGACGGCATGGTGGTGGCCCCCCACGACGCGCAGATGGCCGCCCTGACGGCGCGCAAGGACCGCGGCAGCCCCGTCGTGGTGGTGGACCAGCAGGACCCGGACGGACGGCTGTCGACCGTCTCGTTGCGGCACCGGGAGGGCGGCCGCCTCGCCGCGCAGCACCTGGTGGACGGCGGCCGCCGCCGGCTGCTCGCGGCGACCGGCCGGGCACGGGTGCAGCAGGTCCGCCGGCGGCTCGCCGGGATGCAGGAGGTCGTGGACGGCACGTCGGGGGCGACGCTGGAGGTCGTGCACTCGGCCGACCTGGGCATGGCCGAGGGCGCCGAGGTGGGCCGCCGCATCGCCGCGGCGGCACCCGGCGAGCGGCCGGACGCCGTCCTGGCGGGCAACGACATGCACGCCCTCGGCCTCGTGCGCGCCCTGCTGGACGGCGGGGTGCGGGTGCCGGACGACGTCGCGCTCGTGGGCTACGACGACATCCCGTTCGCGACCACCGGCGCCGTCCCGCTGACCACGGTGCGCCAGCCGGCCGAGGCCATCGGGACCACCGCCGCGGAGATCCTCCTGCGGGAGATCGACGACCCGACCTCGGCGCCCGAGGAGGTGCTGTTCGACCCCGAGCTGGTGGTGCGCGCGAGCACCTGAGCGTCAGCCCACCGCGGGGTCGCCCTCCAGCAGCGTGAGGTACGGGGCGATCGCGGGGAACACCCACAGGAAGAGGGCCGCCACGACGGCGGCGACCAGCACCAGCGACTGCAGGACGCGCCAGAACAGGTTGCCCGGCAGGTGGTGGAAGATCCACGCGTACATGTCGTCTCCAGCTCCAGCGGACCGGTCAGCGCACCTGGTCGGGGGTGCCGTCGGCGCGGTCCATCCAGCCGACGAAGGTCGCGTACGTGATCCAGCGGTGGTCGTTGCCGTACTCGCCCAGGGTGAGCGAGTGGCACGTGGTGAGCGTCAGCAGCCGCTCGGTGGGCTTCTGGTCCGGGTGGTGGGGCACCGGCGCCACGACGTCCACCTGGTCGGGCGTGACGATCTCGTGGTCGGTGACCTCGTAGACGTACCAGGTCGTCGCCGTCTCGACGATGATCTGGTCGCCCTCCTCCAGCTTGTCGACGTGCCGGAACGAGTTGCCGTGCGTGCGCCGGTGCCCGGCGAGCGCGAAGTTGCCGACGTCGCCCACCTGCTGCGACGTCTCGTAGTGGCCCGCCATGGCCCGGTCGAGCACGTCCATGCCGGTGCCCTCCGCGATCGGCATCGCGTTGTTCGTCAGGCCGTACCAGGCGGGCACGATGAGCGTGCCGATCGTCTCGCCGTAGCCGACGGCGTCGGGCACGGGCGGGTCGTCCGTGCGCAGCTCGGCGGGCTCGGGGTTGGCGGGCGGCAGCGTCGCCTCGAACTCCTGCATGACCTGCTGGGCCTGGGCCGTGGCCTCGACGGACGTCCACCACAGCTGCCAGACGACGAACAGCCCGAGCACCACCCCGAGGGTGATGAGGATCTCGCCGACGCCGCCCACGATCGCGCTGCCGGCGCCGCGGCGTCGGGCGGGTCGGGCATGGGTGGGACTCGTCACGTGCGAAATGCTACGTGGTCCGCGGCCCTGTCGCGGTCCCGGCGGCCGTGGGAACCTGGGGCGGTGACCAGCGACGACGGCACGCAGCACGGGCGCACGGAGCGCGGGCGGGCGGCGCGGCTACGACGGCGGTGGGACCGCGAGTCCGCGGGCTACGACCGGGCGTTCACGGCCGCCGAGCGACGCATGTTCCCGGGCGTGCGGGCGAGGCTCTGCGGGCTGGCCGAGGGCCGCACCCTCGAGGTCGCGGTCGGCACGGGGCTCAACCTCGAGCACTATCCGCCCGCGCTGACTGCGCGTCCCGGCGCCTTCGTGGGCGTCGACCAGAGCGCCGGGATGCTCGACGTCGCGCGGAGCCGCGCCGCCCGCCTGGGCCTCGGGATCGACCCGGACGCCGACCTCCGCGTCGGCGACGCGCAGGCGCTCGACCTGCCCGACGCGTCGTTCGACACCGTCGTGTGCACGTTCTCGCTGTGCGGCATCGCCGACGAGCGGGCGGCCCTCGGCGAGATGACGCGCGTGCTGCGCCCGGGCGGCCTGCTGCTGCTGGCCGACCACGTCGCCTCGAGCGCCTGGCCGCTGCGGGCGCTGCAGGCGCTCGCGGACGCCGTGAGCGTCCCGCTGGCCGGGGAGCACTTCCGGCGCCGGCCGATGCGGTGGGTGCTCGAACGGGAGCTCGCGGTCGAGGAGCACGCGCGCACGCGGGCCGGCGTCGTCGAGCTCGTGGCGGCGCGCGTGCCGGCCGCCGCGAGGGACGTCAGCCGCTGACGTCGAAGGCGGTCTCGCCGACCGGCGGCACGTCCTCGACGTCGACCCCCGTGACGACGGCCCCGGGCGGGCCCTCGCGCAGGAACGCGAGGATCGCGTCCACCGCGTCGGGCGTGCCCTCGACCTCCGCCTCGACCGTCCCGTCGGGGAGGTTGCGCACGAGCCCGCCCACGCCCGCCCGGCGGGCCGCCTCGAGGGTCGACCAGCGGAACCCGACGCCCTGCACGCGGCCGTGCACCCGTACCCGCCGCCGCACCGTGGTGCTCATCCGCCCTCCCGTGCTCGTCGCCGCCGCAGGCGCCGTCGTCCCCCTCGTACCCGCTGCGCCGTCGGCGTCAGTCGAAGATGTCGCCGATGTCCCCGATGTCGTCGAGGATGCCGCCCAGCACCATCCCGCCCAGGACGGCGCCGAACACGTCGGAGCCGCCCCGGGCACCGGGGCGGCGGCCGCCCTGCCAGCCGTACCCGCCGCCGTACCCGTCCGGTCCGCCGTTGTAGCCGCCGTCCCAGCGCTGCCCCTGGCCCGACCGGGCGATGTCGCGGTGCGCCAGGGTCGCGGCCTCCGCGGCGAGCGCCGCGCCCCGGCGGGCGGCGGCGACCCCGCGCTCGGGGTCCTCCGCGGCGTGGGCCTGCGCCACCTCCCGCTCGGCCTCGGCCAGGCGGGTGCGGGCGTCGGGGCCCACGGGGGCGCGGTAGTCGTCGACGACGGACCGCGCCGCGGCGAGCTGGCGCTCGGCGTCGTCGAGCGCGGGCCCGAGCCGCGACGCCGCCCGGCGCGCGCGCTCGTCGCGCTCCGCCCGCTCGGCCACGGCGTCGTCGAGGGCGGTGTTGGCCTCCCGGACCCGGGTGAGGGAACCCACCGGGTCGCCCGGGGCGCCCGGGGCGGGCAGCGCAGAGAGAGCGTCCTCGAGCGCGGTGACCGCGCCGTCGATGCGTCCCGCCCGCTGGGCCGCCGGGAGCGCGCGCGCCTGGGCGAGCTCGGCCCGGGACTCCGCCACGATCGCGCCGAGCGCCGCCTCCGCGCGCAGTGCCTCGGCCTCGTAGTCGTCGACGGCGCGCAGCAGCCCCTCGGCGCGGCGCACGGCCTCCTCCGCCGCGCGGGCCGCGGCACCGGCCTCCGCGACCTGCTGGGTCGTGAGGCGCTTGCGGGCGGCCGCGGTGCTGCGACCTGCGAACTCGAGCAGGCGCTCCGCCTGCTCGGGGTTGTCCGCGACGGGCAGCAGGGCCCGCTCGGCGTACTGCTCGCGCAGCCGCTCGAGGTCGGCGCGTGCCGCGGGCACGGCCTCGCGCACGCGCGCCAGCTCGGCGTCGACCCGGTCGACGGCGTCGGGGGTCGAGCGGACCGTCTGCCGCAGGGCGGCGAGCCCGCGGTCGAGCTCGTCCAAGGACGCGTCGGCCGACCGGCACAGGTCCACGACCCGCGCCGACCACTCCCGGCGCTGCTGGTCGGTGTCCGGGACGTGGTCGTGCAGGAGCTGGTTGTGGTGGAACGCCTCGGAGAGGCGCTCGCGCGCCCGCCGCAGCGTGGGCGCGAGCTCGCGCGTCTCCCGGTCGCCGAGCTCGGCCTGGGCGAAGGCGAGCTCGTCCTCGGCGAGGCGGGCCCGCTCGTCGGCGCGCACCAGGGCCGAGCCCGCCTCCACGCCGAGCCGCTGCAGCTCCGCCTCGAGGTCCTGTGCCCGCCCGCGCGCCGCCCTGCGGCGTCGTGCCGCCCAGAAGGCCACCGCCGTGACCAGCACGACCACCACGACCAGGCCCGTCACGATCCCGACGATCTGCCCCGCATCCATGCTCGGCATCGTAGGCGGCTCCGGCGGGGTGCGGGGACGACCCGACGACGAGGCAGACGCCCGGGAGCATCGACGAGGGCGACCTGTCAGGGCCAGCGCGCGGTATGCCCGGCGCTGACCCTGACAGGTCGCGGGGTGCGGTGGGTCAGCCGCGACGTCGGGCGAGCCGCAGCGCCACCAGCACCGCCGCGCCGGCGAGCACGACGACGCCGCCCGCGATGCCGAGCACCACGACCAGCTCGGAGGTGTCGCCGCCGCCCGCGTCCGCGGCGGCCGACGCGCCCTCCGTGGTGCCGTCGGACGCCTCGTCCGTGCCCCCGGCCGGGGCGCACGGCGTCGCGCCCGCCGGCGGGGCCGCCTCGGTCCCGGCGGGCGGGTCGTAGGTGAACGAGAACTCCCCGCTGGTGGGGTGCCCGTCGGCCGACACGATCCGCCAGCCCACCGTGTACTCGCCGCCCTCGCCCAGCGCGACGGGGACGGACACGGTGCGGTCCTGCGTCGTCGGGCACCCGGCCGCGTGGTCCGTGCCGTCGGCGTCCGTCACGGTGACCACCGTGCTGGAGCCCTCGCCGGACAGGTCGAGCACCACGTCGTCGAACGTCACGTCGACCGACTCGGGCGGCTCGGTCACGGTCGTCCCCGAGGCGGGCGACGTCCCGACGACGACGTTGTGGGCGCTCGCGGGCCCCGCCGCACCGACGACACCGGCCGCGCCGAGGCCCAGGGCGAGCGCGAACGACCCGGCCGCGGCGAGGGCGCGTCGCGCGGCTGTGCGGCCGTCCGGCGCGCTCACCGCTGCTCCGTGCCGGCGGCGCCGGCGGCGCCGGCGGCGCCGGTGGCCCGTGCGCGCGTCCGGGCGAGGGCGATCACGCCGGTGACGGCGCCGACCAGCCCGAGCCCGAGGCCCGCGGCGCCGAGCGCGAGCGGGAGGGTGCCGGAGCCGTCGTCCTCGGCCGCCGCATCCGTGTGCGCGTCCGTGCCGGCGTCGCCGGCGCCGGCCGCCGACGCCGCGCCGTGGCCGCCGTCCTCGGCGGCCGGGACGACCTGCAGGACGGGGGCCGGGAGCTCGGGCTCCGCGTCGCCGGACGCCTCCTGGTCCCAGGCGACGACCTCGCCGTCGGAGTAGGTCTGGGTGGCGGGGAGGACGATCTCCTCCACGCCGTCCGGGACGGCGCCGGCCGACACGGTGAACCGGAGGAACTCGCCCGGCGCGATGCCGGCGTCGGCGTCGTCGGCGGTCCACTCGATGCTCGCCGGCGCCTCGGTGACGGTGGTGCCGTGCACCTCGACGGGCTCGGGCAGGGGCGCCTGGGTGACCTTCGCGGTCCAGCCCGGCACGGGCTCGACGGACACGCTGGTGAAGGGGGTGTCGGTGGGCAGGTCGACCTGCACCGCGGTGGTCGAGGCCTCGGCGGACTCGTTCGGGACCTTGAAGGTGAGGGTGGCGTACGACCCGGCCTCGGCCGCGTCGGGGGTCACGGTCACGTGCGCCGACGCGGCGGTCGCGCCGAGCACGAGGGCGGGGAGGGCGAGCGCGGCCGCGCCGGCGAGGCGACGCGGGCGGAGGGCAGGGGTGGTCCTGGACATGGGTTCTTCTGCTCCTGGCTGTCAGGTGTGTCAGTCGGTCGTGGGACGGCGAGGGACCCGCCCCCGTCCGACGACGGACCAGGGCAGGGTCAGGCGGCGCGCGCGAGGGCGCCCGGGAGCAGCAGCGGGGGCCCGCGTGGGGGCGTGCGCCGGCGGACGCGGGCCGGGTGGGGGCGCCAGGTGCGCCCGACGACGACGGCGTGCTCGCGGACCACCGGAAGCGCCCGCGGCTCCTGCACGAGGAGCGCGACGTGCCGCAGGTGCCCCACCACGGTGAGGGCCGCCCGGTCGCCCGCCGCGAGCAGCAGGGCGGTGAGCAGCACCGCGGCGGCGTGCGCGGCGAGCATCCAGGTCGTCGTCCCGGCGTCGCCCGCGTGGTGCAGCAGCCCGCCGCCCGTCGCGGGCGCGAGGGAGCCCGGGCCCATGGCGTGGAGCGCGTGGCCGTCCGGGGTGGCGCCCGGGGTCGCGAGCGGAGCCGAGGGAGCACCCGTGCCCGCCGCGCCGAGCACGGACAACGTCGTGTGCTGCACGAACTGCAGCGCGACCATCGCCGGCAGGAGGCGAGGGAGGGTCAGACGGCGGCGCGCGGTCCACACCGCGAGCGGCGCCGTGAGCGCCGCGACGACGAGCCAGGCGAGGGGTGCCGCGGGGAGCGCGCCGCCGGCCAGGAGATGGGCGGCGGCCGCGATGCTGAGCGTCGTGCCGGCGACGAGGAGCTCGCGCACACGACGGACGACCACGGGCACCCCCGCACCCTACCGCGGCGTCGGCCGGGACCTGCAGCCCCGCCCCGGGCGGCCGTTCGGGCGACGGCGGAGCCGGCCACGACACACCGCGCGGGACGCCGGACCCGCCGGGGCCGTCCTGGGCTACGGTGGGCGCCACGACACGGGGTGCGTCCCGACCGGTCATCGCCGCGACTTCGTCACGGCCGGCCGGCGGGCGCTGAGAACACACCCGTCGAACCTGATCTAGCTCGTACTAGCGAAGGGATGTCGACATGAGTGCGCGCGCACCTGAAGACAGCTCCGCCGGCCGCGCCGGCACCACCACCCCTGCTCACGCCGCCCCCGCTCCCGTCTCGTCGCCGACGACGGCGCCGCGGACGGGCAGCAGGCCCCGGGTCCTGGCGGTCGCCGGGTCCGACCCGTCCGGCGGCGCCGGCATCCAGGCGGACCTCAAGTCGATCGCGGCCGCGGGCGGCTACGGGATGGCCGCCGTCACGGCCCTGACCGTGCAGAACACCCGCGGCGTGCGTGACGTGCACGTGCCGCCCGCCGCATTCCTGGCCGCGCAGCTCGACGCCGTCGCCGACGACGTGGCCGTCGACGCCGTGAAGATCGGGATGCTCGCCTCGGCCCCGGTGGCCCGGGCGGTGGCCGCGTGGCTCGACGGGCTGGCGCGTGCCGCATCCCACCCGTCCGGGCCGTCCGGCGCGACCGCGCGCCCCGCCGTCGTCCTGGACCCGGTCATGGTGGCGACCAGCGGGGACCGGCTGCTCGACCCGGCGGCCGAGGACGCCGTGCGGGACCTGCTCGGCCGGGTGGACGTCGTGACGCCGAACCTGCCCGAGCTCGCGGTCCTCGCGCAGGAGCCCCCCGCCGCGGACTGGCCCGCCGCCCTCGAGCAGGCGCGACGGCTGGCCGCCCGGCACGGGGTCCTGGTGGTGGCGAAGGGCGGCCACCTCCTCGCGCGGTCAGAGGCGAGGGACGTGGGCGCCCCGGACGCCCTCGTCGGTCCGCGGGGCGTGCTCGTGGAGCTCGCCGGCCCTCGACTGACCAGCACCTCCACCCACGGCACCGGCTGCTCGCTGTCCAGCGGGCTGGCCGCCCGGTACGCGCGCACGGGCGACTGGGCGGAGGCGCTGCGCGGCACGAAGGCCTGGCTGACCGCGGCGATCCGGGCGGGGGAGGCCCTGCGCGTCGGCGGCGGGAACGGTCCCGTCGACCACCTGGTGGGGCTGCGCGCGGGCGGCGCGGAACCCCAGGCGGCGTCCTGTGCGGCCCGTGCGTCCGGGGCGGGCGCGGAGGACGTCGTCGCCCGGTGGTGGGACGACGCCGCGGACGTGCGCGCCGCGATCGACGACCTGGCGTTCGTCCGGTCGCTGGGCGACGGGACCCTCGACGCCGACCACTTCCGCGCCTACCTGGAGCAGGACGCGCTCTACCTGCGCGACTACGCGCGCTGCCTCGCCCGGGCGAGCGAGCTCGCGCCCACGCGGGCCGAGCAGGCGTTCTGGGCCGGTGGCGCGCACGGCGCCCTGGTGACGGAGCTCGACCTCCACACGCGCTGGCTGGGCGGGGAGCCGCAGGACGTGCCCGCCAGCGCCACGACGGCCGCCTACCTCGACCACCTGCGCGCGGCCGGCGACGACTACGTGACCCTCGTGGCCGCCGTCCTGCCCTGCTACTGGATCTATCAGGACGTGGGGGAGCGGCTGGCCGCGCGCAACCACGCGGGCCACCCGTACGCGGCGTGGCTGGGCACCTACGCCGACGACGCGTTCGCGGACGCGACGCGGGAGGCCGTCGCGATCCTGCGCCGCGCCGCCGCGGCGTCCGACGCGTCCACCCGGGACCGGATGGCGGCGGCGTTCCGCGCGGCGTGCGAGCACGAGCTGGCGTTCTTCGACCAGACGGGCCTCCCCGGCACGACGGGCACCTCAGGCACAGCAGGCACAGCGGGCAGGGGAGGCACGACCGAGGGCGTCGACGGGCGCCCCGCCGATCGCGTCGCGGTGGGCTGACCGCGGCCGGCCGGATCCCCGTCGTGGGGCCCGTCGCGGGACCCGCCGTCCTGCCCGACGGCGGGATCCCGCGGCGGTAAGCGGTGTCCCGGTTCGGGGACCCACCGCGTGATCGGGGCAAGCGTGTCGGAGGCGAGTGAGAGAATGAGTGTGATGCCCGACACGAAGCGCACTTCGCGCAGCCGCAGCCGAGGCGCACGCCGCGCCGATCCCTCCGACAGTCCCAGGAGGAGCCCCGCCTCCTCCGCTCCCCGACGTCCCGCTGCGCCCGGCACCCCGCCGGGTCGCGCCGAGGGGCCGCCCGGCCCGCCGGGCGCCGGCCCTGCGGCGGCCGTCGCCCCTGCGGGCTCCGAGCTCTCCACGTTCGCGTCCGTGCGCCGGCTCTACCCGTACGTCCGGCCCGCGTTGCCGCGCATGGTCGGGGGCCTCTTCTCGGCGCTCGGCGCGAGCCTCGCCGCGCTGGCGATCCCGCGCGTGCTGCAGGCCCTCGTCGAGGGCCCGCTCGCGGAGGGCGCCGCCGCCCACGACCTCGGCGCCCTCGTGGTGCCGGTCCTCCTGGTGCTCGTGCTGGGGGTCGCGGAGGCCGGGTTCGTCCTGCTGCGCCGCAACCTCGTGATGTACCCCGGCACGCGGGTCGAGGCCGAGCTGCGGATGGCGCTGTTCCGCCACCTGCAGGACCTGCCCGTCGCGTTCCACGACCGGTGGCCCGGGGGGCAGCTGCTGAGCCGGATCATGGGCGACCTCGGCCTGCTGCGCCGCTGGCTGGTCTTCGGCGTCCTGCAGCTCGTCGTCAGCATCGTGACGATCGTGGTCGGCGTGGGCATCCTGCTGGCCACCGCCGGCTGGCTCGGCCTCGTGTACCTCGCGGGCGCGATCCCGGTGACGGTCATCGCGTTCCGCTTCTCGCGGCGGTACCGCGTCATCGCGCGCCTGTCGCAGGACCAGTCGGGCGACCTCGCCACGACGGTCGAGGAGTCCGTGCACGGCATCCGCGTGCTCAAGGCGTTCGGCCGCGGGCGCGACGCCCTCGACTCGTTCACCGACCAGGCGGAGGAGCTGCGTCGCACGGAGATCCGCAAGGCGGGCAACCAGGCCACCGTCACCACGTCGCTGCAGCTCATCCCCGAGGTCACGCTGGCCGTCTGCCTCGTGCTCGGCACGGTGCTCGCCGCCCAGGGGCAGATCACCGTCGGCAGCCTCGTCGCCTTCTTCCTGACGACGGCCGTGATCAACGGCCCCGTGGTCGACCTCGGCATGACCCTGTCGATGACGCTCAACGCGCGCACCGCCGTCGACCGCTTCTTCGAGGTGATGGAGACCCCGAACCCGCTGGCCGACCCGGCCGACCCCGTCGAGCCCGGCCCGGCGCGAGGCCACGTCGAGCTCCGCGACGTCACGTTCCGCTACGAGGACGCGGAGCGGCCGGTCCTCGCGCACGTCGACCTCGAGCTGCCCGTCGGCACGACGACGGCGCTCGTCGGCCTCACCGGCTCGGGCAAGTCCACCCTCGCGATGGTCGTGCCGCGCATCTTCGACGTCACCGGCGGCGAGGTGCTGCTCGACGGCGTGGACGTGCGGCGCCTGCGCCGGCACGACGTGCGCCGCGCCGTCGCGGTCGCGTTCGAGGACCCCACGCTGTTCTCCGCGTCGGTGCGGGACAACGTGCTGCTCGGCGTCCCGGAGGCGGGCCCCGACGCCGTGCCGGAGGAGGAGCGCGAGCGGCGCCTGCACGAGGCGCTCGAGGTGGCGCAGGCGGGCTTCGTCGCCGACCTGCCGCAGGGCGTCGAGACCCGCATCGGGGAGGAGGGGCTGTCCCTGTCCGGCGGGCAGCGGCAGCGGCTCGCGCTCGCCCGGGCCATCGCGGCACACCCCGCCGTGCTCGTGCTCGACGACCCGCTGTCCGCGCTCGACGTCGCCACCGAGGAGGCCGTCACCACGCGCCTGCGCGACGTCCTCGACGGCACGACCAGTCTCGTCATCGCGCACCGGCCGTCCACCGTCGCGCTCGCGGACCGGGTCGCCGTGCTGCAGGACGGCCGGATCACGGCCGTGGGCACCCATCGCGACCTGCTCGCCACCGACGCCCACTACCGGCACGTCATCTCCAGCCTGGAGCAGGACTGGGAGGAGTGCGCCGAGCACGCCGACCGGGAGCAACCCGAGCAGGCCCAGACCGAGGAGGTCCAGCGGTGAGCCGCCCCAGCACGCCGGAATCGTCCCAGCCCACGACGTCCGGGCCGGACGAGCGACGTCGCCCCACCGACGCGACCGCGGACGACACCACCCGGCTCGACGCCGAGACCTCCCGCGACGTCAGGTCGCGGTCGCTGCGCCTGCTGGGTGAGCTGCTGCGGCCGCGCCGCGGCGCCCTCGCCCTCGCGGGCCTCCTGGTCGTGGTGTCGACGCTCGGCCAGGTCGCGGGCCCGTGGCTCGTGTCCCTCGCCATCGACTCCGCGGTCCCCGACCTCATGGACGGCGACGTCGGCACCCTCGTGCTGGTCGGCTCCGTCTACCTGGTCGCCGCGGTCGTCGGCGGCCTGTGCGCCGGGGCCTACGTCCGCCAGGCCGCGCGCATCGCCCAGGGGGTGCTGCTGGACCTGCGCCGTCGGGTCTTCCGGCACACGCAGCTGCTGAGCCTGGAGTTCCACGAGTCGTACACGTCCGGCCGCATCATCAGCCGCCAGACGTCCGACCTCGAGGCGCTGCGCGAGCTGCTCGACGGCGGGCTCACCGGCGTCGTCTCCTCGCTCATGCTCATGGTCTTCACCGGGCTGAGCCTGTTCCTGCTCGACTGGCGCTCGGGACTCGTGCTCGCGGTGGCCCTCGTGCCGGCCTGGCTGCTCACCCGGTGGTTCCAGAAGCGCTCGCAGGTGTTCTACCGCGAGCAGCGCACCACGTCGGCGCGGCTCATCGTGAAGTTCGTCGAGACGATGACCGGGATGCGCGCCGTGCAGGCGTTCCGCCGGGAGTCGACCACCGAGGCGGAGTACGGCCGGCTCAGCGAGCAGTACCGCGACGCCAACCTCAACACCATGGGGCTCAACGGCCGCTACCAGCCGGGCCTCGTGCTCATCGGCAACGTCGCGGTCGCGGTCGCGCTCGCGATCGGCGGCTGGCGGGTCTACTCCGGTGGGCTGGACGTCGGCGTGCTGGTGGCGGCCCTGCTGTACGTGAAGCGGTTCTTCCAGCCGATCCAGCAGCTCGGGAACTTCTACAACTCCTTCCAGTCCGCCACGGCGGCGCTGGAGAAGGTCTCGGGCCTGCTGGCCGAGGAGCCGACGGTCGTCGAGCCGCGCCGCCCCGTGGCGCTGCCGCACGCGCGCGGCGCCCTCCGGCTGGATCACGTCACGTTCCGCTACGGCGACGGCCCGGTCGTGCTGCCCGACCTCGACCTCACGCTCCCGGCGGGGCAGACGGTCGCGCTGGTCGGCACGACCGGCGCGGGCAAGTCCACGCTCGCCAAGCTCGTGACCCGGTTCTACGACGCGAGCGAGGGCCGCGTGCTGCTCGACGGCGTCGACGTGCGGGACCTGTCGACGACGGACCTGCGGCGCGCCGTGGTCATGGTGACCCAGGAGGCCTACCTGTTCAGCGGGTCCGTGCGCGAGAACATCGCGCTCGGACGGCCCGGCGCACCGCAGGCGGACATCGAGGCCGCCGCACGGGCGGTCGGGGCGCACGAGTTCATCATGGACATGCCCGACGGGTACGACACCGACGTCAACAAGCGCGGCGGCCGCGTCTCGGCGGGGCAGCGGCAGCTGCTCTCCTTCGCGCGGGCGTTCCTCGCCGACCCGGCGGTGCTGGTGCTCGACGAGGCGACGTCGTCCCTCGACATCCCGGGCGAGCGGCTCGTGCAGCACGGCCTGCAGACCCTGCTGGCCGACCGGACGGCGATCATCATCGCCCACCGGCTCTCGACCGTCGCGATCGCCGACCGGGTGCTCGTCATGGAGCACGGCCGCGTCATCGAGGACGGCACGCCCGACGAGCTGGCGGCGGGGGACGGGCACTACGCCGCGCTCAACGCCGCGTGGCAGGACTCGCTCGTGTAGCCCCGCGTCCATGGCTGGGGGTCGAGCCGGCCGAGAGGTTCTTCGCGGGGACGCGTTCACGGGCGCCAGGGCGCCCTCCACTTCGGGAGGGATACGTCCCCGCGAAGAACCTCTCGTCCGGCGCGACCCTTGTCGGCTCACGGTTGTCGGCCCACGGTTGTCGGCCCACGGTCGTCCGCGAGCGACGGCCGGCAGGCGTGGTGTCACGACCGTCCTGGGCGCGACAGGAGCGCGAGGTCCACCGGGTCGACGATCGTCTCGAGCTCGTCGCGCACCCACCAGTCGCCCGTCCGGCGCCGCTCCTCCGGCGTCGTGTAGCGGTAGCGGAACAGGCGCATCCGTACCCAGCGCGGCGGTGCGCCGTCGAACGGGTCGTGCCGCAGCAGGCGGAGCGTCGCCCGGTCGGCCTCCAGCAGCCGCAGGCACAGCCGCGGCAGCCACGGCACGGGTGTGCCGAGCGGCACGAACCACAGCACCCAGTCGAGGCGCAGGTGGTACGGGGCGACCTGGGGCGGGCGCCGGCCCACGTTGCCGGGCTTGCCGCGGAACCCGTACTCCCGCCAGTCGTCGGGCCCGGGCTCGTCGGCGAGGGTGCCCTCGACGATCACCTCGTCGCGGCGCCGCGTCACGCTCCCGAACGCCCCGTACGCGTTCACGAGCCGCAGCGGATCGAAGCTCGCGTTCATCCTCTGGTGCGACGAGAGGAGATTGAGCGCCGGGCGCACGGACAGCACCGCGAGGAGCACGACGACCAGGGTCGCCGCGACGAGGTAGCCGGTCGGCACCGGGGGTGCCGGGCCGGCGGCCGGGGCGAGGCCGCCGAGCAGGGTGCGCCACACGTCGTCGGACACCATGGCCGCGCCGAGCACGATCGCCGCCCAGTTCAGCCAGGCGAAGTTGCCGGTGAGCACCAGCCAGCCCTGGGTCAGGACGACGACGCCGCCCGCGACGCTCGGCCACGGCTGCGGGAGCCACAGCAGCCACGGCACGAGCAGCTGGGTGACGTGGTTGCCGACCACCTCCGTGCGGTGCCACCAGCGCGGCAGATGGTGCGCGTGCCAGCTGAACGGGCCGGGCATCGGCTGGGACTCGTGGTGGTAGTCCATGGCGGTGAGGTCGCGCCAGGCGGGGTCGCCGCGCCACTTGATGAGGCCCGCGCCCAGCTCGAGGCGGAACAGCAGCCAGCGGGCGGCGAGCACGAGCAGGAACGGCACGGGCACGGCGGGGGAGCCGAACCAGGCGGCCAGGAACGCGAGCTCGCACAGCAGCGTCTCCCAGCCGAACGCGTAGAAGCGCTGGCCGACCGAGACGAGCGAGAGATAGCCCGCCCACAGCGCGAGCAGGACGACGGTGGTGACCCACCACGGCCCGGTCTGCGGCAGCCCCACGACCAGGGCGGCGCCCCCTGAGGTCCCGAGCACCCCCACCACGACCAGCAGGCGGTCGGAGTAGTGCAGGTGGAACAGCGACGGCGCGTCGCGGAACCGCACCCGCGCCGTGAACCGCCGCACCGGCAGCAGCCCGCGGTCGCCGAGCAGGGGGCGGAACTGGCCCAGGGCCTGGAGGAAGGCCAGGCACAGCAGCGCGCCGACGCCGCGCTGCAGCACCTCGCGGGCGACGTCGTAGTCGGCGGTGGCCCACCAGCCGCTGAGCTGGTCCACCTGCCATCCCCGCTGCTCAGGCACGCCTCCACGCTAGTCGCGGGCGGCGTCGCCCGCCTCGACCAGCCGCTGCACGAGGGCGTGCGCGGCCGGGGTCGGCGCGCCGACGGTGAGCGCGAGCACCTCGCGCGTGGCGCCGGGCAGGGGCTGCGCCACGACGTCCGGGTTCCGGTGCGCCCGCAGAGCGAGCGACGGCAGCAGGCTCACCCCCGCGCCGGACGCGACGAGCGCCTGCACGGCCACGTAGTCGTCGGTCTCGAACGCGATGCGGGGATCGAACCCGGCGGTGGCGCAGCGCGCGACCAGGTCGGCGCGGCACCGCTCGCACCCCGCGATCCAGGCGGCGTCGCGCAGGTCGGCCAACGGCGGCGGGACGTCGCCGGAGCCGCTCGACACGTCCGGTCCGTCGAGGGCGTCGGTCGCCCGCCGGACAAGGGCGATGGGCTCGGAGTGCACGACGGTCACCTCGAACCGCGACAGGTCCGTGTCCGGCCGGGCGGTCGGGGCGTCGGTGTGCCGGAAGACGAGGGCGACGTCGACGTCGCCGGCCTGGAGCGCGGCGATCGCCTCCGGGGGCTCGGCCTCGACCAGGCCGACCCCGAGCCCGGGGTGCGCGGCCCGCAGCCCGGCGACGGCGGCCGGCACCAGGGTCGCGAGCGCGGAGGGGAACGCGGCCAGCCGGGCGCGGCCGGCGCGGAGGCCGACCAGGGCGTCGAGCTCGCGCCGCGCGCCCTCGACGCGGCCGAGGATCTCCTCCGCACGCGCGGCGAGGAGGCGGCCCGCCTCGGTGAGGCGGACGCCGCGGCCCGCGCGCTGCAGCAGGGCGATCCCCGCCTCGGCCTCGAGCCGCGCCAGATGGTGGCTCACCGACGGCTGGGCGTAGTGCAGCTCGCGCGCCGCCGCGGTCACCGACCCGGTGCGCGCGACGGCGGCCAGGACGCGCAGACGCGTGAGGTCGAGGTGGGGCGAGGGAGCGGGTTCGACGGACACGGCGCCAGCCTACGACCAATCATCGGCCGTATCGATGACGGGAAGTCAGAACAGGCATTGGACCTATCGGTCGGCGCGGGGCGATCCTGCTGTGATGATGACGACGACGACCCCGCAGCCTGCCCCCGAGGTGCCCGCGCCGCCGACGATGCGCGACGTGCTGGCCGCCGCCCGGCGGATCGAGGGGCTCGTCGTCCGCACGCCCGCCCTGGCCCACCCGGAGCTCGACCGCGCCGCCGCGGAGGCCGGCGCCGCCGGCGCGAGCCTTGTCGTCAAGCACGAGAACCTGCAGCACACGGGCGCGTTCAAGGTGCGCGGGGCGCTGAACCTCCTGCTCGGGTTCGACGACGACGAGCGCCGGCGCGGCATCGTCGCCTACTCCACGGGGAACCACGCCCAGGCGCTGGCCCACGCCGCCCGCCGCACCGGCACGGGCTGCACGATCGTCATGCCCGAGCGCCCGAACCCCCTGAAGGAGCGGGCCGTGCGCGACCTCGGCGCCGACGTCGTGCTGCACGGGGCGACGTTCGACGACGCCCGGGCCCGCGCCGGCGAGGTGGCCGCCGGCACCGGGGCACGCCTCGTGGGCGCGGCGAACGAGCCGGTCCTCGTCGCCGGCGTGGCCACCGCGACGCTCGAGCTCCTGGAGCAGGCGCCGGACCTCGAGGTGCTCGTCGTCCCCGTCGGCGGGGGCTCGGGCGCAGCGGCCGCCTGTCTCGTCGCGAGCGCGCTCGCCCCGGGGCTGCGGGTGGTCGCCGTGCAGGCCGCGGCGTCGCCGGCCGCCCACGACTCCTGGCGCGCGGGCGAGCTGCGCACCGCCGCCAACGCCACCCGCGCCGAGGGGCTCGCCGTCGGGTGCGGGTTCGCCCTCACCCAGGCCGTGCTCCGCGAGCGGCTGGCGGACTTCCTGCTCGTGGACGACGACGCCATCGCCGCCGCGCAGCGCCACTACCTCACCGGCGCGCGGACCGTCGCCGAGGGGGCCGGCGCCGCGGCCCTCGCCGCCGTCCTCAGCCACCCCGCCGCGTTCGCCGGGCGACGCGTCGGCGTCGTCTGCTCCGGAGGCAACGCCAGCGAGACCGAGCTCCGCCGCGCCCTGGCGGCCTGACCCGACGGCCGCGTCGCGACCGCTCACCGGGTGGGATGGCACGGCCCGGGGATACGCTGCCCGGCATGGCCCGCTACTTCGACGTCCACCCCGTCGACCCGCAGCCCCGGGCGATCGGCCAGGTCGTCGCGCTGCTGAACGACGGGGGCCTCATCGCCTACCCGACCGACTCCGGGTACGCCCTCGGCTGCCGCGTCGGCCAGCACGACGGCACGGAGCGGATCCGCCAGATCCGGCACCTGGACGCCGGCCACCACTTCACCCTCGTGTGCGCGGACTTCGCCCAGCTCGGCCAGCTCGTGCGCCTCGACAACAGCGCCTTCCGCGCCATCAAGGCGGCCACCCCGGGGCCCTACACCTTCATCCTGCCGGCCACGCCGGAGGTCCCGCGGCGCCTCGCGCACCCCAAGAAGAAGACCATCGGCGTGCGCATCCCCGACTCCCGGGTGGTGCAGGCGCTGCTGCGCGAGCTCGGGGAGCCGCTCCTGTCGTCGACCCTCATCCTGCCGGGGGCCGAGCAGCCCCTCACCGACGGCTGGCAGGTCAAGGAGGAGCTCGACCACGTGGTCGACGCCGTCGTCGACGCGGGCGAGGTCCTGGCGGAGCCCACGACCGTCGTCGACTGGTCCGAGGGATACCCCGACGTCGTCCGCGCGGGGGCCGGCGACCCGTCCCGGTTCGAGTAAGGGTCCGAGCACCGACCCGGGCAGGCGTCCCGAGCGGCCGGACGTACCCCGCAGGCCTCCCCGGGCGCGGTTAGGGTGCTGCCCATGAGCGACCGCGGACTTGCCCTGGCCCGATCCAAGATGCAGGCGGAGGGCGTCGCCCCCGCCGCGATCGAGACCTTCACCCGCTTCTACCACCTGCTGGAGTCGGGGGAGACCGGGCTCGTGCGCGAGGCCGACGTCGACCCTCTCACCGACCTGCCGCGGCACGCCGACCTCGCGGTCTCGGACGCCGACGCCCAGGCCGCCCTCGCGCAGACGGCGATCATCAAGCTCAACGGCGGGCTCGGCACGTCCATGGGCATGGACAAGGCGAAGTCGTTGCTCACCGTGCGCGACGACGCACGGGGCGAGGAGGGCGGGGCACTCTCCTTCCTCGACGTCATCGTCCGCCAGGTGCGCGCCGCCCGGGAGGCGACGGGCGCCCGCCTGCCGCTCGTGCTGATGAACTCGTTCCGCACGCGCGACGACACCCTCGCCGCGCTCGCGCCCTACGACGACCTCGCCGTCGACGGCCTCCCGCTGGACTTCCTCCAGAACCGCGAGCCCAAGCTGCGCGCCGACACCCTCGAGCCCGTCGAGTGGCCCGCCGACCCCACCCTCGAGTGGTGCCCGCCCGGGCACGGCGACCTCTACCCGGCCCTGCACGCGTCCGGCGTCGTGCGCGCGCTCCTGGACGCGGGCTTCCGCTACGCCAGCGTCTCCAACTCCGACAACCTCGGCGCGGCCCCCGACGGCGCGATCGCCGCCTGGTTCGCGGCGTCCGGGGCTCCGTACGCGGCCGAGATGTGCCTCAAGTCGCCCGCCGACGTCAAGGGCGGCCAGCTCGTCGTGCGCAAGAGCGACGGCCGCATCGTGCAGCGCGAGACGGCGCAGACGCACCCCGACGACGTCGACGTCTCGCTCGACCCGACGGTGCACCGCTACTTCCACACGAACAACCTGTGGTTCGACCTCGAGGCGCTCGCGGCCGAGCTCGACCGCACCGGCGGCGTGCTCGAGCTCCCGCTGATCCGGAACGAGAAGACCGTGGACCCGACGGACGCGTCCTCGCCCGCCGTCGTCCAGATCGAGTCCGCGATGGGCGCGGCCGTGGCCGTCTTCGAGGGCGCGACGGCGATCGAGGTGGGGCGCGAGCGGTTCCTGCCGGTGAAGACGACGAGCGACCTGCTGCTCATGCGCTCGGACGTCTACGAGCTCACCGACGACTACCGGCTGGTCGCCCAGGTCGACGCGCCGCTGGTGAAGCTCTCGACGACCTACAAGCAGATCGCGGGCTTCGACGCGCGGTTCGCCCAGGGTGCGCCGTCGCTGCGGGCGGCGTCGTCGCTCACGGTCGAGGGCGACTGGACCTTCGGAGCCCGCGTGCGCGCCGAGGGCGACGCGGTGCTCACCGACGCCGGCGAGCCCGCCACCGTGCCCGACGGCGCGACCGTCGCCGCGGACGGCGTCACCCCCTGAGCGCCCCCCCACAGCCGGCGGGTCAGGCGGGGAGGACGATGACGCGGTCGGCGCCGGGGACGGGTGTGAGCGTGCCGGCGGACGCCGCGGCCAGGTCGTCGCGCAGGCGGGGGAGCTCGGCCGGCGGCACGAGCAGCGCCAGGCGGGCGACGGCGGCGTACGTCGGCTCCTCGAGGACGGCGCCGTGGGTCTGGGCCCAGTCGCGCAGCAGGTGGTCGACGCGGCCGGCGTCCGCGTGCGGGACGTCGACCGTGACCTCGGTGAGCACCTCGCGCCGGCGCAGCAGCCCGCCGGCCGCGGCCACGTCCAGGGCCTCGGCGACGGCGCCGGAGTAGGCACGCACCAGGCCGCCGGCGCCGAGCAGGACGCCGCCGAAGTAGCGCGTCACGACCGCCACGACGTCGGTGACCTCCCGGCGGCGCAGCACCTCCAGCATGGGCACGCCCGCGGTGCCGGAGGGCTCGCCGTCGTCCGAGGAGCGCTGCTGGTCGGCGTGCGTGCCGACGACCAGCGCCACGCAGTGGTGACGGGCGTCCCAGTGCTCCTTGCGCAGGCGGGCGACGACGGCGTCCGCCGCCTCGACCGACGGCGCCGGGGACAGGTGCGCCAGGAAGCGCGACCTCTTCACCACGAGCTCGTGGTCGACGGGGGCCGCGAGCGTGCCGGGGAGCCCGCCCCGGGGCGTCGCGGGGGCGGGGCTGTCGGGTCGGCTCACCGCACGAGGCTACGACGCCCGCCGACACGCCGGGCCTCCTCCCGGGAAAAAGTGTGCCAAGCGCCAGGATGGGCCCATGACGCGGAGCACGGGGGAGCCCCCCGCCCCAGAGGCTGACGGCGCCGACGCCGCACCGGTCGCCCGGTACCCACGACCGACGGTCACGCTGGACGAGGCGGAGTGGGTGTGGCGCGAGCTGTCCGTGGAGGCGCTGCGCCCGGGCGGGAAGCCGGAGGTCGTGCGGCTCGCCGTGATCGCCGGGCTGACGCGGGCGACCGGGGCGCGCTACGGCGACCTGCTCCGCGTGCGGGCGGAGGACCTCGACCTGGGTCCGGAACCGGACGCCGCCGCGCGCCGCGGGCGGGTCGGGGGCACGCGGGACCCGGCGGAGGGGAGGGTGCTGCTGCGGCACGGCAAGCACCGGACCCTCCGGGAGCACCGCCTGCCGGCGGAGGTGGTGCTGCTGCTGCGGCACTGGATAGTGGTGCGCGAGGAGCTGGCCGCCGAGCTGGAGGGCTCGGTGCCGCGCGCGCTGCTGCTCACGGTGCACCACACGCACGACCACGGCACGACGGTCTCCAGCGGGCTGCCGATCACGCGGCAGGGGCTTGTCCTGTCCTGGCGGCGCTTCGTCCACCGCACCAACGCGCGCTACGGGGCGGTGCGGGCGCCGTTGCCCACGCGGTTCGAGCAGGTGCGGCGGGCGTGGGTGGACGCGGGCGTGCCGGACCTCGGTCGGGACATGGCGCCGGCCTCGGACGCACCCGCGTCCGATGCCTCTTCAGAAAAATAGTGTGCCAAGCGCCCTAAAACACCAACTCGAGCCGCGACACCCTCACGGCAGCAGGGACGAACGGACCGGCCCCGCGACGTACGAGGCCGGCCCGTGGGCGCGAAGACGCGGCTGTGCGTCAGGCGGTGGCGATGCCCAGCAGCGGCGCGCCGGGGGAGTGCGACGGCAGCTCCTGGAAGCCGTACCGGTCGTAGAACGCGCGGGCGCGGGTGTTGCTCGGGTCCATGCCGAGGTGCACGCCGGGCACCCCGCGCGCGGCGAGCGCAGCGCGCAGCGTGTCCATGAGCGCGCGACCGAGCCCGCGGCCCTGGTTCTCGGGCAGCAGGTCGATGTGCAGGTGCGCGGGGTACCGGTCGAGCTCGCCGGGGCTGATGCCGCGCACCATGCGGCCGGGGTCCTTCCCGGCATCGAGCAGGGCCGCCTCCGAGAACCCGGGCTCGCGCCCCGACGGCGGGGCGCCGGCCTCCGGGTGGCGCTCGGCGAACCCGGGGCCACAGGCCCGCTCCCACCACGCCACGAAGTGGCGGGTGTCGGCGACGCCGATGACGTACCCGGTGAGGCGGCCGTCGTCGACACGCAGGACGTCGTCCGCGGGGTCCGCGGGGACGGCATCGCGCGCCGGCTCCTCGTCGGGGCGCACGACGACGAACGCGAGCTCCGGTGCGTACTCCAGGTACGGGAGCGCGAACACCTCGGGCATGAGGAGGTCGTCGGAGTAGTGGCCGCGGGCGTCGGAGCCGGCGGCGGCGGTGCGGACGCAGACCTCGGCGACGGCGGCCCGATCGGTGTCGCGGTAAGGGCGGATCACGGGGTCATCATGCCGCAGGGGTGTCGTCCACCGGAGCGGACGACACCCCTGCGGGCGTGGGCACGACGGCGGGTGCTGCGCCTACTTCTTCTTCCGCGCGCTCGTGGTCTTGGCGGACGTCGTGCTGGCCGCGGCCGTCTTGGCCGGCGCCTTCGATGCGGTCTTCGGTGCGGCCTTCGCGCCCGCGCTGCGGGTCGACGTCGACCGGGCGCCGGCTGCCGCCTTCTCCGCTGCGCCCGTCTCCGTGGTGGCACCTGCGGTCGAGAGGTCGCCGCCGGCGCTCTCCAGGTGGGCGCGGACGAACCAGTGGAACAGCTCGAGCTCGTGCAGGTGACCGATGAGGAGGTCGTTCGTCACGTCGTCGAGGGACTCGGTGTCCTTCGCCGCCTTCCGGTGCGCGGTGATCACGCCCTCGTAGACCTCGTCGAGCGCGCCCAGGTGCTCGATCGCGGACGCACGGCGGAGCGAGTAGTCGTCCCAGGCGCGGGCGGCGACGAGCGCGCCGGGGGTGCCGACGGGGGAGACGCCGAGCGTCGCGATGCGCTCCGCGACGGCGTCGGTCATGGCGCGCACGGCGTCCACCTGCGGGTCGAGCATCTCGTGCACCGCGATGAAGTGCGGACCCACCACGTTCCAGTGCACGTGCTTGAGGGTCAGGTGGAGGTCGGTCAGGGAGTTCAGCCGCTCCTGCAGGATGGCGGCCACCTCTGCGCCCTGCTGCGGCGTGAGCGAGGGCACCGTGTAGCGCGGGGTGTTGCGGTCAGCCATCGGGAGGTCTCCGTCCTCGTCGGGGTCGGCGCGGCCGGGAGGTCAGCGCGCCTCGCCATCGTCACGCCGGACGGCGATCCACGCGAGCGCGGCGAGGGCCACGACCCCGAGGGCCACGAGCCAGGACACCTGGCGCCCCGCCAGCGCCCACGCCGCGCCCCCGACGGCGAGAGAGGCCGCGACGACGACGCCGTCGCGCGCCAGGCCGTGCCGCAGCGCCGCGAGCTCCACGCGGTCCGTCGCGGCCACGTGCGACGCCCACCACCCCAGGCGCGTCACGAGGTACCCGAGCGGGGCGAGCCACAGCACGGCCGGGTCGAACGGCGCGGCGCCGGAGCCGAGCAGCTCGAGGGCCGCCGTCACGAGCGCGACGTGCGCGGGGGCCGGTCCCGGGCGGACCGCGGCCCAGACGGTGACGACGCCGGCGAGCAGGACGACCACCTCGGCGATCAGGTCCGTCCGCGCGCCCGCCGCGACCACGAGGGCGGCCACGGCGACGACGAACGCGACCCGGAGCACCACGCCGGGCAGCCGGCGCCCGAGCTCGACGCCGACCACGGGCAGCGGGCGCCCCGTCTCGTACCGCGACCGCCACCAGGCCCGGACCCGGGCGGGCAGGGAGCGCCTCATCGCGCCCCCACCGCGCCTCGCCGATGGCGTTCGTCGGCGCGGACCAGGGCCTCGAAGCGGAGGGCGGCGTCCTGGCGGGCGTCGCCGGCCCAGCGCACGACCGGCACGCCCTCGGCCGCCATGCGGCGCAGCCGGTCGTCCCGCTCGGCCCGGGTGACCCGCCAGGCGAGCCGCATGTGCTCCTCGTGCGCCCCCCGGACGTCGGGCAGCGTGTCGACCAGGACGACGGGGTGTCCGACGGCACGCCACGCCCGCACGAGCGCGAGCGGCTCGTCGTCGAGCACCGTGCTGAACAGGTACACGACGGCGTCCGCGGGGACCTGCGGCGCGCGCAGCCGCCGGGCGGGGGCACCGACCGGGCTGCTCAGCGCGAGCGCGTGCAGCACACGGCGCAGCTGGCGGCGGCCCGCGGCGGGCAGGAGAGGCCGACTGCGCCGGCCGAGGTCGTCCACCCCGACCCGGTCGCCGGCGGCGACGAGCGCGCCGGCCACGGACGCGGCGGCGTGCCGGGCGAGGTCGAGGGACGTCGGCTCGTCGACGCGCTGCGGGCCGGTGCCGCGCCAGGTGCGCAGGTCCGGCCCGACGTCGTCGCGCGAGTCGACGACGAGCACCGCGGTCGCCTCGGCCGTGGCGTAGGTGCGCCGGACGTACAGGGTCGACAGGTCGGGCGAGCGCCGCGCGGTGGTGTGCCAGTCGATGCGCCGCAGCCGGTCGCCGGGCGCGAAGGGGTGCACGTCGCGCAGCTCGTCGCCGTCACCGAGCCGCCGGGAGGTGTGCGGACCGGTGAGCCCTCGCAGACGGCGGGGCACGGGCACGCGCCCGAGCGGCATCGCCGTGGGGAGCACGAGCCGGTCGGGCGCGGTGACGGAGACGGGGTCCTCGGCCGTCGCCCCGCCGGCGCCGTAGCCGCGTGCGTCGACGTGGAAGGTGCGCTGCGGGCCGGTGCGCACGGTGCTCAGGGTGAGGGGCAGTTCGCGCGGGCCGGCGGCGACCACGACCCCGGCCGTGCGGTGCCCGGGCGCGGAGACCCGCGCGTGCACCAGCTCCGTCCCGGGTGCCGGGTCGAGGCGCAGGACGGCGGTGAGCTCCCCGGGCGCGGCGGCGGCCGAGGTCGGGTCGATCACCACACCGGTGCCCCGTCGCGGCGTGCCCGAGCGCCATGCCCCGGGTCGGCCGGCCCACAGCGCGCCGAGGAGGGGGGCCACGCCGAGCAGGGCGACGTCGGCCCGGCCCGCCAGCAGGCCCAGTCCGAGCACGAGCACCCCGGTGCCGAGCCCGGCGGCGGCCTGAGGGCTGCGTCGCCAGACGGCCGCGGCCGCGCTCGTGGTGGTGGGCCCGCTCATGCGCCCGTCACCCCCGCCGGCCCACCGTGGCGGGCCCGGGCACGGAGCCGAGGAGCTCCGAGACGACGTCCTGGGCGCGGACCGCAGACGCCCACGCGGTCGGCGTGAGGGTGAGGCGGTGCGCGAGCACCGGGACCGCGACCCGCTTGACGTCCTCGGGCAGCACGAAGTCGCGGCCGTCGAGGACGGCGACCGCGCGGGCCAGGAGCAGGAGGTTCTGCGAGCCGCGGGGCGACGCGCCCACCTCGAGCGCCCCGTGGGTGCGCGTGGCGGCGGCGAGGTCGACGCAGTAGCCCGCGACGTCCGGGTCCACCTCGGTCGTCTCGACGCCGGCCTGCATGGCGAGGACGGTCGCGGCGTCGACGACGGGGCGCACGGGGGCCGCCTCCTGGCGCCGCGCGACGCGGCGCAGCAGCACGTCCCGCTCCTGGGCCCGGTCCGGGTAGCCGACCTCGAGCCGGACCATGAACCGGTCGAGCTGCGCCTCCGGGAGCGGGTAGGTGCCCTCGTACTCCACGGGGTTGGAGGTGGCCATGACGTGGAACGGGCGCGGCAGCGGTCGGCTGGCGCCGTCGACCGACACCTGCCGCTCCGCCATCGCCTCGAGCAGCGCGGACTGCGTCTTCGGCGGCGTGCGGTTGATCTCGTCCGCGAGGAAGAGCCCGGTGAACACGGGGCCGGGGCGGAAGACGAACTCGCGGCTCGCGGGGTCGAACACCGACGAGCCGGTGATGTCGCTGGGCAGCAGGTCGGGGGTGCACTGGAGGCGCGCGAAGTCGAGGCCGAGGGCGGTGGCCAGCGAGCGTGCGGCGAGCGTCTTCCCGAGCCCGGGCACGTCCTCGAAGAGCACGTGCCCGCCCGCGAGCACGGTGGCCAGGGCGAGCTCGAGGGTGTCGCGCATGCCGACGACGGCCGTGCCGACCTCGTCCAGGACGCGGCGGCCCTGGGCCGCGACCTCTGCGACGGGGAGGGGGTGCGCCGGAGTCCTCGGTTCGGGGGCGTCGGGCGGGTCGACGGTCATCTCGGGGGCCTTCCTGCGGGGTGGTCGGGGGACGGGGCGGGTGACTGAGCGGTGGCGGGTGCGGTGGCGGGTGCGGTGGCGGGGGCGGTGGTCGGCACCGCGTCGATCGCGTCGATCGCGTCGAGCCAGCGGTGCACCTCGACCCTGCTCACGGGGCGGCGGGCGACCAGCCCGTCGACGACGTCGGCGCCGAGGAGCCGCGCGGCCGCCTCGGGGCCGCCGGGCGCGGCGAGGTCGACGCCCCGCTCGGCGAGCCGTGCCGCCGCGAGGTCCCGGACCCGGCGCAGCACGCGGTCGCCCACGGCGCCGCTGCGGGTGAACGTGGCCCAGCCCAGCTCGCTGACGTCGTTGCGCGCGCCCTCGCGGCGGTCCTGGAGGACGTCCGGCCACGGGGCCTCGTCGCCGTCGTCGAGGCGTCGCCACAGCGCGACGGCCGTCGCGGCCACGACGACGAGCAGCGCGGCGTGCAGCGGGTCGAGCACGCCCGTGAGGACGAGCGCCGCGCAGGCCGCGAGCGCCGGGAGGCCGACGGTGAGGAGGGCGCGCAGGGGCGTGGGACGCGGGGGTCGGGCGGGGGTCATGCGTCCGGGGCGGGGTCGAGGGCGCGGGCGATGCGGGACAGGGCGGAGCGGGCGGCGTGGACGTCGTCGGGGTGCACGGGGCGGTCGGTGAACCGGGCGTGCTGGTAGAGGCGGCGGAGGGTGTCCACGTCGGGGGCGGGGACGGCGCGGCCGTCCTGGCGGCGGGCGGTGAGGAGCCGTGCGGTGAACTCGGTGGCGGTCTGTGCGGGGTCGCGCCGGGTGCCGTGGCGGGCGGCGGCGTCCTCCAGGGCGACCCAGGCGGCGACGACGGCGTCGTGCGGGGTGGCGGCGTCGTCGATGCGGGCGAGGGCGGTCACCACGGCGTCCTGGAGCTCGGGCAGGGGGAGGTCGGCCACGGTGGCGGTGGTGGCGTGGCCGGGTGCGAGGCCGTCGGCGTCGTCGTCCTCGGGGGTGGCGAGGGCGCGGACGACGCGGCGGGCGAGGAACCACAGGAGGACGGCGACGAGGAGGGCCCCGGCGACGGAGAGGGCGACGACGATCCAGGTGATGACGTCGTAGGAGGGCGGGGGCTGGTCGCCGGGGACGATCTCGCCGGGCATCTGGGGCTGGACGGGGTCGGAGGTCGCAGGCTGGGGGAGGGCGACGTCGGGGAGCCGGAAGCGCCAGGGGGTGGCGGTGGCGGCGCCGAGCACGACGAGGAGGGCGAGCGCGGCCCCGGCGAGGGGCGCGAGGGCGCGGCGTGCCGCGTGCCGGGTCCGCGTCGGTGGGGCCATGCGCCGACGCTATCGGGTGGCGGGGTCCTCGTGGGTGAGGTGCTCGGCGTGCATGCCGGCGACGGCGGCGGCGACGAAGGCGGCGGGGTCGCCGTCGAGGGAGCGGCCCATGGTGGACAGGCGGGCGGGGGAGCCGCGCAGGGCGTCGAGGACGGCGGTGTCGGCGGGGACGTCGACGAGGCGGTGCCGGGGGGCGAGGGTGCCTGCCTGGTCGTGGACCTGGCGGGTGAGCTCGGTGCCCCAGGGGGCCAGGGACTCGAGGTCGCCGGTGGGGTCGGGGACGGGGACGTCGGCGGCCGCGAGCGCCACCCGCCCGTAGGCGGTGAGGCTGTGGTGGGAGACACCGCGGTGGCGGTCTCGGGGGTCGGCGCCGGAGACGCGCAGGGAGGCGACGGGGCGGCCGCCGAGGGTGGCGGCGGCGTTGACGGCCTCTCCGGCGGCGACGCCGGAGAAGCCCCACCGGGTGCCGGTGCCGAGGTTGCCGGGGCCCTGGGCGAGGACGACGAGGTCGGCGCCGGAGACGTGGCGGGCGGCGAGGAGGCCGGTGTGCACGGTGACGGCCTCGAGGTCGCCTCCGAAGGCCTGCCCGACGGTGACGGTGGTGTGGAGCCACCCGGCGTCGCGGAGGGTGGCGACGGTGCGGGAGAACGCGGCGGGCAGGGCGCCGCCGTCGGTCATGACGTAGGCGACTCGGGGGTGGGGCCGGCCGGCGAGGTCGGCGGCGTGGCGGGCGCCGGCGACGACGGCGGGCAGGGCGGAGTGCAGGTCGGCGACGACGACGGGGAGGCCGGCGAGGTCGTCGGCGTCGCGGAGGGTGTCGTGGTGGGCGGACTCCTGCTCGTCGACGCCGAGGACCATGGCCTGCAGGGGGGTGTAGCGGGCCTTGACGAGGTGGCCGGGGCCGGCGTGGGGGTCGGCGGGCAGGGCGGTGGAGTCCCCGGCGGGGCCGACGACGAGGGCGTACCCGCCGGTGCCGAGGCCGCGGGCGAGCGCGGAGACGTTGAGGAGCAGGCGGTCGCCGACGTCCGGGTCTCCGACGAGGGTCGTGTAGGCGAGGCCGCGGACCTCCCAGGGCGCGGTGGTGAGGTCGCGCGACGGCAGGGGGGCGTCGAGGCGGAGGGTGACCTCGCGGGCACCGGTCCAGGCGGCGCCGCGGGACGTGACGGTGCCGGTGCGCCAGGTGACGTGCCCGGTGGGCGCGTCGTCGCGGGGCGTGCGGGGCTGGGGCTGGTTCGGCGCTGTCGTCACCCACGAGAGGCTACCGGCGACTAAGTTGGTGCCGATGCCTGCGAACCCCGTGGAACCGGCCTCCGGCCCGCCCGTCGCCGCGCCGTCCGACCCTGCGCCGTCGTCGCGGGGCACCCCGCCGGCCGAGCGGCTGCTGAACCTCGTCATCGCGCTGGTGAACACGAGCGCGTCGATGACGAAGCAGCAGGTGCGCGCGGGGGTGGCGGGGTACGGCGACGCGCCGTCGACGGAGGCGTTCGAGCGGATGTTCGAGCGCGACAAGGACACGTTGCGGGCGCTCGGCATCCCGATCGTCACGGTGGACGCGGGCGGGCACAGCGACGAGGTCGGGTACCGCATCGACAACGACGCGTACGCGCTGGGTGCGGTGGACCTGACGCCGGCGGAGCTGGGCGTGGTGGCGCTGGCGGCGCAGCTGTGGTCGGACAAGACGCTGCGCACGGACATGTCGCGCGCGATGACGAAGCTGCGGGCGGCGGGCGCGGGGGAGGTCGCCGTGGACGCGGTGGCCGGGCTGGCACCGCGGGTGCGGGCGGCGGGCGACGCGTACGTGCCGCTGCTGGAGGCGGTCTCGGAGCGGCGGGACGTGTCGTTCCGGTACCGGGCCGCGAGCACGGGGCAGGAGCTGACGCGGCACGTGGAGCCGTGGCGGATCGCGGCGCGGGGCAGCGGCTGGTACCTGGTCGGATTCGACCGGGCGCGCGGCGCGGCGCGGGTGTTCCGGCTGTCGCGGATCTCGGGCAAGGTGCGCGTGGGTGCGCAGGCGGGCGCGTTCGACGTGCCCGACGCGGTGGACGTGGACGCCATGCTCGGGGAGCGGGTCGGGGCGCTGCAGCGGGCGCGGCTGGCCGTGGTGCCGGAGCGGGCGCAGGCGCTGCGGGCGCGGGCGGTGCCCGCGACCGACGGCGGCGACCCTGCCGACCATGACGACGGTGGGAACGGCGGCGACGGCGTGCGGCGCGCCGGCCGCCGCGACGGGCGGGACCTGCTGGAGGTGGAGTTCCGCAGCCTGTCGGCGTTCGCGGACGAGGTGGCGGGGTACGGGCCTGCGGTCGTGGTGCTGGAGCCGCCGCAGCTGCGCGCGGACGTGCTGCGCCGCCTGGAGGCGGCCGCGGGGCTCGACGCCGCGGGCGTCGCGGGCTCGGCCGGCGAGGACACGGGCACCGGCACGGACACGGCGGGGGAGGCGACGGATGGCTGAGCGGGCGGACGACCGGCTGGTGCGGCTGCTGGGGCTGGTGGCGTTCCTCGACGGCGCGGGGCCGGTGCGGGTGGAGGAGCTCGCGGACCGGTTCGGCGTGACGCCACGCCAGGTGCGCGAGGACGTGGACGCCCTGTGGGTGTCCGGCACCCCCGGGTACATGCCGGACGACCTCATCGACTTCGACGCGTTCTCGCTGGAGGACGGCGTCGTGACCCTGACGCAGGCGCGCGGCATGACCCGCCCGCTGCGGCTCGGCACCCGGGAGGCGGTGGCGCTCGTCGCCGCGCTGCGCGCGATGCACGCCTCGCCCGCGGTGCAGGCGGACCGGCGGCGGGCCGCCGTCGTCGCCTCCGCCCTGGACAAGCTGACCGCCGCGACCGGCGAGGCCGCGGGCGCCGTGGACGTCCAGCTCGAGGGCGACGGGGACCCGCAGGTCGTCGCGGCCGTCACGACCGCGCTCGCCGAGGGTCGCCGCCTGCACCTGCGCTACGTCAACGCCGCCGACGTCACCACCGAGCGCGACGTCGACCCGCTGCGCCTGCTCACCCAGGACGGCGCCATGTACCTCGTGGGCTGGTGCCTGCGGGTGGACGGGCGCCGCACGTTCCGGGTGGACCGCATCCTCGACGCCCGCGTGCTGGAGGAGCCGGTCGCCGAGCGCGACGTCGCCGTCGCGGGCGACCTGGGCGCCGACGTGTGGGCGTCCGTCGCGCACCGGGGCGCCCCGGCCGCGACGCTGCGGCTCGCGTCCGCGGCCCGCTGGGTCGCGGAGGAGGTGCCCGCGGAGTCCGTGCGCGACCTGCCCGACGGCACGGTCGAGGTGCGGCTGCGGGTCACGAACCCCGCATGGCTGCGGCGCCTGCTGCTCGCCAACGCACCCGACGTCGTCGCCGTCGACCCGCCCGACGTGGCGCACGACGTCGCGCAGTCCGCCCGGGCCGCGCTCGCCGCGTACGCCGCCACCACCGCGGACGGGCCCGCCGGCAGCGTGACCGGCACCGCCGAGACCGTAGGCTGACCGGCATGTGGGGCTGGATCTGGGCGGGGCTCGTCGTCGCGACCCTCGTGGGCGCGTTCTTCCTCGGACGCCACCTGTGGCGCACCGGCGTACGCGCCCTGCGCGAGGCGTCCCGCGCCGGGGAGGTGCTCGGGTCCGCCGCCGACCGCATCTCCGCCGCCGTCGCCGAGGCGGAGGCGCACCGCGTCGACACGTCGCCCACGCTCTTCGACGACCCGGTCGTGCTGCGCGAGCGCGTGGCCGAGCGCCGCCGCCTCACGGCCGAGCGGGCCGCGGCACGCCGCGAGCGCCGGGCCGCGACGTGGCGGCGGTGGCAGGACGAGAGCTGGCTCGCCGCCCGCACCGCCGACAAGGCGGCGCACGCCGACCTGAGGTCCCGCACCCGGGCGCGGAGGCGCTAGCCTCCCCACCACCGGCTGCGCCGCCCGGTGCAGCACCCGCAGCACCACCCGGGAGGGAACGATGACGTTCTTCGCACCGCAGACCTGGGACGGCGCCGCCTACGTCGGCGGCTGGACCCCGCTGACCGGCACCCGGCCGGTCGTCTCCCCGGCCACGGGGGCCACGCTCGCCACGGTCGCGGACGCGTCCCCGGCGGACCTCGACCGGGCGGTCGGGACGGCCCGCGCGGCCCAGGCCGACTGGGCGGGGCGACCCGCCGAGGAGCGGGCCGCCGTGCTGCGGCGGGCGGCCGCGCTGACGGAGACGCACCGGGACGTGCTGGAACGGTGGCTCGCGGACGAGGCGGGCTCCGCCCACGGCAAGGCGGCGTTCGAGGTGGGCCTCGTCGTGGACGAGCTGCACCAGGCCGCGGCGACCGCGCTCGTGCCGTACGGGCAGCTGCTGCGCTCCGGCCGCCCGCGGCTGTCGCTGGCGCGGCGGCGCCCGGTGGGCGTCGTCGGGGTGATCTCGCCGTTCAACTTCCCGGCCATCCTGTCCGTGCGGTCGGTGGCGCCCGCGCTCGCCCTGGGGAACGCGGTGGTGCTCAAGCCGGACCCGCGCACCGCCGTGAGCGGCGGGCTCGTCCTGGCGGCCGTGCTGGAGGAGGCGGGCCTGCCGGCCGGGGTGCTCGCCGTGCTGCCGGGCGGGTCGGACGTCGGCGCGGCGCTCGTGGAGCATCCCGACGTGCCGCTGCTGTCCTTCACGGGGTCGACGGCGGCGGGCCGGTCGATCGGCGCGACCGCCGGGCGGCTGCTCAAGCGGGCGCACCTGGAGCTCGGCGGGAACAACGCGATGGTGGTGCTGCCCGACGTGGACGTCGCGGCCGCGGCCTCCGCGGGCGCGTGGGGCTCCTTCCTGCACCAGGGCCAGATCTGCATGACCACGGGGCGCCACCTGGTGCACGCCGACGTGCACGACGAGTACGTCGAGCGGCTGGCGGCGTCGGCCCGCGCCCTGGTGGCGGGCGACCCGGCGTCGGGCGCCCCGCTCGGGCCGCTCATCGACGACCACCAGCGCGACCGCGTGCACGGCCTCGTCACCGCCACGACCGACGCGGGCGCCCGGCTCGAGGCCGGTGGCACGTACACCGACCGCTACTACGCGCCCACGGTGCTGTCCGGGGTGCGGCCGGAGCACCCGGCGTTCGCGCAGGAGGTGTTCGGGCCGGTGGCGCCCGTGCTGGCGTTCGACGACGTGGACGAGGCCGTGGAGCTGGTGCGCGGCAGCGAGTACGGGCTGTCGGTCGCGGTGCTGACCGGCGACGCGTTCGCCGGCTACGAGCTGGCGGACCGCCTGCCCGCCGGGATCGTGCACGTCAACGACCAGACGGTCGACGACGAGGCGCAGGCGCCGTTCGGCGGGGTCGGCGTCTCGGGCACCGGCGCCCGGTTCGGTGGCCACGACGCCAACGTGGAGGCCTTCACCGAGACGCAGTGGGTGACGGTGCAGCCCCGGGTGCAGGGCTACCCGTTCTGACCGGATCCGCCGGCCGGAGCGCCGTTCGGGCCGTGTCGTCACCCGAACGTCACCTTCGCGACCCCGGGGACCCACTAGGGTTGACCCCGACACACCCCCGCTCACGGGCGGACGAGAACGAGGAGCCATTCTCATGGGCATGCTCAAGCCCTGGCACATCATCGTGCTGGTGGTCGTGATCCTGCTGCTGTTCGGGGCGCGCAGGCTCCCTGACCTGGCGCGCAGCGTCGGCCAGTCGCTGAAGATCTTCAAGAAGGAGGTCAAGGACCTCACGGACGACGGCAAGCTCAACGACTCGAACGAGCCGCCGGCCGACACCACGTCGCCGTCCACCGGCACCGCCCCCTCGACGGCATCGACGCCGACGTCGACCACGTCGTCGACCGCGACGAGCACGGGCGACGGCGAGCAGATCCCGGGTCTCATCGACCCGAAGCAGCCGCGGGCGTAGTCGGTGCCCGGAGACACCCGGGACCCTGAGGGGCGCATGCCCCTGCGCGAGCACCTGCTGGAGCTGCGCAAGCGGCTCTTCCTCGCCGCGTGCGGCCTCGTCGTGGGTGCGGCCGCCGGATGGGTCCTGTACGAACCGCTGCTCGCCGCGCTCCAGGCGCCCCTGAAGGTCGCCGCGCTCGAGCAGGGCAAGACGATCGCGCTCAACTTCACGGGCATGGCGTCGGCGCTCGACATGAAGATCAAGGTCTCGCTCTTCCTCGGCGTCATCGTGACGTGCCCGTGGTGGCTCTACCAGCTGTGGGCCTTCGTGACCCCGGGCCTGACCAGGCGGGAGAAGGGGTACGCCTACGGGTTCCTCGGCGCCGCGGTGCCGCTCTTCCTCGGCGGCGCCGCGCTCGCATGGTGGGTGCTCCCGCACGCCGTGGACATCCTCGCGGGGTTCGTCCCCGACGGGGCGGTGAACTTCACCGACGCGCAGGGGTACCTCAGCTTCGTCATGCGCCTCGTGCTGGCGTTCGGCATCGCGTTCGTGTCGCCCGTGTTCCTCGTCGGCCTGAACATGGCCGGCGTGCTGCGGCACGAGACGCTCGCCAAGGGCTGGCGGTGGGCGGTGCTCGTCGCGTTCGTGTTCGCGGCCGTGATGACGCCGACGCCTGACGCGCTGACGATGATCTTCGTGGCCCTGCCGATCTGCGTGCTGTACTTCGGCGCCCTCGGGCTGTGCGTGCTGCACGACCGGCGGGTCGACAAGCGCAGGGTCGCCCCCACTGTCTGAGCGGGACCCGTCGCGGCGAGGTCCGGCCGGGGCGAGCCGCCCGCTGCGCCTCGGCGTGGTCGTGAACCCCACCGCGGGCAAGGGGCGGGCCGCGCACGCCGGCGAGGGCGTGCTCGCCGGGCTGCGCCGGGCCGGGCACGACGTCGTCGACCTGTCGGGCCCGCACGCGGACGCCGCGCTCGCGCGGGCGCGCGCCGCCGTGGACGGGTCCGGGGGCCCCGGGGTCGCGCCCGGCAGGCCCGTCGACGCGCTCGTCGTCGTGGGGGGCGACGGGATGGTGCACCTCGGGGCGCAGGCCGTCGCGGGGACCGACGTCCCGCTCGGGATCGTGCCCGTGGGCACGGGCAACGACTTCGCGGCCACGCTCGGGCTGCCCGTGCGCGACCCCGCGGCGGCGGGCGCCGCGCTGTGCCGGGCGCTGGACGCCGGCACCGCCGGACGTCGCCCCGTCGACGCGGCGCTCGTCACCGGCCCGGGCCTCGCCCCGGGCGCGGGCACCGGTCCCCGCTGGGTGGCCGGCGCCGTCTCGGCCGGGCTCGACGCCGCGGTGAACGCGCGCGCCAACCTGCTGCGGCGCCCGCGCGGCAGCGCCCGGTACACCGTGGCCGCGGCGCTCGAGCTGGTGCGCTACCGGCCCTGGTCGTACCGGCTCACCTTCGACGGCGCCGTCGACCCGGTGACGACCGGTGCGGCGACGGGCGACGCCGGTACCGGGCTGCGGCTGCGGCCCGGCCCGGCCGGCACCGCGACATGGACTGGCCGGGCGGCGCTCGTCACCGCGGCCAACGGCCCGCAGATCGGCGGCGGCATCCGCGTCGCCCCGTCGGCGTCCCTCGACGACGGGCTGCTGGACGTGCTGGTCGCCACCGACCTGTCGAGGGCGGGCGCTCTCGCCGTCTTCCCGAGCATGTTCACCGGCGGCCACGTGCGCCGCCGCAAGGTGCACGTCGTGCGGGCGCGCGCCGTGACGATCGAGCCGGGGCCGGAGGCCTGGGTCGCGGGCGAGCGACCCCTGCCGGTCGCGCACGCGGACGGCGAGCGCCTCGGGGCCCTGCCGCTGCGCGTCGAGGTGCGGGCGCGCGCGCTGCAGGTCCTGGTCGAGCCGCGCTGACGTGTGTGCCCGGCTGCGTGGCGAGCTGCGTGGCGAGCTGTCAGGCACGGGCGTCGTCGGAGTGCGCCGAGCGTCGGATGACACCCGGCCCGGGACGCGGCCGGGGCCGCAGGACGAGGGGTCGGTTCCGGCGCCTAGGCTGACGGTATGACCGCCCACCCCCGCCCCGACGCCGGCCAGGACGTCCTCAGCCCGGCCGAGCGGTACGCCGCCTCCCGGTCCCGCAGCGCCCGCGACAAGGCCGACGCCGAGGGTGAGCTGCGGCTGTTCCGTCAGGTGGTCGGTTTCGAGCTCGACCCGTTCCAGGTGGACGCCTGCGTCGCGCTCGAGGAGGGCCGCGGCGTCCTGGTCGCCGCCCCCACGGGCGCGGGCAAGACGGTCGTGGGGGAGTTCGCCGTCCACCTCGCGCTCGCGCGCGGCGGCAAGGCGTTCTACACGACGCCGATCAAGGCGCTGAGCAACCAGAAGTACACCGACCTGGTCGCCCGGCACGGGGTCGCTAACGTCGGCCTGCTCACCGGGGACACGTCCATCAACGCGGGCGCGCCCGTGGTCGTCATGACCACCGAGGTGCTGCGCAACATGCTCTACGCGGGGTCGTCCGCCCTCGACGGGCTGGCGTACGTCGTCATGGACGAGGTGCACTACCTCGCCGACCGGTTCCGCGGCCCGGTGTGGGAGGAGGTCATCATCCACCTGCCCGACCACGTGCAGCTGGTGTCCCTGTCCGCGACGGTGTCGAACGCGGAGGAGTTCGGCGACTGGCTCGCCACCGTCCGCGGCGACACGGCCGTGGTGGTCAGCGAGCGCCGGCCCGTGCCGCTGTGGCAGCACGTGGTCGTCTCGGCGCCGGAGCCGCGCGGCGTGCCACGCCTCATGGACCTGTACGCGGGGCACGTCGACCCGACCGACCCGGGCACGAACCCGCCGATCAACCCGGACCTGCAGGCGATGTTCCGCGTCTCGGCGCGGGCGGAGTCCTCGCACGGCCGGCACGGGAACCGGGGGCGGGGAGACCGCGGGTACCGGGGTCGCGGCGGCAACCGGCCGGGCGCCGGCGGGCCGGTGGCGCACCGCCGGACGCCGCCACGGTTCGCCGTCGTGGACTCCCTCGACGCGGACGCGCTGCTGCCCGCGATCTACTTCATCTTCTCCCGCGCCGGGTGCGACGGGGCGGTGCAGCAGTGCCTGCGCGCGGGCCTGCGGCTGACGAACGCGGAGGAGGAGGCGCAGATCCGGCGGGTGGTGGAGGAGCGCACCGCGACGATCCCCACCGAGGACCTCGACGTGCTCGGGTACTGGTCGTGGGCGGAGTCCCTGTCGCGCGGGATCGCCGCGCACCACGCGGGCATGCTGCCGGTGTTCAAGGAGACCGTGGAGGAGCTGTTCTCCCGCGGCCTCGTGAAGGTCGTCTTCGCCACCGAGACGCTGGCGCTGGGCATCAACATGCCCGCCCGCTCGGTGGTGCTGGAGAAGCTGGTGAAGTGGGACGGCACCGCCCACCAGCCGGTGACGCCGGGGGAGTACACCCAGCTCACCGGCCGCGCCGGTCGGCGCGGGATCGACGTCGAGGGGCACGCCGTCGTCGTCGACCACACGGGCCTGGACCCGGTGGCGCTGGCCGGGCTCGCGTCCAAGCGGCTGTACCCGCTGCGCTCCAGCTTCCGGCCCACGTACAACATGGCGGTCAACCTGGTGGGCCAGGTGGGTCGCGAGCGGGCCCGCGACGTGCTGGAGACGAGCTTCGCGCAGTTCCAGGCCGACCGCGGCGTGGTGGGTCTGGCGAAGCAGGCGCAGGCGCACGCGGAGGCGATGGAGGGGTACGCCGAGGCGATGGCGTGCGACCGGGGCGACTTCGCCGAGTACATGGGTCTGCGGCGGGCCATCAAGGACCGGGAGAAGGAGCTGTCGCGCGCGGCGACCGGGGCCCGGCGGGCCGACGCGGTCGCGTCGTTCGAGAGGCTGCGGCGCGGGGACGTCGTGGAGGTGCCGTCGGGGCGGCGGCGCGGGTACGTCGTCATCCTGGACCCGGGGCGCGACGACCGCGGGTTCGACGGGCCGCGGCCGACCGTGCTCACCCAGGAGAAGCAGGTCAAGAAGCTCACCCTCGCGGACGCGCCGGGCGGCGTGCAGGTGGTGACGACCGTGCGCATCCCGAAGGGGTTCAACCCGCGCCGCCCCGACCAGCGGCGCGACCTGGCCTCGAGCCTGCGCAACGCGCTCGGGGCGTTCTCGGGCGACGGCGGGTCCGGACGGCACCCGGGCGCGCGGCGCGGCGCGACGGCGGGCGGTCGCCAGGACGGGCACAGGGACGGGCACGGCGGGCGGCGCTCGGACGCGGCGTCCGACGCCGAGCTGCAGCGCCTGCGCAACGCGCTGCGCGCGCATCCGTGCCACGGCTGCCCGGAGCGCGACGACCACGCCCGCTGGGCGGAGCGGTGGGAGCGGCTGCGTGCCGAGCACGAGCAGCTGGTGCGCCGGGTCGAGGGGCGCACCGGGTCGATCGCGCGCACGTTCGACCGCACCTGCGACGTCCTGGAGCGGCTCGGCTACCTGGCACGCGCCGACGACGCCACCTCGACGCCCCCCGACGGCGGGACGCCCGGCACCCTGGCGGTCACGGACGACGGGCGGTGGCTGGGCCGCCTGTACGCGGAGGACGACCTGCTGCTCGCGGAGTGCCTGCGCCGCGGGATCTGGGACGACCTGGACGCGCCCGGCCTGGCGGCGGCGGTGTCGACGGTCGTGTACTCGGGGCGCCGCGAGGAGGCGTCCGAGCCGTTCGTGCCGGGCGGGCCGCACGGGCGGCTCGCCCGCGCGCTGGACGCCACCACGCGGGCCTGGTCCGAGGTCACCGACCTCGAGGCGGCGCACCGGCTGGAGGCGACGGGCCCCCTGGACCTGGGCCTGGTGGCGCCGGTGCACCGGTGGGCGTCGGGGAAGAACCTCGACGCGGTGCTGCGCGGCACGGACGTAGCGGCGGGGGACTTCGTGCGCTGGTGCAAGCAGGTGCTCGACGTGCTGGACCAGCTGGCCAAGGCGGCGCCGCGTCCGGCGCTGCGGGCCACGGCCCGCAAGGCGCAGACGGCCGTGCTGCGCGGCGTCGTCGCCTACTCCAGCGTGTGACGGGCGGCGGCCGCCCGCGTCGCCGGGTGCGGGGCCGGGTGCGGGGCCGGGTAGAAGGCCAGGTGCGAGGCCAGGTGTGAGGAATCCGTGCGGCCGGTGTGGGGGTGCGGTGGGCAGCGGTGCCATAGAGTGCAGGCCGTGACGTCCACCCTGTATCGCAACGGAGTCGTCCACTCGCCCGCGGACCCGTTCGCCGAGGCCCTGCTCGTCGACGACGGCGTCGTGACCTGGCTCGGCGCGGAGGACACCGCCGCGGGGCTCGCGGCCCGCGCCGACCGCGTCATCGACCTGGACGGCGCGCTCGTGGCGCCCGGGTTCGTCGACGCGCACGTCCACCTGCTGGAGACCGGCCTCGCGGCCGAGTCCGTCGACCTCACCGCCGCCGGCGGGGCGACGTCGCTCGCCGCGGCGCTCGACGCCCTCGCCCGCGGCGCCCGCGAGCTCGACGCGGCCGACCCGGGCGGCGAGGAGGTGCTGCTCGCGTTCGGCTGGGACGAGCAGACGTGGCCCGAGCGGCGCGCGCCCACGGCGGACGAGCTCGACGCGGCCTGCGGCGGGCGGCGCGTGTACGCGGCGCGGGTCGACGGCCACTCCGCCGTCGTGTCGGGGTCCTTCGCCCGCGCGGTGGGCATCGACCGCACGCCCGGCTGGGAGGCGTCGGGGATGGTGACGTCGGACGCCCACCACGCGGCGGCGGCCGCGGTGCGCCAGGTCTCGCCCGCGCGCCGGACGCGCGCCTACCGGCGTGCCCTCGCCGACGCCGCCGCCCGCGGCATCGTGGGCGTGCACGAGATGAGCGAGCCCACCATGGACACCCGCGAGGGCCTGGCCGAGCTGGTCGGGCTCACCGCGGACCCGGCGGGCGGGCTGCCGCACGTCGTCGCGTACCGGGGCGAGCTGTGCACGACGGCGGACGACGCGCGGCAGGTGCTCGCCGAGCTGCCGTTCCTCACCGGCATCGCCGGCGACCTGTGCGCGGACGGGTCGATCGGCTCGCGCACCGCGGCGCTGCGCCACCCCTACAGCGACCTGCTCGCCGCACCCGGCGGCGCCGAGCCCACGGGCCGCCTCTTCCTCACGGGCGAGGACATCGCCGCGCACCTGGCGGCCTGCTCGGCCGCCGGCACCCAGGGCGGGTTCCACGTCATCGGCGACCGCGCCATGGACGAGGTCGTGCGCGGGCTGGAGCTCGCCGCCACCGAGCACGGCGCGGGCCTGCTGCGCTCGGGCCACCACCGCCTCGAGCACGCCCTGTTCGTGGACGCGTCCGCCCTGGCGGCGCTGCTGCTGTACGGGGTGGCACTGTCCGTGCAGCCCGCGTTCGACGCCGCCTGGGGCGGCAGCCTCGGCATGTACGCGGCCCGGCTCGGGCCGGGACGCGCGTCGACCCTGTCCCCGTTCGCCGACCTCGCCGGGGCGGGCGTTCCGCTCGCGTTCGGCTCCGACACCCCGGTGACGCCGCTCGACCCGTGGCAGGCGGTGCGCGCCACCCTCACCCACGAGGACACCATGCAGCGCCTCTCCGCGCGGGCCGCGTTCCGCGCCCACACCCGCGGCGGGTGGCGGCTCGCCGGGCTGGACCACACCGGCGCGGGCGAGCTGCGCGTCGGAGCGCCCGCGCACCTGGCCGTCTGGCGCGCGGACACCCTGAGCGTCCAGGCCCCCGGGGACCGCCTGTCGGCGTGGAACCCCGAGGCGCGCGCCGGTCAGCCGCTGCTGCCCGACCTGTCCGAGGGCGAGCCCGACCCCGTGTGCCTGCAGACCGTGCGCGACGGCGTCGTCCTGCACGACACCTTCGACTGACCCCCGGCCGTCCGATGCCTTCGAGGAAGCGCTCCGTCGCGGCGACCACCCGGTTCCCGCGACGGATCGCCTGCTCGAGGGGCTCCCGGCAGCCCGACCGCGCCGCTGGGTCACGTACCCTGCGGGGGTGTTGCACGTGAGCCCGAACCCGGTCGAGGAGCCCTCCGACGGGTCAGCCGCCCCCGGCGTCGACGACAGCCGTGACGTCAGCCGTGACGACAGCAGTGACGCGGGGGCCGCCTCGCGCGGCACGTCGGCCGCCGACCGGTGGGCGAGCCGCCCCGCGACCCTGCTGCTCGCCGTCGCGGCCGGGGCCGCGCTGTGGGCCTCGTTCCCGGACGTCGGGGCGTGGCCGCTGGCGCTCGTCGGCGTCGCGCTGCTGTTCGCCGCGCTGCGCCGCGACGGGCGCCGGGCCGCCGGCTGGAACTTCCTCGTCGGCCTCGTCGCCGGGCTGACGTTCTGGCTGCCGCACATCTGGTGGGCGAACTTCGCCACGGACACCGTGCCCTGGGTGGCGCTGTCCGTGCTGGAGACGCTGTTCCTCGCCGCGTTCGGGTCGCTGTGGACGTGGGCGCGCCGCTGGGGCTGGGTGCGCCGGCACGCCGTCGCCCACGCCGCCGTGTTCGCCGTCGTGTTCGTCGCGGTGGAGCAGTGGCGCTCGGAGATCCCGTTCGGCGGGTTCCCCTGGGGCCGCCTCGCGTGGGCGATGGCGGGCGCGCCGACCGGGCGCGCCGCCTGGCTCGGCGGCACCACGCTGGTGTCCCTGCTGGTGGCCGCGGCGGGCGTGCTGCTCGCGCTCGCCGTCGGGCGCCTGCTGCGCACGCCGTGGCGCGACGCCCGACGTCGGGCGCGGTCGGCCGCGAGCGCCGCCGTGTTCGTCCTGGCCGCGGCCGCGCTCGTGACCGCGCCGCTGCTGCTGCCCCTGGCGCACGACCCGGGCACGCGCGAGGTGACGGAGGACCCGGGCCGCGCGGGGACCGTGGTGGACGCGGGCACGGGCACCGCGGAGGCGGGCGTGCTGCGCGCCGGGGCGGTGCAGGGCAACGTGTCGGAGCCGGGGGAGGGGTCGTTCGCGAACCGGGCGGAGGTGCTGAACAACCACCTGGAGGGCACGTACGCGATCGCGGACGAGCAGGCGTCCGGCGCGTTCGGCGACCAACCGGGCGACGCCGTCGACGTGGTGCTGTGGCCGGAGAACGGCTCGGACCTGGACCCGCAGACGACGCCGGAGGTGGGCGTGGCGATCGACGACGCGGCCCAGGCGGTGGGCGCGCCGATCCTCGTGGGCGCTCAGGAGTGGCCGGACACGGGCGGCCGGTACAACGTGGCCCTGCTGTGGGAGCCGGGGAAGGGCGTGACCCAGCGGTACGCGAAGCAGCACCCGGCGCCGTTCGGGGAGTACATCCCGATCCGCTCCTTCGTGCGGCTGTTCAGCGCCCAGGTGGACCGGGTGACGACGGACATGATCCCCGGCACCGAGCCCGCGGTGGTCGACCTGCCGGTGGACGGCGCGGCGATCGGGCGCGGCACCGGGCCGACGACGGTGCCGATGGCGACCGTGATCTGCTTCGAGGTGGCGTACGACGAGATCATCCGCGACGCCGTGCAGCGGGGCGCGCAGGTGCTGGTGGTGCCGACGAACAACGCGTCGTTCGGGTACACGGCGGAGTCGACGCAGCAGCTCGCGATGACGCGGCTGCAGGCGATCACGACGGGCCGGGCGGCGGTGCAGGTCTCGACGGTGGGTGTGAGCGGCGTCGTCGCCCCGGACGGGACCCTGGTGGCGCGCACGCAGCTGTTCACGGCCGACCACTGGGTGGCGGACCTGCCGCTGCGCACGGAGCTGACTCCGGCCGTGCGGGCCGGCTACTGGCCCGGCTGGGGGGTCGGCGCGGCGGCGCTCGTGCTCGTCGTCGGCGGGATCGTGTCCGCGGTGCGCGCCCGCCGGCGCTGACACCCGCGGAGCGGGGCGTGGGGAACGACGAAGGGCGGGCACCCGGTGGGGTGCCCGCCCTTCGTGCGGTTGAGCGTGTCGCGTGTCAGGCGCTGCGGCGCAGCTTGCCGGCGCGCAGCAGCTCGAGGCGCTCGTCGAGGAGCTCCTCCAGCTCGGCGACGGTGCGGCGCTCGAGCAGCATGTCCCAGTGGGTGCGCTGCGGCTTGCCGGGCTTCACCTCGGGGCGCTCGGCGTCGCGCAGGAGCGCCTCCTCGCCGCACCGGCACTCCCACACCGGCGGCACCTCGGCCTCGGTGGAGAAGGGCAGGATGATGGTGTGGCCGTTGGGGCAGTCGTAGTGCGCCTGGAACCGGGGGGCGAAGTCGACGCCCTCGTCGGACTCCATGCTCTTGCTGCCGATGCTCATGCCGCGCAGGGACCGGTCGGGCATGTCGTCCTCCTGGAGGTCGGTGGGAAGGGGCCTGAGGTTCCAACGCGGCCCTGCCGGGGGTTGTTCCGGCGGTCCGTGAAGGTCCCGTGAAGCACGGTCCGCACCGGTGCCGGAGACAGGCACAGTGGCGGGACGTGGCGGTTGCCTCCCCAGGCTGGCCAGTCGGCGCGCCGTGCGCAACTCGAGACCGCCCTGCGGGCACCCTTTGTGCGCGACGTCACCCGCGGGCCCGCGGGAGGGCCGGGGACCACCGGGAACAACCGGGAGCGGTGCACGGTTCACCGGCATGTACATGCAAATGCATGGACCCAGGCTTCACGTCAGAGTCCAGCAGCAAGAGACCACGAGCAGGGAGCGCAGCCGTGCAGTTCGGAATCTTCTCCGTCAGCGACGTCACCACCGACCCCACGACGGGCCACACCCCGGACGACACCGAGCGGGTGCGCAACATGCTCACCATCGCGCGGCACGCCGACGAGGCGGGCCTGGACGTCTTCGCCACGGGCGAGCACCACAACCCGCCGTTCGTGGCGTCGTCCCCCACGACGATGCTGGGCTACCTGGCCGGCGTCACGAAGCACATCACCCTGTCGACGGCGACGACGCTCATCACCACCAACGACCCGGTGCGCCTCGCCGAGGAGTACGCGATGCTCCAGGTCATCTCCGACGGGCGCATGGACCTCATGATGGGCCGCGGCAATACCGGCCCCGTGTACCCGTGGTTCGGGCAGGACATCCGCCAGGGCATCCCGCTCGCGGTCGAGAACTACGCGCTGCTGCGCCGGCTGTGGACCGAGGACGTCGTGGACTGGGAGGGCAAGTTCCGCACCCCGCTGCAGGGCTTCACGTCCACCCCGCGCCCGCTGGACGGCGTGCCGCCGTTCGTGTGGCACGGCTCCATCCGCAGCCCCGAGATCGCCGAGCAGGCCGCGTTCTACGGCGACGGCTTCCTGCACAACAACATCTTCTGGCCCATGCACCACACCCGGCAGATGGTGCGGTTCTACCGGCAGCGCTTCGAGCACCACGGGCACGGGCGCGCGGACCAGGCGATCGTCGGGCTCGGCGGCCAGGTGTTCATGCGCAAGCGGTCGCAGGACGCGTGGAACGAGTTCCGGCCCTACTTCGACGAGGCGCCCGTGTACGGGCACGGCCCGTCGATGGAGGACTTCACGCGCGAGACGCCGCTGACGGTCGGCTCGCCGCAGCAGGTCATCGACCGGTACGCGTCGTTCGTCGACGAGGTGGGCTACTACCAGCGCCAGCTGTTCCTCGTGGACCACGCGGGCCTGCCGCTGAAGTCCGTGCTCGAGCAGATCGACCTGCTCGGCGAGGAGGTCGTGCCCGAGCTGCGCAAGATCGTCGAGGCCAAGCGCCCCGCGGACGACGTCCCGCTGAACCCGCCGACGCACGCCGAGCGCGTCGCCGCCGCCCGCGCCGCGGGCGAGGCGGGCGCCACCCACGTCGGCGACACCGCCGACCCGTACACCGGTACCGTTGCCGAGGGCACCCAGCCCGCCGCATCGCAGGAGGCACGCGCATGACCATGTCCTCGGGGCCCTCGGGCCTTCACCCCACCCGCACCCTCGCCGTCGTGTCGGCGGGCCTGTCCCAGCCGTCGTCGACGCGCCTGCTGGCCGACCGGCTCGCGGACGCCACCGTGCGGGAGCTGGAGGACGCCGGCCACACCGTGCGGGTGGAGACGATCGAGCTGCGCGACCTCGCGCACGCCGTCGTCGACGCGATGCTCACCCGGTTCCCGACCGGCGACCTGGCCCGGGCGCTGGAGACCGTGACGGGCGCGGACGGGCTCATCGCCGTCTCGCCCGTGTTCACCACGAGCTACTCGGGGCTGTTCAAGTCGTTCTGGGACGTCGTCGACCCCGACTCGGTGACCGGCATGCCGGTCCTGCTCGGCGCGACCGGCGGCACCGCCCGCCACTCCCTGGCGCTGGAGTACACGATGCGGCCGCTGTTCACGTACCTGCGCGCCGACGTCGTGCCGACCAGCGTCTTCGCCGCCACCGACGACTGGGCCGCGAGCGCCGACGACCCGGGCGCCGGCCTGCCGAAGCGGATCGCGCGCGCCGGGCGTGACCTGGCGCAGCGGGTGGCGCGCCGCGAGAACGACGGCCCGGTCGACCCGTTCGCCGCGACGCCGAGCTTCACCGAGCTCCTCGGCGGCAGCTGACACGACCCGACGCGCACGGGCCCGGCCCGGGGTGCGGACGCCCGTCCGACGACGGCGCCCGACGCCCTAGGCTGGGCCCATGCGCGTTCTCGTCTCCGGCGGCGCCGGGTACATCGGCTCCCACACCGTCCTGTCCCTCGTCGCCTCCGGGCACGACGTCGTCGTGGTGGACGACTTCTCCAACAGCAAGCCCACGGTGGTGGGCCGCCTGGAGTCCCTGTCGGGGGCGCACGTGCCGGTGCACGCGATCGACCTCACCGACGCGGAGAAGACCGACCGGCTGTTCGCGCACGAGAGGTTCGACGCCGTCGTGCACTTCGCGGGCTTCAAGGCGGTGGGCGAGTCGGTGGCCAAGCCGCTGGAGTACTACCGCAACAACCTCGACTCGACGCTGTCGCTGCTGGAGGCGATGCGCCGCCACGACGTGCCGCGCCTGGTGTTCTCCTCCTCGGCCACCGTGTACGGGGAGAAGGCGCCCGTGCCCTACCGCGAGGACTACGAGTACCTGTCGTCGTCGTCCCCGTACGGGCAGACGAAGGTGATGATCGAGCGCATCGCGGCCGACGCGGCGGTCGCGGTCGGCGGGCTCAAGGTCGCGCTGCTGCGCTACTTCAACCCGGTGGGCGCACACCCGTCGGGCCGGATCGGGGAGGACCCGCAGGGCATCCCGAACAACCTCATGCCGTTCCTGGCACAGGTCGCGGTCGGCAAGCGCGACAAGCTCGTGGTCTTCGGCGACGACTACCCGACCGCCGACGGCACGTGCGAGCGCGACTACCTGCACGTCGAGGACCTCGCCGCCGGGCACGTCGCCGCGCTGAACCACCTGGACGCCATGGCCGAGCCCGTGCGCGCCTTCAACCTCGGCACCGGCACCGGCACGTCCGTGCTGCAGATGCTGCACGCGTTCGAGCGGGCCGTAGGCCGCGAGCTGCCCTACGAGGTCGGCCCGCGCCGCGCGGGCGACCTCGCCGCGTTCTGGGCCGACCCGACGCGCGCGCAGACCGAGCTCGGCTGGCGCGCCGTCAAGACGATCGACGACATGTGCGCCGACACCTGGCGCTGGCAGTCCGAGAACCCCCAGGGCTTCCCCGGCGCCTGAGCGTCCTCGGGGCCGTCCCCGGCCTTGCGGCGGCCACGCCGCCGCGCCACGATGACCTCATGCAGGCCCCGACCCCCGACGACGCGAGGCAGCGCCGCCACCCGCGGTGGGACCCGGGCGCCCGCTACCGGCCGTCCGTGCTCGCCGGCCTGCCGTCCCTGAAGCCCGCGCCCTCCGCGCCGGCGCCCGCCACGAGCCGTCTCGCGGGGCGGCTGCGCCGCGGCCCCGCCACCCGCACGGCCGTGTTCGACCGCGACCTGTGGCGCCCCGTGCAGCACGTGACCACGGGGCTGGTGCGCGTCGTCGGGCGCGCGCTCGGCCGCTGAGCGCGGCGGCGTGTCGCGACGCGAGCTCGTCGTGCTCGGCACCGCGAGCATGGTGCCCACGCGCACCCGCAACCACAACGGGTACGTGCTGTTCTTCGACGACGCGGCGATCCTCTTCGACCCGGGGGAGGGCACGCAGCGGCAGATGACGCTCGCGGGGGTGTCCGCCACCGACCTCACCCGCATCGCGATCACCCACCTGCACGGCGACCACTCCCTCGGCCTCGCGGGCGTCGCCCAGCGCCTGTCGGGGGACCAGGTGCGCCACACCGTGCCGATCTCGTTCCCCGCCTCCGGCGAGCCCTGGGTGCGCCACCTGCTCGACGCCAGCGCCTACGACCACCACGAGCGGGTCGCGCTGCAGCCCGTGGCCTTCCCCGGCGCGGCGACCTCCGCTCGGTCGCCCGGTCCGTCGCCCAGTCCCTCACCCGTGGTGACGCTGCCCCGCCTGGACGGCGAGCGCGGCGCCGGCCCGGGCGCTCCCGTCCTCACCGCGCGCCCGCTGGACCACCGCGTCGACGCCGTCGGCTACCGCCTCGACGAGCCGGACGGCGTGTCCCTGGACCCGGCGGCGCTCGCGGCCGCGGGCGTCCCCGCCGGCCCGGCGGTGGGGCGGCTGCTGCGCGACGGCGTCCTCGTCCTCGACGACGGCCGCACCGTGCGACGCGACGCCGTCTCCGTGCCGCGGCCGGGGCAGTCGGTCGCGTTCGTCATGGACACCCGCCTGTGCGACGCCGTCCTCGAGCTCGCCGACGGAGTCGACCTGCTCGTCGTCGAGTCGACGTTCCTGCACCGCGACGCCGAGCTGGCCGCCCGGTGGGCGCACCTCACGTGCCGACAGGCCGCGATCGTCGCCGCGCGCGCCGGCGTGCGCCACCTCGTGCTCACGCACTTCTCCCAGCGCTACCGCGTGCCCGACGAGCTGCCGGACGAGTTCGAGCGCGAGGCGCGCGAGGTGTTCGACGGCGGCCTCACCGTCGCGGCCGACCTCGACCGGGTGCCCGTGCCGCCGCGCACCCGGCCTCGGTAGGCATCGGGGATGCTGAGCGTGCCGCCTCGCGGCGCGACCGTCAGAGGACGGCGGCGACGTCCACGTGCTCGAGGGAGTGCGCCTCGGCCACGCCCGCGTTGGTGACGCGCCCGTCGTGCACGTTGAGGCCGCGGGCCAGCACCGGGTCGCGGCGCAGGGCCTCGCGCCAGCCGTGGTCCGCGAGCGCCACGGCGTACGGCAGCGTCACGTTCGTCAGCGCGTACGTGGAGGTGCGGGGCACGGCGCCCGGCATGTTCGCCACGCAGTAGAAGACCGTGTCGTGGACGGGGAACGTGGGGTCGGCGTGCGTCGTGGGGCGGGAGTCCTCGAAGCAGCCGCCCTGGTCGATCGCGATGTCCACGAGGACGGCGCCCGGCCGCATGCGCGCCACGACGTCGTTCGCCACCAGCACGGGCGCCTTCGCGCCGGGGACCAGGACGGCCCCGACCACCAGGTCGGCCTCGAGCACCGCCTCGGTGAGGGTGAGCCGGTTCGAGGCGAGGGTCTGCACGCGGCCGCCGAACTCCCGGTCGGCGGCCTTGAGCGCGTCGGCGCTCGTGTCCAGGAGGGTGACGCGGGCGCCCAGCCCGACGGCGATCCGGGCGGCGTTCATGCCCGAGACGCCCGCACCGATGACCACCACGTGCCCGGCGGGCACGCCGGGCACCCCGCCGAGCAGGACCCCGCGACCGCCCGCGGCGCGCAGCAGGGTGGCGGCCCCGACCTGCGGCGCGAGCCGCCCCGCGACCTCCGACATGGGGGCCAGCAGCGGGAGCCGCCCGTCGGGGGTCTGCACCGTCTCGTACGCGACGGCGGTCACGTCGCGGGCCAGCAGCTCCTCGGTGAGCGCCTTGTCCGCCGCGAGGTGCAGGTAGGTGAACAGCACGAGCCCCGGCCGCAGCCGGTGGTACTCCTCCTCGACCGGCTCCTTGACCTTGAGCACCGTCTCGGCGCCGGCCCACACCTCGTCCGCGTCGGCGACGACGTCCGCCCCGGCGGCGCGGTACTCGTCGTCGGTGATCGCGGACCCCGCCCCGGCACCCGCCTCCACGGCGACGTCGTGCCCGCGGGCGACGAGCTCGTGCACGCCGGCCGGCGTGATCGCCACCCGGTACTCGTGGTTCTTGACTTCCTTCGGGACGCCGATGCGCATGGTGAGTCCGCCTTCGTGGCTCGGCACCGACCCCCTGCTCGTGGCCAGGGATCGGCGGGTGCGTGGCGCGGGGCGTGTGACCCCGCTCACGTCCCAGTCTGACGGGCAGATTCGGCTGCACGCCACGAATCCGCACATCCTTCGGTAGATTGCCAAGATGTCGACACGACGCCCGGCTCAGCCCGCGCCACGCCAGCCCCGCGCGAAGGATGTTCGATCCGGGCAGCGGCGGGGGCAGGACGTCCGCACGCAGGAGGTCCGGCCCGCGGACGTCCGGCCGGACCCGTCGTGGGGGCTCGAACGGCGCGGGCCCGCCCCCGCACGGCTGGACGACGTCGACCAGCGGATCCTCGCGGCGCTCGCGGACGACGCGCGGCTGCCGAACAACGCGCTCGCGGCGCGGGCGGGGATCGCGCCGTCCACCTGCCTGACGCGGGTGCGTCAGCTGCGCGAGCGCGGCGTGATCCGCGGCTTCCACGCGGACGTCGACCCGGCGCGGACCGGGCACCCCCTGCAGGCGATGATCGCGGTGCAGATGCGCGGCGCGGCCCGCACCCGCCTGAGCGGCTACCTGCAGCGCCTCGCCGAGCTGCCCGGGGTGCTGAACGTCTTCCTGCTGGGCGGGGCGCACGACTTCTTCGTGCACGTGGCCGCGGCGGACTCCGACGCCCTGAACGAGTTCGTCATCGAGCACCTGTCGACCGACCCGGACGTGGCGCTCACCGAGACCAACCTCATCTTCCAGCACGCGCGGGCGAGCTGGTACTGACTGGTACCGACTAGTACTGACTGTCGGCCGGGCACCGACTGTCAGCGGGACGCGGACAACCAGCGCTGCAGCTCGACGGCGAGCGCGACGGGTGCGTCGAGCTGCACCAGGTGCCCGGCGCCCGGGAGCATCCGCACGTCGGCGTCCGGCAGGGCCTCCGCCAGCCGCCGCGCGCGGTCCGGCGGGATCCACGCGTCCTCCTCGCCCCACAGCACGCGCACCGGGACGTCGAGGTCGCCCAGCAGCGGCTCGAGCTCGGCGGTGTACCGCTCGTCGGCCTGGGCGATCTGCCGGTAGAACGCGGCCTGCCCGGCCTCGCCCGTCCACGGGGCGACGAGCGCGGCCAGGTGCTCCTCGCGCAGCGGCCGGTGCGCGGCCGTGCGCACGTACGCCTCCAGCGCGCCCCGGTGCACGGCGGCGGGCGTGGCCGCGAAGACGTCGGCGTGCTCGCGCACCAGGGCGAAGTACGGCGAGCCCCACGGGCGCAGCGCCACCACGTCCACGAGGCACAGGGACGCGTACCGGGCGCCGTGCAGCAGCGCGGCGCGCAGGCTCACCGCGCCCCCGTAGTCGTGCGCGACGACGTGCGGCAGCGGCGGCGTGCCGGCGTCGCCCCCGCCGTCGCGCCCGGTGGCTGCGGTCGCGGCCCAGGCGGGGCGCCAGTGCTCCAGAAGGGCGGCGAACAGCTCGCCCTGCGTCCCGAGGTCGACGTCGTGCGCGGGGTCCTTCGACGAGTCCCCGTAGCCCGGCATGTCCCACAGGTGCACGGTGAACCCGCCGGCCAGGGCGCGGGCGTACGGCTCCCACAGCCAGGACGACCACGGCGTGCCGTGGCAGAACACCAGCGGCGGGCCGGAGCCGAACGCCGTCCACGCGACCTCGCGGCCCCGCCACGCGAACCGCCGGTCCAGCAGGGGCGCCGTGCCCGGCGCGTCGCAGGTCGGGGTGTCGGTCATCCCGCGAGGCTAGGCGGCGGGGCCGACAGCCGCGTCCGTGCGGTCGTCCGTCAGGTCGAGGGTGCGGAACACGCTGCACGGGTCGGGGGAGTAGGAGCCGAACGGGCCGCAGGGCACGAACCCGTGCCGCGCGTACAGGCGCCGCGCGGCCGCGAAGTACTCCTGCGGCCCCGTCTCCAGGCTCACGGAGGCGTACCGGCGCTCGCGGGCCAGGGCGACCAGCCGGTCCAGGACGGCGCCCGCCACGCCGCGTCCGCGCGCGGGGCGCGCCGTGCGCATCGACTTCACCTCGCCCTGCCCGGGGGACGTCGCGGTGGTGGGCCGGAGCTCGCTGAGGGCGCCGCAGCCGAGCAGGGTCCCGTCGTCGTCGCGCGCGGTCAGGAACGTCACCGCGGGGGCGAGCAGCGCCGTGAGGTCGAGGGCGTGCACCGACTCGGCGGGGGACGTGGCGTACATGTCGGAAAGGTGCTCCTCCAGCAGCGCGCGCACGTCGACGGCGGCCGGGGACTCCGGGGCGATGATCACCCCCGCATCCTCGCCCCCCGGTGTTTCGCGCACGTGTCCTGCGGGCGGCTGGTCCCTGCCGCGGAGCGTCATCGTGCGGGCCGCGAGCGCCTACCCTGGGTGGTCATGAGGACCCGCGAGCGCCACGGCACCCGGTTGTCCGGGCCGCGGCACGGCCCGCCGATGGTGTTCGCGCACGGGTTCGGCTGCGACCAGTCGATGTGGCGGTGGGTGGCGCCCGCGTTCGAGCCCGACCACCGTGTGGTGCTGTTCGACCACGCGGGCGCGGGCGCCGCGGACCCGTCCCTGTACGACGTGGCGCGGCACGCGACCCTCGAGGGGTACGCGTCCGACGTGATCGACCTGCTCGACGACCTCGACCTCGGACCCGTGGTGTTCGTGGGCCACTCCGTCAGCGCGATGATCGGCCTGCTCGCGGCCGTGCGCAGGCCGGACCTGTTCGAGCGCATGGTGCTGGTCGGTCCCAGCCCCCGCTACGTCGACGACGGCGGCTACCGCGGGGGGTTCACCGCCGGCGAGATCGACGAGCTGCTGGCCACGATGGACGCCAACTACCTCGGCTGGTCCCGGGCGATGGGTCCGGTCATCATGGGCAGCCCGGACCGCCCGGAGCTCGGCGAGGAGCTCGCCGACGCGTTCTGCCGCACCGACCCGGTCATCGCGCGACGCTTCGCACGCACCACGTTCCTGTCGGACAACCGCGCCGACCTCGCCGCCGTGCGCACGCCGGCCCTCGTCGTCCAGTGCCGTCAGGACGCGATCGCTCCGCCCGAGGTGGGCCGCTACGTCCACGAGCACCTGACAGGTTCGAGGTTCACCCTCCTGGACGCCGTCGGGCACTGCCCGAACCTCAGCGCGCCCACCGCTCTCGTCAGCGCGATCCGTGACTACCTGGCCCTCGACGGCGCGCAACCGGCGCCCCTGGACGAGCAGCCCGTCGCATGAGCGACGGCAGCCTCGCGGACGCCTGGTCCAGGGCACCCGTGGCCATGCTGCGCCTGGACGAGGACGGCACGGTCCTCGACGCGAACGTCACCTTCCTCCGCTGGCGCGCGGGGCACGCGCCCGGCCAGCCGTCGCCCCCGTCCCACGAGCTGCCGGACCCGGTGGTCGGCCGGCCGCTGGGCAGCCTGATCACCGCCGGCGGCCGGCTCTACTGGGAGGCCTACGTCGCCCCCGCCCTGGCGCTCAACGGCAGGGTGGAGGACGTCTCCCTGGCGCTGCGCACGCCCGGCGAGCCGCTGCCCGTGCTGGTCACCGCCCACCGTCGTGGCCCCGCCGGACCCGGGAGCGGCGCCGAGATCGACGTGGCCATGTTCGCCTCCCGCGGCCGCGCCGAGTTCGAGCAGGAGCTGGTGCGCGCCCGCACGAGCTCCGACCGGTGGGCCGAGGGGCTGCGCTGGGTGCAGGAGGCCACCGCGGCGCTCTCGCGGGTCGCGGGCGTCGACCAGGTGCGCGACGCGCTGCTCGGCGTGGTCGCACGGCACCCCGGCGTCGCGCGGGTCACGCTCGAGACCACCGCGCCCCGCCCGTCCGCCGGGGAGGCCGGGCTCCTGGTGATGCCGGTCGACGGCGTCCAGCGTTCCTGGGGACACCTCGTGGTCGTCCCCCACGAACGTCTCGGCGACGTCCCGCCCGACAGGGAAGCCCTGACCACGGTCGTCCGCCAGGGTGCCATCGCCCTCGACCGGGCACAGCTCGCCGAGCAGAGCGTGTCGGTGGCCCACGAGCTGCAGCTCGCCATGCTGGCCGGTGACCTGCCGGAGCGCCCCGACCTGGACGTCGTCGCCGAGTACCGGCCGGCGACCAGCGGTCTCACCGTCGGCGGCGACTGGTACGACGTCTTCGACCTCGACCGAGGCGCCTCCCACCGCGCCGACCGCGGCGCGGCCCACGGTCACGGCGTCCTCCACGTCGTCATCGGCGACGTGGTGGGGCACGGGCTCGCCTCCGCGACCGCCATGGGTCAGCTGCGCACCGCGACCCGTGCCCTCGCCGAGCCCGGGATCGGCCCCGCCAAGGTCCTCGACCGCCTCGACATGTTCGTCCGCCACCACGACATCGGCTTCGGATCGACCGTCGTCTACGCGGAGCTGGACACCGCCAACGCCACCCTCACGTACGCGAGCGCCGGGCACCTTCCCCCGCTGCACGTGCGGCGTGCCGGCGCCGCCGAGTTCCTCTGGGCGGGACGGTCCCTCCCGCTCGGCGTCGGCAGCGCACCCGGCGAACGCACGGAGGGCACCGTCCCGCTCGCCCCCGGGGACACGGTCGTGCTGTACACCGACGGCGTCGTCGAACGCCGCGACGCCCCCCTGCGCGACGGACTGGAGCACCTCGCCGAGCACGCCGCCCGCCTCGCGCAGTCGGGGGAGTCCGCCACCCACCTCGTCGACCTCGGGACCCACCAGCGCGACGATGCCTGCCTGATCGCGCTCACCTGGCACGGGCCCACACCGCGACCCTGACCGGTCAGGGCGCGTGCACCGTCGGGTCGTCGCGCAGCACGTCCAGCAGCAGCGCCAGGATCGCGTCCGGCCGCTCCAGCACCGGCAGGTGCCCCGCCCACTCCAGCAGGGACAGCTCCGCGCCGGGCACCGACGCCGCCACGTGCCGGGCGCACGCCCGTAGCGCGTCCATGTCGTGCGCGCCCTCGACGACGAACGTCGGCACGCGGATCCCCGCGAGGCCCACCTCGACGCCGTCCGGGCCGGGCTCGGGCAGCCCGGCGGCGCTCGCGGCCGCGTCGGCCGCGAGCTGCACCTCGAACGCGCGGCGCTGCATGACGGTGAGGGCCTCCGCGGCGTCGTCGTCGGCGTCCGGGCCGAGCCACGTCGACACGTTGAGCCGGACAGCGCCCTCGACGTCGCCCTCGGCCAGGAGCCGTGCCTCCTCGGCGTCGAACGCGTCGGACGTCTCCGTGTCGGGCACGCCAAGGGCGGCGGGGCACAGCAGCACGAGCTCGCGCACCCGGCCGGGGTGGGTCGTCGTGAGCTCGAGCGCAACCTTCCCGCCGAACGACGACCCGACGACGGCGGCGTCCGCGACGCCGAGGTCGTCGAGGAGTGCGACGACGTCGCCCGCGTTCGTGTACCGGCCGCCGTCGGCCGGCAGCGGGGAGTCCCCGAAGCCGCGCAGGTCCGGGCGCACCACACGGAACGTGTGCGCCAGGGCGGGGGCGACGGCGTCCCACATGCGACGGTCGGCCACGCCGGCGTGCAGGAGGACGACGGCGGGGGCGCCGGGGTCCCCGGCCACGTCGTGTGCAAGGGTCATGAGCACAGGCTAGGCGGGGGTCGCACCTCGGTCCACGACGATGTCCGCGCAGCGCGCGCGGGCCACGGGCCGCGAGGCGACGATCGAAGGGGCACCCGGGAAGCACCCGGGCCCGCAGGAGGTTGACGCCCCCGTGAAGCACCTCGGATTCCTGTCCTTCGGCCACTGGACGCCGCACCCGCAGTCCGCCACCCGCTCGGCGTCCGACGCGCTGCTGCAGTCGATCGACCTCGCCGTCGCGGCGGAGGAGCTCGGCGCCGACAGGGCGTACTTCCGCGTGCACCACTTCGCGCGCCAGCTCGCGTCCCCGTTCCCGCTGCTCGCCGCCGTCGGCGCGCGCACGAGCCGCATCGAGATCGGCACCGCCGTCATCGACATGCGCTACGAGAACCCCCTGTACCTCGCGGAGGACGCCGGCGCGGCGGACCTCATCGCCGGCGGCCGCCTGCAGCTCGGCATCAGCCGCGGGTCGCCCGAGCAGGTGATCGACGGGTTCCGCCACTTCGGGCACGAGCCGCGGGCGGGGGAGTCCGACGCCGACATGGCCCGACGGCACACCGCCCGCTTCCTCGAGGTGCTCGACGGCGACGGCTTCGCCGAGCCGAACCCGCGCCCCATGTTCCCCAACCCGCCCGGGCTGCTGCGCGTCGAGCCGCACTCCGAGGGTCTGCGCGAGCGCATCTGGTGGGGCGCCGGCACCCGCGCCACCGCGGAGTGGACCGCCGCGCAGGGCATGAACCTCATGAGCTCCACCCTCCTGTCCGAGGACACGGGCGTCCCGTTCCACCGCCTGCAGGCCGAGCAGATCCAGCGCTTCCGCGACGCCTGGGCGGACGCCGGGCACGGGTGGGAGCCGCGCGTGTCCGTGTCGCGCAGCATCTTCCCGATCACCGACGACCGCGACCGCGCCTACTTCGGCCTGGAGACCGCCAGCACCGACCAGGTCGGCGTCCTCGAGGGCGTGCGCGCCCGCTTCGGCAAGACCTACGCCGGCGAGGTCGACGACGTCGTCGCCGACCTCGCCGAGGACGAGGCCGTCGCCGCGGCCGACACCCTCCTGCTCACCGTGCCCAACCAGCTCGGCGTCGAGTACAACGCGCACGTCGTCGAGAACGTCGTCCGGCACGTCGCGCCCGCCCTCGGCTGGCGCTGAGCGCCCGCACCTCGGGCGCACCCTGCCGACGCGGGGGATGGCACAGGGGACGGCACGAGGGACGTCACCGGGCGACGTCGTCCGGCACGCGCAGCGCCCGGCACAGCGCCGCCCACGCCGCCTCGCCCAGACGACGGTCGGCGGTCTCGCTGCCACCACGACGCATCGCCATGCCCGCCGACACCCGCGGCTCCCCGGACAGCGTCGCGCGGTGGCCGGCCTCCTGGTCCGTCACCAGGGTCGTCGCCAGCCCGTGCGCCTCCCGGCGCCGGACGATCTCCTTCGCGTGCCGCACCGCGGGCCACACCTGGTCGTCCCCGCCCGCCACGAGGACCACCTCCGCGATCCGCTCGACCGCGATGGCCGCCGCCGTCGTGCGGGCCGCGTCCGCCTCCCGCGACCGCAGGTACAGGTCGCGGAACGCCGGCGGGTCGTCGACCGGGGCCCACCCCGGCACGAACGGCACGAACGGGAGCGGCCGCCCGCCCCACGTCCAGTGCGACGTCTGCCGACCACCCGGCGCCACCCCCGCCCACACCACGTCCGACGGCGCGAGCGCGACCACGGCGTCCACCGGCGCGCCCGTCCCCGCGGCGAGCGCCGCCGTGACGAGCGCGGCCTCGGCCCCGAACGACGTCCCCACCAGCACCACACGGTCGCACTCCGCCGCGAGCGCCTCGACGCGGCGCACGAACGTCTCCACGGGGACGTCCCACGGCCCCGCAGGCTGACCGGGACCACCGAACCATCGCACCGACTCCGCGAGCACCCCGCGTCCGGCCAGCAGGCGTGCCCGGCCCTCGTCGACACGGCCGCTCGACCCGGCGAGCACCAGCGCCCCCGTCCCCACCGGACGCCGTGGCGCGAGCCGCACCCCCTCAGGGTCCACCAGCCGCACGACCCGGGGCACCTCAGGCACGCCCACCGCCCACGAGCTCCACGACCACGGGGGGAGAGGGGCGGTGGTCGCCCCAGCGCGCCCACCGCACCACCACCCGCACCACCACGATCCCCGGGTCGTCCAACGACGCCGCGAAGTGCGGGAACGCCGACCGGTAGGCCTCCGCGCACCGCTCGCGGTCCGCGCCGTCCGGGAGGTCCGCCACGCCCTCGACCTGCAGGGTCGTCCCGTCCGGGCCGCCCACCACCACCGCCACCCGCGGGTCGCGGCGCAGGTTCGCCACCTTGCGCGACCCCTCCCGCGCGTCGAACACCAGCTCGCCCGACTCCGTGACCGCCAGCGTCAGGTACGCCGCCTGCGGGGCGCCGTCCGGGCCCAGCGACGACACCACGCCGTCGCCCACCGCACGCACCTGCGCGACCACCCGCTCCAGCGCACCACCCGACAACCCAGAGGACGTCATGACCGCGACCCTAGCGGGCACCGCGCACCCCGACCGGCGGCGCCGCGTCCACCACCCCCACCAGCACCGACACAGCCTCACCCCGGCCCACCACGTGCACCTGCGACCACCCGGCGGCCGAGCCCTCCCTCGACCCGCCCGACGCCGCCAGCAGGCCCGCACGCTGCGCCGCCCACCGCCGCCAGTGCCGCGCGAACGCCCGCCCCCGCACCACCCGTCCCCGCGCCTCCTGCCCCGACAACGCCTCGCCGCGCCCCACGTCCACCATCACCAGCACCGGACGCCACCCCGCCCGACGCGCCAGGCACGCCCACCACCACCGCCGCACCCGCGACGTCGCCGGGTCGTGCACCACCAGCACCCCCTCGCCGCCCCGCTCCCGCGGGCCACCCAGCACCGCCCGCACCACCCCCGCCAGGTGCCGCACGTGCACCACCGGCCGGTACACCCCGTACGGCACCCCGCGCGGCACCCGCCCCCGCAGGTCACGACGCGCCGCCTCGCTGTCCAGCACCCGCACCCCCGGACGGCACCCCGCCACCCGCGCGAGCGCCGTGCTCTTGCCGGCGCCCGGCACGCCGCCCACCAGCACGAACGTCCCGACCCCGGCGTCGCACGCCGTCGCACGCTCCCGTACCACCACCGTCATGCGGCGCGCACACCCCTTCCCGTACCGACCCGTACCGCCCTCCGGCGGGGCGCCCAGCGTGCCAGGCGCGCATGAGCGCCAGATGAGACCGTCCCCGCGACGACCGCGCCCGCCCGGTGGCACGATGCGAGACGATGCGAGACATGCGAGAGACGGCCCGCACCACCCTGCTCGGCACCGACCTGCCCCTCGTCGCCGCACCCATGGCCGGCGGCGCCACCACGCTCGACCTCCTCGCCGCCACGACCGACGCCGGAGCCCTCGCCTTCCTCGCCGGCGGCTACCAGGAACCCGACGCCCTCGCCGACCAGGTCCGCCGCGCCCACCAGCGGGCACACCTCTTCGGCGTCAACCTCTTCGTCCCCGCCACCACGCCCGCGCCCGACCCCGCGGCGCTCGCGGCCTACGCGCGGCGGATCGCGCCGGACGCCGCGGCGCACGACGTCGACCTCGACGCCGCGCTGGCCGCCGTTCCGGCCACCGACGACGACGGCTGGGCGGCGAAGGTCGACCTGTTGCGCCGCGACCCCGTGCCCGTGGTGTCGTGCACGTTCGGACCCCCGCCGGCGGCCGACGTCGCGGCGCTGCGCGCCGCCGGGTCCGTCGTGCTCGTCACGGTCACGACGCCGCAGGAGGCCGCGGCCGCGGAGGCGCTCGGGGCCGACGGTCTCGTGGTCCAGGGGCCCCGCGCGGGCGGGCACAGCGGCACGTGGGACCCGGGACGCACCGTCGTCGACGGCACGACCGACGACGCCGTCGCCGCGGTCGTGGCGCGCTCGCGCCTTCCGGTCGTCGCCGCCGGGGGTGTGGACGGCCCTGCGGCCGTCACCCGGCTGCTGCGGGCCGGGGCGCAGGCCGTCGCCGTCGGGACGCTGCTGCTGCGCACCGACGAGGCCGGTACCTCCAGGACCCATCGGGACGCCCTCGGCGACCCCCGGTACACGACGACGGCGGTCACGCGCGCCTTCACGGGACGCCCCGCCCGGTCGCTGCGCAACGGCTTCCTCGACCGGCACGACGCGCACGCCCCGGCCGCCTACCCGCAGGTGCACCACCTCACCCGCGAGCTGCGCCGACGCGCGGCCGCCGCCGGGGACGCCGACCGGCTGCACCTGTGGGCCGGGACCGGCCACCGCAGCGCCGCCACCGGGCCCGCGGCCGACGTCGTCCGCGCCCTCGCCGCCGACCTGTGACGCCCGCGCGCGTCACCGCCGCGGCCGTACGCCGGTTCGCTAGGTTGCCGTCATGAGCGACGCCTGGGACCCGCCGACCGTGCTGCGCGCCGCCACCGAGTGGTCGTGGGTGCCGCCCGACGCGGACTGCGTCGTCACGGACGTCACCCTCACCCGGTGGCCCGCATGGGCACAGGGCCGCGTCGTGCTCACCGGGCTCGCGTCCGCCCGCGCGCCGGAGGACGTCCTGCGCGACGCCGTCGAGCGAGCGCGTGCCTGGGGCAGCGACACCCTCGGCGTCTGGGACTCGGCCAGCAGCACCCCCGACCTCACCGACCTGCTGCTCTCCCGCGGCGCCCGGCTCGAGGACACCGTGGACGTGCTCGCACGCGGCCTCGAGCAGGGGATCCGCGAGACGCCGGAGCGCGACGGGCGCCTCGTCGTGCGACGCGTGACCGACGTGGACGGGCTGCGCGACGCCGACCGCGTCGACACCGCGGTGTGGGACCAGCAGCCCATGGACGACGACCGGCTCGCCGCCGCCGCGCGCACGCTGCTGTCCGGGGACAGCAGCGAGATCCGTGTCGTGGCCTACCAGGACGCCGAGCCCGTGGCGTCCGCCGGGGTCACGCTCGCGCCGGCGCCCCGACCCGAGCTGGGCACCGTCGCCCGGCTGTGGGGCGCGGGCACCGTGCCCGACCGTCGCGGCCGCGGCGCCTATCGGGCCGTGCTCGAGGAGCGGCTGCGCCTGTCGGCCGCCGCGGGCGCGTCGCTCGCCCTCGTCAAGGGCCGGGTCAGCACCTCCGCCCGCCTCCTGCGCCGGGCGGGGTTCGAGCGGTACGGCGAGGAGAACTACTACCGGCTCGCGCTCTGAGGCGGCCCTGACGCGGCGGCGACCAGGACGACCACAGCTTCGACGAGGAGGACGGACGTGACAGGACCTTCGGCAGGACGCTTCGACGGCCGCGTGGCGCTGGTCACCGGCGGCGCGCACGGGATCGGCGCGGCCGCGGTGCGCCGGTTGCACGCGGAGGGCGCCACCGTCGTGGTCGCCGATCTCGACGCGGACGCCGCACGGCGGGCCGCGGACGGCCTCCCCGCCGGCGGGCCGCCCGCCTCGGCCGTCGCGTGCGACATCACCGACACCGCGTCGGTGGAGGCCGCCGTGGCCGCGACGCTCGACCGGCACGACCGCCTCGACGTGCTCGTCGGCGTGGCGGGCGGTACGGGCGTGCACCCGGGCCTCCTGGACGGCATGGACGACGCCACCTGGGCCGCCGGCGTCGACCTCAACCTCGCCGGACCGGCGCGCTGCGTCCGGGCCGCGGCGCCCCACCTGCCGCGCGGAGGATCGGTCGTGCTGGTCGGTTCCGTCAACGGCCTGCAGGCCTTCGGGGACGAGGACTACTCGGCCGCGAAGGCGGGGCTCGTGTCCCTCGCGCAGAACCTCGCCGTGCGGCTCGGGAGCAGGGGAGTGCGGATCAACGTCGTCGCGCCCGGGACCGTCCGCACCCGGTCGTGGGACCAGCGGTCCGACCCCGACCGGCTCGCGACGCTGTACCCCCTGGGCCGGATCGGCGAGCCCGAGGACGTCGCGGCCGCCATCGCGTTCCTCGGCTCCGACGACGCCGCCTGGATCACCGGCGTCACGCTGCCCGTCGACGGCGGCGTCCTCGCCGGCCCGCTCGCACGCTTCGAGTCCCTCGGGGGCGGGGGAGAGCGCTGAGTCGAGCGGGCTGAGACGCGCCCGCCGGTCCCCTCTGCAGGAGGCGACCGGCGGGCGCTCCTCACCTCAGCGTCCCGGCTTGCCCGACCCCGGTAGGTGCGGCCACCCCGGGTACCGGTGTCCGAACCGGAGCGGCAGCAGCACCTCGTCCCCGTCCGCCGTCGGCACCGCCACCGGGAGCTTGCCCAGCGTGTTGATGTCGCCCGCGATCGCGCGCACGACCGCGGCGTAATTGACCACCCCGTACCCGTAGCTGTTCAGCACCGCGTCGGCCGTCGGGAAGACGTTGACGTCGTACGGGTTGCGCGCCGCGACCACGACCACCGGCGTGCCCGTCGCCGCCAGCGCGTCCACCATCGCCTGCTGCGCCGCGTTGCCGCTCGCGTTGTACGACGTGAACACGACCGCGTCGGCGCCCGCTGCGGCCGCCACGGCCCGCGCCCGATAGGCGGCGGACGGCGAGGTGCCGTTCTCGAGCTCCGTCGTGACGTCGAACCCGCGGTCGGCGAGCAACGGCGCGAGCCGCTCCGGCCATGCCGCACCGGCGCCCACCACCAGCAGCGAGTCCTCGCCCGGCCGGAGCGGCAGCGGGCGGTCCTCGTTACGCACCATGGTGATGGACCGGTCCGCGATGGTCGCGGCCGTCGCCAGGTGGTCCGCGGACCCCACGACCGTCCCGACCTCGGCCGGGTCGGCGTACGCGTCGGCGAGGATGCCGCGCTCCGCCTTCCACTCGAGGATGCGGGTGACGGACTCGTCGAGCCGCGCCTCCGTGATGGTGCCGTCCGCGACGGCCTGCCTCACCCCGGCGATCGACGCGTCGACGTCGGGGGAGTTGAGGAGGATGTCGGAGCCGGCCTGGATCGCCATGACCGACATCTCCTCCTGGGACCAGTTGTCGGTCATCGCCTCCATGTCGAGCGCGTCGGTCGTGATGATGCCGTCGAAGCCCATCTCCTCCCGCAGCAGGCCGGTGAGGACCTTGGGGGAGAGGGTGCCGGGCAGGTCGGGGTCGATCGCGTCGACGACGATGTGCGCCGTCATGATCATGTCGACCCCCGCGTCGATCGCGGCCTGGAACGGCTGCAGGTGCTTCTCCAGGGTGGCGCGGTCGTAGGTGACCTCGGGCAGGCCGTAGTGCGAGTCCGTCTCGGTGTCGCCGTGGCCGGGGAAATGCTTCGCGGTGGCCGCGATGTGTTGCTGGATCCCCTCGATCTGCGCGACGCCGAGCTCGCTCACGGCGTCGGGGCGCGCGCCCATCGAGCGGATCCCGATGACCGGGTTGTCCGGGTTGGTGTTGAGGTCGAGCACCGGCGCGAAGTCGACGTTGACGCCCATGGCCTTCAGCTCGGACCCGAGGACGTCGCCCTGCGCCCGGGCGAGCCCGGCGTCGAAGGTTGCCCCGAGGGCCATGTTGCCGGGCAGCGCCGTGGCCGGCGGCCCGACACGGGCCACGAGGCCGCCCTCCTGGTCGATCGTGACGGCGAGCGGTATGCCGGGTCCGCCGTCGTCCAGCGCGGCCTCCTGGAGCCCGTTCGACAGGCCGTTGACCTGCTGGGGGTTGGCCGTGTTGCCCGACCAGGCGAAGTAGAGCACGCCGCCGAGGTCGTACTTCTGGACGACCTGCGCCGGGGTGTCCACGCCGTAGCGGGCCCGGTTGCTCGCCGCCATCGAGGTGTCCTCGGCGGACGAGCCGTAGACGTGGGTCCACGTCATCTGGCCGATCTTCTGGTCGAGCGTCATCGCGTCGACCATCGCGCCGACGTCGACGCTCGACGTGCCTGCCGGTGTGTCGGTCGTGTCCGCCTGGGCGGGGGCCATGACGGCGAGCAGCAGGCCCGCGCCCGCGACCGCCGCCGTGGCGCGCACCAGGCGCCGTTCTTCTGGATCCTTCACGAGGTCCTCCTCGGTTCGGACGGCGCGACGGTGCGGGACCGCTGGACGTCGTTGTCCAGGTGCGCCTGTGCTGGACGCTAGGACCGGCCCCGGGCTGCGTCAAGAGTTGCCCCGTCCTGCTCTGCGCGGTGAAGGAACTTTCATCCGACACGACTGGTCTGCGGACGGAGCCGACGACCGCCCGGCAGGGGAGAGGCGCTGCGACGACGGCTCGTGGGGAGTGCGTTCTGGGGGACCGACGCAGCCGTCGCACGCAGGGGGCGATGAGAGCCGCGCACCAGGCGCTGACGAGGGTCGTGGCCGCCCTGGCGATCGGCGGCCTGTCTGCGTGCGCCCCGGGGACGGCGGACGAGACGTTCTCCGCCGGATCCTGTGCAGGCCACAGGTGATCCCCACGTCGGACCCGGTGGTGCCTGGCGACGAGCTCGAGATCGCCGGCCAGGACGTCGGGACCTCAGGTGCCGAAGAAACACAAGGCCGGGTGCGCGGGCGACGGCCGGCCCCACGTCGTGCAGCGCACGGCACGGGGCCCGCCGTCAGCGCCGACGAGCCACGCGTCGTCGTGACGCCGGCGACGTGCGTCCGACGCGACGGCGACACCCGACGACGACATCGCGGCCGGGGCCCCAGTCCGGGCCGGTTTCTGGGAATCGAGCGGGGTCCGCAAGGCGTGGAGCGATCAACCGATAATGCACATTATGTCATTACGCGAAGAGAAGCCGCCCTGGAGCCCCTCCCTCGCGACGGCGGGACGAGGCTCGCTCGGCACTACTGGTCATCGCAGGTCCGCGAGCGCTCCACCGCCGCGGCACCAACCGCCGCGGCACCAACCGCCGCGGCACCAGGAGCTCAGGTCACCAGGAGCTCAGGTCACCAGGCGCACCCAGGGTGCTCGGCGACGACCGCGATGACCGACATCGCCGCGATGCGCGACGCAGGTCCGGCGCCTCGCCGGCATGGACGACGTCGGCGGCTCGTGCAGTTCGCCCTGACGCATTCGTCCGGATCGTTCGTCCAGAATCGTTCGTCGGCCGGTGCGGCGCGTCCCGGTGCGCACCGGACGTCGCCGCACGAGATCCCTCGTCCTCGAAGCGCTCTCCGATCCCCCGGACGGGCGACGCGGCGCACCGCCTCGACGCCGCGGTGCGCCGAACCCGTGCGCCCGTCGCGGTGGCCGGACGGCGGAGCTCTCGCCATCCACCGTGGTGCGCGGTAGGATGATTCGGACATACACCTCAAACCATTGTGTATGACACAACACAGTGGTCTCGCGCAGATCGCGACATCCGCTGCCCTCGGCCCCACGCGGTCGCCTCCCGCTCCCGCCGGCCTCGTGTCGGACGGCGTGACTACGGTGAGCATCATGGCCACTCCCCCCGACGGGCTCGCCTTCTGCGTCTTCCCCACCGCGATCGGGCACTGCGCCCTCGTGTGGCGCGCATCGGGCACCGTCGTGGGCACCGCACTCCCCCACGGCTCGGCGCAGAGCACCCGCGCCGCCGTCGCGCAGTGGTACCCGGCCGCCCGCGAGACCGACCCGGACCCCGCGATCGCCGGCGTCGTGGCCGAGGTTGCCGACCTGCTCGGGACGGGGACCGGCGACCTGTCCGGGATCGACCTCGACCTCGCCGCCGTCCCGGACTTCGACCGCCGCGTGTACGAGGTGGTGCGCACCATCCCGGCAGGCGACACCCTCACCTACGGCGAGGTGGCAGCGCGGCTCGGCGCCCCCGGCGCGGCGCAGGCGGTGGGCCAAGCCCTCGGGCGCAACCCGTTCCCGCCGATCGTGCCGTGCCACCGCGTGCTCGCCGCGGGCCGCCAGGTCGGCGGGTTCTCCGCGCGCGGCGGCCGGCGCACCAAGCTGCGCATGCTCGAGGCCGAGGGCGTGCACCTCGAGCACCCCACGCTCTTCGACGTCTGAGCCCGCCGCTCCCCCACGACGCTCAGGAGAGCCGTCCCATGCGGCTGGTGGGGACGACACCGGGCGCCAGGTCGTCCCCGAACGCCTCCTGGCAGAACGAGGCCAGCTCGCGGAGCCTGGCGGTGGGCCGGCCGCCCTTGGGCACCGCGAGCACCAGGGCGTTGGCGGGCAGGTCGTCCGCGATCGGCCGGTACACCACCGGCATCCCCTCGTACGTCAGGTCGCCGTACGGCCGGCCCATGATGATCGTGTAGCCGAGCCCCCGTGCGACCAGCGACCGGATCGTCTCGACGTTGGTGCTGCGCCAGCGGACCCGCGGCGTCATGCCCGCGACGCGCAGGATCTCCTCGACGTGGTCGCTCGCGGGGCGCATCGCCAGGAGCACCGCGTCCTCGTCGCGCAGGGCCGCGAGCGGGACGGCGTCGTACGCCGCGAGCGGGTGGGAGGCCGCGAGCGCCAGCTGCAGACGGACGGCGGCGAGGCGGTGGGTCTCCAGGGGCGTGCTGACGTGGTTCTCGTAGAGCAGGGCCGCGTCGAGGCGCCCCTCGGCGAGCTGGTCCTGCAGGTCTGCCGAGCCGCCCTCGACGAGCTGGAGGTCGACGTCGGGGAACGAGCGGTCGAAGTGCTCGGCGAGGGGCGGGAAGAGCCACGGGGAGAGCGTGGTGAACAGGCCGAGGCGCAGCGCGCCGGCGAGGCCGCCCCGGGTGGCGGCCGCGACCCGCCGGATCTCCTGCAGGCTCTCGGCGATCTCTCGTGCGTGCTCGTACACCTCTCGTCCGGCGGAGGTGACCTGGACGCCCCGGCCCCGGGTGCGGATCGCGACCTGGACGCCGAGCTCGGCCTCGAGCTGCGTGATCGCGAGCGAGATCGCGCCGGGCGACACGATGAGCTGTCGGGCGGCCTCGGTGATCGAGCCGTGCTCGACGACGGCGCTGAACATCTCGAGCTGACGGACGGACACGTCGACGGCCATGTGAGTGATCTTAAACAATCTCGTCAATTACTTGTCATTGCATGGAGAGCCGCCGGACGGGCAGGCTCGTCCGCGTCCGCCACCGCCGGCGGGCACGGATCGCGACGCCCGCGGTCCGCGAGTCCGCCCAGGGAGTTCAAGGATGAGCGCCACCACCTCTCGACAGCCCACGGGGCCCGTCGTCCCGAGCGAGTCGCTCCGCACCCCGCAGATGCGACGCATCCTCGCGTCGAGCTTCCTCGGGAGCGCGATCGAGTTCTACGACTTCATGCTCTACGCGAGCGCGTCGGCGATCGTCTTCAGCAAGGTGTTCTTCGCCGGCCTGGACCCGGCCCTGGCGACCGTCGCGTCGTTCGGGACGCTGGCCGCGGGCTACGTCGCGCGGCCGCTCGGGGGGATCGTCTTCGGCCACTTCGGCGACCGTATCGGCCGCAAGGGAGTCCTGGTCACGACGATGCTCATGATGGGCACCGCGACCGCTCTCATCGGGGTGCTCCCCGGGTACGCGCAGGTCGGCGTCGCGGCGCCACTCCTGCTCGTGGCGCTGCGCCTGGTACAGGGCTTCGCGGTGGGTGGCGAGTGGGGCGGGGCGATGCTCATCGCCCTCGAGCACGCGCCGGGCGGCAAGCGGGGGTTCGCGGCCTCGTTCGCGAACCTCGGCGCGCCCGCGGGGTCGATCCTCTCGGCGGGGATGCTCGGCCTGTTCACCCTCCTGCCCGAGGACCAGTTCCTCGCGTGGGGGTGGCGCGTGCCCTTCCTGCTGAGCATCGTCCTCGTGCTCGTCGGCCTGTTCGTGCGCCTCAAGGTGGTGGAGAGCCCGCTGTTCCTCCGCTTCGACCAGGAGGCGGAGGACCGTCGGGTGCCGCTGGTGCAGGTGCTGACGCGGTCGCCGTGGGTGCTGGTCCTGGGCACGCTCGTCGCGATGTCGCAGCTGACGATCTCGGGGATGGCCAGCGTCTGGGGGCTGAGCTACGCCACGGCGCACGGGGCCGACCAGACCTTCGCCCTCAACGCCAAGGTGCTGTCCGCGGTGGCGCTCTTCGTCTGCACGATCCTCTCGGCGCGCCTCAGCGACCGGTTCGGGAGGCGACCCGTGATCGCGGTCGGCATCGTCGCCGCGGCGCTGTTCGCGTACCCGCTCGTGATGCTGGTCGCGACGGGTGACAACGTCAGCTTTGCGGTCGCCGTCGTGGGCGGCCAGGCGATCCAGGGCGTCATCCTCGGCCCGCTCGCGGCGTTCCTGGCCGAGCTGTTCCCGACGTCGGTGCGCTTCACCGGGTCGTCCCTGGCGTTCCAGGGCGCGTCCGCGATCGGCGCCGGCTTCACCCCGATCGTCGCCGGGGCGCTCGCGTCGTCCGCCGGTGGGCTCCCGCTGCTGGCGGGCGTCTGGATCGCGGTGCTGGCCGTCTGCGCCGCCGCCCTGCTGCTCGCCCCTGAAGGAAGCAAGCGCGACCTGTCGGCGATCGACGCGACCACAGACCCGACGACCGGCCCCGTCGCCGGAAAGTGAGGACGAGGATGACCCGCTCCCCCGAGCTGCACGTGCCGTACGACGCCGACGTGGTCGTGGTCGGCGGCGGGCCCGTCGGCCTGCTGGTCGCCGCCGACCTCGACGCCCGCGGCGTCACCACGGTCGTCGTCGAGGACCGCCCCTTCCTGGAGCCGCCGAACGTGAAGTGCAACCACGTCTCGGCCCGCACGATGGAGGCGTTCCGCCGTCTCGGGCTCGCCGACGCCGTCCGGGACGCGGGCCTTCCCGCCGACCACCCCCAGGACGTGGCGTTCCGCACCAGCGCGACGGGGATCGAGTTCGGCCGGATCCCGATCCCGTCGGCGGCCGCACGCCGCCGCGGCGACGGGACGGGCCCCGACACGACGTGGGAGACGCCGGAGCCCCCGCACCGCGTGAACCAGCGCTACCTGGAGCCGATCCTGGAGCGTCACGTGGCGGCGCTGCCCCACGTGGACCTGCGCAACGACACCCGGTGCACCGCGGTCGTCCAGGACGACGAGGGCGTGACGGCCACGCTCCGGGGCGCCGGGGACGACGCCGAGGTCACCGTGCGCGCGCGCTACCTCGTCGGTGCCGACGGCGGCCGGTCGCTCGTGCGCAAGAGCATCGGTGCCCGCCTGCACGGGGACCCCGTGCTCCAGCACGTCCAGTCGACCTGCGTCCGTGTCCCCGGGCTGGCGGACCGGGTCGACGCAGACCCCGCGTGGGGGGTGTACGTCTTCAACCCCCGGCGGCAGGGGCACGTCTACGCGATCGACGGACGGGACGTCGTCCTCGTGCACACCTACCTGACCCCCGAGGAGGCCGCGGACGGCTCCGTCGATCGCGACCGCGCCGTCCGCGACATCCTCGGGGTGGCCGACGACGTCGAGTACGAGGTGCTCTCCGAGGAGGACTGGGTCGCCCGCCGCCTCGTCGCGGACACCTTCCGCGACCGTCGCGTGTTCCTCGCCGGGGACGCCGCGCACCTGTGGGTCCCCTACGGCGGGTACGGCATGAACGCCGGGATCGCCGACGGGCTCAACCTGGCGTGGCTCCTCGGCGCCGTCGTGACCGGGTGGGCCGACGAGTCCGTCCTCGACGCCTACGCGGCGGAACGACAGCCGATCACCGACCAGGTGTCACACCTCGCCATGGGGCACCTGCGCAAGATCGACGCCACCGACCTCCCGGACCACCTCGAGTCGGCCGACGCCGCGGGCGAGGCCGCGCGCCGGGAGCTCGGCGACCTGGCCTACCACCTCAACGTGCAGCAGTTCGCCGCCGCCGGCCTGAACTTCGGGTACTCCTACACCGGGTCGCCGATCATCGCGCACGACGGGGACGCACCCGACTACACGATGGGCACGTACACCCCGTCGACCGTCCCCGGCGCCCGGCTGCCGCACGTCTGGCTGGGCGACGGGGTCTCCCTCTACGACCGGCTGGGCCCGTGGTACACCCTCGTCGTGGCCGGGCGCTCCGGTCAGCCCGACGCCAGGTGGGAGGACTGGGTGACCGCCGCCCGGTCCGCCGGGCTGCCGATCGAGCCGGTGGTCGTCCCCGACGACCTCGTGCCCGCCTCCTACGCCACCCGGTACGTCATCGCGCGCCAGGACCAGCACGTCGCCTGGCGCGGCGACGTGCTGCCCGACGACCCCTCGGCGCTCGCGGCCCTGCTCGGCGCCGTGCGGGCGCGCGCGGCGGCCGCCGCCTGACGGTCGTGTCGGTGCGCCCGCCTAGCCTGGTCCCGTGGTCGCCCCTCCCCGTCTGAACCGCCTCACGGTGGCCGCGGCCGCCGACCGTTATCTCGCGTCGGTGCAGGTGGAGAGCGTGCGCGGGGTCCTCTCCCCCGCCACGGCGCGCAGCTACGAGCGGGACGTGCGCGAGTTCGCCACCCTGGTCGGCGACGACCGCGTGCTCGACGACGTGACCGGCGAGGACGTCGACGACGCGCTCGTGCGCTACCAGGCCAGCCCGGACGGCCGGTACAGCGACCCAGGGCGCAAGGGCGCCCCCGGGCGTTCGGTCGCCACGGTCAACCGGTTCCGGCAGTCGGTGAGCCGCTTCTTCACGCACGCGGCCCGGCAGTGCTGGGTCCAGGCGGACCCGATGCAGTGGGCGGCGCCGCCCGCCCGCTCCCGCGACCGCCTGCGGGTGGAACGGACGGCGCTGTCGGCGTCGGCGGCGGGCGCCCTGCTGCAGGCGTCGGCGGTGCCCGACCGGCTCGCGACCGCGGCAGGGGCCCGGACGCGCGCCGCGCGGTCGGACCAGGCGCTGGCGCTGCGCGACCGCCTGGTCGTCGCGCTGCTCCTGGTGCTCGGCCCGCGGGTGTCGGAGCTGGCCCGCGCGGACGTCGCGGACTTCACGCGCGAGCCCGAGGAGACGCGGTGGCGGATCGTCGGCAAGGGCGGGTCGATCCGGACGGTCGCGCTCTCCGCGCCCCTGGCCGCGGCGCTCGAGGAGTACCTGCACGAGCTGCGGCCCCGGCTCGCGACCCGGCGGGCCGACGACCCGGACGCGCAGCGCGCCCTGCTGCTGACCTGGCGCGGCCGTCGCGTGGACACGCAGACGGTGCGGGCCCTGCTCGCGCGCGCCGTCGAGCGGATGCCCGCCCCCTACCGCCGTCCGGCGACGCCGCACGCGCTGCGGCACACCACCGCCACGCTCCTGGTGGCCGAGGGCTGGGACGTCAAGGTCGTCGCGGAGCTGCTCGGGCACCGGTCCATCGCCACCACCGGCGTGTACCTCGACCGGATCGAGGGCGAGCTCGCCGCGGCCATCCGGTCGCACCCGCTCTCCGCCGGCCTCTCCGCACCCGCGTCGACCGCGGCGGAGGCCCCGACAGACCCGGCGGCGGGTGACATCACCGACGTACCCGACAGTTCGGCGCGCGGTGCCGACGCCCCGTGACTACGGTGAGCCTCGTGCCGCCTCGCTTCCCCCGCCTCCGTAGGCCCGTCCGCGTCCAGATCGACTGGCCCGCCCTGCGCCGGTACGCGACCCGCGGCGCGGTGCTCGCCGCGGCGGTCCCGGTGGCGGCCGCGGCCACGGTGATGGGGCTCGAGCGGTTCCGCCGCCACCAGTACCCGCTCGACGAGCCGTTCCCCACGGCCCCGCCGTCGTCGACCGAGATCGAGGGCACCAGCGCGACGCTCTACACGTACGGGGCGGACCTCTACGACGCGATGCTCGAGGCGATCCGGGGCGCGCAGCGGGAGATCTTCCTGGAGACGTACATCTGGAAGGACGACGAGGTCGGCCGCCGGTTCAAGCAGGCGCTCGTGGAGGCGGGCGCCCGCGGCGTCGCGGTCTACGTCGTCTACGACGGCTTCGCGAACCTCGTGATCTCCCGGCGCTTCTACGACCTGCCCGGCGTGCACGTGCTCCGCTTCCCCGCGATGCGGCCCGGGCTGCTGATGCTCGACGTGCGGCGCTCGGGCCGCGACCACCGCAAGATCCTCGTCGTCGACGACGAGACCGCGTTCGTCGGCGGGTACAACATCGGCTCCCTCTACGCGACGCAGTGGCGCGACACGCACCTGCGCCTCACGGGCCCGTCGGCGTGGGAGCTGCGGAACGCGTTCGTCGACTTCTGGAACCGGTGGCGCGGGCCGCGCCTGCCGGTCCTGCAGGACGTCGGATCCTCGCTGTGGCTGCCCGAGCTGCGGGCGGCGCGCAACGCGCCCTCGGAGCTGGTCTTCCCCATCCGGGGCATCTACCTCGACGCGATCGACCGCGCCTGCTCGCACGTGTACATCACCCAGGCGTACTTCATCCCCGACGAGGACATCCAGGCGGGGCTGCTCGCGGCCGCGGCGCGCGGCGTCGACGTGCGCGTGCTCGTGCCGGAACGGTCGAACCACGTGGTGGCCGACTGGCTCGCCCGGGGCCACTACTCGACGCTGCTGCGCGGCGGCGTGCGGATCCTCCTCTACCAGGGGGCGATGATCCACGCGAAGACCGCGACCATCGACGGGCGCTGGACCACGGTCGGCACCGCGAACATCGACCGGCTGAGCCTCACGGGAAACTACGAGATCAACCTCGAGGTCGTGGACGACGGTCTCGCCGGGCAGCTCGAGGACGCGTTCCGCATGGACCAGTCGAACTCGCGCGAGCTGACCCTCGCCGAGTGGCAGCGCCGGCACCCGCTCTCGAAGGTCGCCGAGCGGCTCATGTCACCGCTGCGCCCCCTCCTCTGATTCCTCTGAGGGGCGCTACCGCACGCTGTCAGCCCGCGGTGCGGGCGCGGCGCCGGGCGGCGAGCTCGTCGCCCTCGTGCGCGGCGGGCTCCTCGTCCTCGAGGGACTCGGTCGGCATCTCGGACAGGGTGCCCTCGATGTCGCGCCACACGCGGCCGACGGCGATGCCGAACACGCCCTGGCCGCCCTGGACGAGGTCCACGACCTCGTCGGGCGACGTGCACTCGTAGACGGACGCGCCGTCGCTCATGAGCGTGATCTGCGCCAGGTCCTCCACGCCGCGCTCGCGCAGGTGCGTGACGGCGCTGCGGATCTGGTGCAGCGAGACCCCGGTGTCGAGGAGCCGCTTGACCACCTTGAGCACGAGGATGTCGCGGAAGCTGTACAGGCGGTGGGTCCCGGAGCCGGTCGCGGGCCGGATGGACGGCTCCACGAGCCCGGTGCGGGCCCAGTAGTCGAGCTGGCGGTAGGTGATCCCCGCGACCCGGCACGCCGTGGTGCCGCGGTACCCGGTGGCGGCGTCCTGCTCCGTGAGGTCCTCGCCGAAGAGAAGCCCCTGGGCGCCCTGCGGCACCGAAGCACCCGTGGGGACGCTTGCCTCACCGCTGCTGTTCACTGTGCCTCCTGGTGTTCGACTCCACGCTAGGACGCCCCTGGGGGGTCGTCAACGACGTCGGCGCCGAGCGGGACCGCGTGTCGCGCTGCCGTGCCCCCACGTCAGGGCCTGCGCCCGTCCCTCAACTGTCGATCACGACTTGAGGGTTCGGCTCCTACGGTAACCGAGTCTGACCGTCAACCGGAGGTCGAGGGTCCGCCCGGGCGTGGCGACGTCAGGGGGGCGCGTCGTCAGGCCGTTCCCCACCGCTCGGCGGCGTGCCCGGCTCGTGCGGTCCCCCGGGGGCCGTGAAGTCCGCCGCGGTCGCGTGGTCCAGGAAGTCGCGGAACTTCTCCACCTCGCGCTGCTGCTCGACGTCGACCACCTCGACGCCGGCGACGGCGACCACCTCGGCGGAGCACAGCACCGGGCTCCCCGTCCGCACCGCCAGGGCGATCGCGTCCGACGCACGCGAGTCGAGCCGGGTGCCGTTCGACAGGACGAGCTCGGCGAAGAACACCCCGCCGTCGAGCGCGACGATCTCGACCCGCTCGAGCTCCACGCCCACCGCGCCGAGGAGGTCCCGCAGCAGGTCGTGCGTCATCGGGCGCGGGGTCACGAGCCCGGCCTGCGCCATCGCGATGGCCGACGCCTCGCGCGCACCGATGACGATGGGGACGGCGAGGTTCGCGGCGGCGTCCAGGAGCAGCACGACGATCTCCTGGTCGTGCTGCTGCTGCCGCACCCCGAGGACCTCCACCGGGACCATCGGGGCGTCGCTCGCGTCGTCGGGTTCCACCGATCCACGGTACGTCCGCACGGTGCCGCACGTCGCCCGGGGGCGAGCCGGATCGCGACGGCGCAGCCCGCGACCGCGACGGGCAGGTCAGACGAGGTCGCTCGACCCCTGACGCACCCACGTCGAGTGCAGGCGGGCGAGCAGCTCGCCCACCTCGGCCGCCAGCTCCGCACCCTGGGCGCGTGCGGACGGGGTCTGCTGGCTCCGGTAGGGCGCCACCAGCTGGTCGACCAGACCCACGTGCCGGTCGGCCGACGCCCGCAACGACCGCAGGTGCCGCGGCTCGATGCCGTGCTCCGCGAGCCGGACCGCGATCCGCACCACGTCGGGGGCGCCGTCGTCCAGCCGGCTGCCGGCCCGGACCTGCAGCACGCCCGCGGACACCAGCTCCTGCACGAAACGGGGCGTCGTGCCGGTCGCCTCGGCGACGGTCTCCACCGTCCACCGCCGCCGGGTCACCTCGGTCGCGGCACCCGCGTCGGCGAGCCGCGGGGCGGGGCCGGGCGCGGGCTCCCCCGCGTCCATCTCGGCGAGGCGCTCCTTGATGACCTTCAGCGGGAGGTACGAGTCCCGCTGCTCCGTCAGCACGAACCGCAGGCGCTCGACGTCGGCGGGGCTGTACTGCCGGTATCCCGACGGGGTGCGCACCGGGTCGATCAGGCCCTGGTCCTCGAGGAAACGCAGCTTGGAGTGCGAGACGGACGGGAACTCCGGGCCCAGCTGGGCGAGCACGTCGGAGATCCGCATCGTCGCCTGGCGCGAGATCCCCCGCGGCCAGGGTTCCGGCGCGCCGGCGGGCTGCTCGCCCTGCGCGGCCTGCGCCGCCGTCACGACGCGGGCGCCTGCGGGTCCCGCGGCGCCTGCGGGCTGGCGTGGAACGACATGCGGAACTTGCCGATCTGCACCTCGTCGCCCGTCGTCAGCGGCGCCGCGTCGATGCGCTCCCGGTTGACGTACGTGCCGTTGAGCGAGCCGATGTCCCGGACGACGAAGCGGTCGCCCTCGCGGGCGAACTCCGCGTGCTTGCGCGACACCGTCACGTCGTCGAGGAAGATGTCGGCCTGCTCGCTGCGGCCGGCGACCGCGCGGTCGGAGTCCAGCAGGAAACGCTCCCCGACCGCTCCGGAGCCGTACTGCACCACCAGGAGCGCCGAGTGCCGCGGCAGCGCCGCGACGGCGGCGGCCTCCTCGGCGGTGAGCGGGATCCGGAACGCCTGCTCCTCCGTGGGCGCGCCCACGCGGCCCAGGTGCGCGGTGGTGTCCGCGGCCGCCTGGTGCGGCGGAAGAGAGCGGGGGTCCGTCATCAGTCCTCCTGTGAGGTCGGGCCGGTGGGTCGGGCGACGCTGCCGGCCGGGCCCGGAGACCGGTGCCCCCGGAAGGCCGACTGTGCGTCCGACGTGCGCCGTCGTCCGACAAACCTACCCCGACCAGGGCACGGGCGGGAAGCCCGCCCACCGCCGGAGGACACGGCCGACCGCACGTCGGACCGGTCCGGACGCACCCGCAGGGCTCGTCAGCCGCGCTCGCGCTCCGGCTGGGCGTACTCGGGCTCCTGCGGCGGCGCGACCGCCGTGATCTTCACCGCGTCCTCACGGGCGGTCGACGCCTCGGCGCCCGCCGTGCGCACCGTCGCGAGCGCGCCGCCGGGGATCTCCAGCGCCCGGTCCATCGTCTCGGGGTCTCCGATGACGGTCCACTCGTACGGGGAGGACAGGGACGTCCCGTCGACGACGATCGCGTTCCCCTCGTCCTCGAACCAGGTGGACGTGACGAGGCGCACCCCGTTGAGCTCGACGACCTCCGCGCCCGCGTTGCGCAGCTCCTCCAGCACGTTGAACATCTGCGACGCCTTCAGCGCGCCGCCGGGGTCCTGGATCGTGACCCGCACGCCCGGGCCCTGCGCCGGCAGCCGCCCCGACAGGATGCCCTCGGACTCCGCCCGCTGCTCCGCCAGCTCGAGGGCCGACCGCGCCTGCCCGGAGCCGGACTCCAGCTCGTCGCGCGTCGCCTCCAGCCCCGAGACCTCGTCACCGAGCTGCTGCGCCCGGTCCGTGACCTCGTCGAGCAGGCGCACCAGATCCTCCTGCCGGGCCGACGACAGCTGGTCCGACGCCGACTGCTGCACCTGCACGACCAGCGCGAACCCCAGCGCGGCGCACAGCACGCCCGCCAGCACCTGAGACCGGCTCGCCCGGGGGCGCAGCGCCGCCCCGAGCCGGCGCCAGCCGCTCGCTGCGGGGCCTGCGGTCCCGTCGGTCCTGGGCCCCGTCGCCGGCTCGCTCGTCGGAGTCCCGGTCAGGGGCGCCGCGTCGGCCGGCCCCTCGGTGCCCCCGGCCGGGCTCTCGTCGGCAGGGTTCGCGCTCTCCGGCTCATGGTGCCCCGGGGTGACGTCCGAGGGCGCGGCCTGTGTCTCGACCGGAGTCTCGATCGGGTGCGGCGCCGCCGGGTCGGTCTCGTCGTCCGTGCCGTCGCCCGCAGGCGCCGCAAACGTGTCGACGTGCGGCGCGGCGCGCGTCACCGGTTCCTCGTCGTCCGCAGGCTCGTCACCGAGGGCAGCGCCCTCCGCAGAGGTGTCGGCCTGCGTGGAGGGGGCGTCGACCGGCGCCTCGTGGGAAGGAACGACCGAAGGCGCGTCCTCCTCCGGGAGATCCGGTCCCCCCGCGACGTCGGGCTGCTCGTCCGCCGCGTCGGGGGCCTCGCGGCCCTCGGAGGACCCGGCGGTCACGTCGTCGTCCGTGCCGGTGACGTCGGGGGTGCCAGGGGTGTCGGGGCGGTCGCCCTTCGGGTCGCTCATCCGCCGCTCACGCCTTGAACAGGTGGCGGCGGATCGCCGCCGCGTTCGAGAAGATCCGGATGCCCAGCACCACCACGACCGCGGTCGACAGCTGCGCGCCCACGCCCAGCTGGTCGCCCAGGAACACGATGAACGCCGCGACGACCACGTTCGACAGGAACGACACCAGGAACACCTTGTCGTCGAACAGCCCGTCGAGCTTGGCGCGGAGGCCCCCGAACAAGGCGTCGAGCGCAGCCACGACCGCGATCGGAAGATAGGGCTGCAAGGCCACCGGCACCGTCGGCTGCAGCACCAGACCGGCGATGACGCCGATCACGAGCCCGATCGCGGCGATCATGAGCGTTCCTCCTCGGTGTCCGACGACGACGTCCTCTGCGACGTCCCCGGCGATGTGCTCTCAGGTGTGCTCTGCGGTGCTCCCTGGGCGTCGCCGCCCGGCTGCGAGGACTCCCCCGCACCCGACGGCGACGCGTACCGCAGGGTCTGGTTCCCCACGCCCGGCAGCGACAGGTCGCTCTGCGGGGTCACGCTCGACTGGATCCCGTAGCGCGACCCCAGCAGCTGCAGGTAGGCCGGGGCGCCGGAGCGAGCGTACGCGGTCTGCATGTCGTCAGGGTCACCGATCGCCCGGATCGTGTAGGTCGGCCCCGGGAGCGGCACGAGGTCCACCAGGATGGCGTCGCCCGCGTTGCGGATCGCGGACAGCGACGTCAGCCGTTGGTCGTCCACCGAGATCGCCTCCGCGCCCGCAGCCCACAGGGCGTTCACCACGGTCTGCACGTCCGCGTCGCGCACCCGGGCGCTCGCGTCGGGGTCGGACTCGGACTGCGCGGCGTCACCGTCGGACAGGGAGACCACCAGGCCCGGACCGCTGACCGCCGCCGACCCGCTCACCACGCCGTCGCGCTGCAGCGTCTGCAGGAGGCCCGGGTCCTCGCTGGCGAGAGCGGTGTGCTGCAACGCCTCGATCTCGTCGCTCAGCGCCACCGACCGGGCCTGCAGCACGTCCACCTCGTCGCGCCGGTCCACGATCTGCGTCTCCAGCACCTCGCGCGCCGCCGCCACCTCGGCCTGGGGCGCTCGCAGCTGGCGCGCCGCGGACACGGTCAGCAGGCCCAGCAGCGCGGCCAGCAGCAGCAGGAGCACGACGGAGAGCCCCCGGCGTCCCGTCGGGCGCCCGGCCCGCGCCGCCTCCGCGCGCCGCTCGGCCTCCTCCGCGTACCCCGGGTCGAGAGGCTTCTCCATCACCTCGACCAGCAGGGTCATCGACTCGTCCGGGCGACGGCGCCCCGGCGCGCGCACCGGCGCCGTCACGCCTCGCCTCCCGAGCCCTCGACGTCGGGCCCGGCGCTCGCGGCCACCAGCAGCTCGCGCGCCTGCCGCAGGTACTGCACGCCCGCCACCCAGTACAGGCCGACGCCCCACCACGTGAACGCCCAGCCCACGACGTGCGCCGCCGCACCGACCCCACCCGGCATCGTCGCCAGGAGGAGCAGCGGGAACGCGTACAGGAGCGCGAACGTCCCGGCCTTGCCCACGAAGCTCACCGGCAGCGGCCCGTACCCGTGCCGCGCCAGCGGCGGCAGCAGGCACGCGAGCATCACGTCCCGGGCCACGATCACCACGAGGATCCACAGCGGGATCACGTCGCGCCAGGTCAGGCCGATCAGGGTGACGAAGATGAAGAGGCGGTCCGCCGCCGGGTCGAGCATCTGCCCCAGCCGCGTCACCTGGTGCAGCCGCCGCGCCAGCACGCCGTCCAGCCAGTCCGTGAAGCCTGAGAAGGCCAGGACGGCGAGGGCCCACACGTCCTCGCCCACCACGATCAGCACCGCGAACACGGGCACCAGGGCCAGACGCAGCAAGCTCACCAGGTTTGGGATCGTGAAGACCCGGCTGCTGATCTCCTGGCCCTCCTGCACGGGGCACATCCTACGCACGCCCCCTGCGCCCAGTGGCCGAACTCACCGGCACCCGCCGGACCACTTCCGGCCCTGGCCGGTAGACTGTGACCACCTTCGGAGTTCGTCGTGCCTCCCGCGTGTTCGTTGTGCCCCGCTCAGAGCGGGGCTTGGTGTGTGTCCGGGACCGAGCGACCGTGCCGCCTCCTCGGCGGTGCAGGACTCCTCCCCCACCACCCACAGAACGGTGACCCCCTCTTGAGCACCCCTGACTCCACCCTGCCCAGCGAGCCCACCTCCGGGCAGACCACCGGGCCGGAGCCCACGTTCGCCGACCTCGGCCTCCCCGCGCCGCTGCAGGCCGCCGTCGACGACCTCGGGTTCACGACGCCGTCGCCCATCCAGGCGCGCGCCATCCCCGAGCTCCTCGCCGGCCGCGACATCACCGGCGTCGCCCAGACCGGCACCGGCAAGACCGCCGCCTTCGGCATCCCGCTGCTCGCGGCCCTCGACCCGCAGGCCTCCGTCGCCGGCGGGCACGTGCAGGCCCTCGTCCTCGCCCCCACCCGCGAGCTCGCGCTCCAGGTCGCCGAGGCCGTCGAGTCGTTCGCCACCCACCTGCCCGGGGTGCGCGTCACCTCCGTGTACGGCGGCTCCCCCTACCAGCCGCAGCAGCGCGCCCTGCGCGACGGCGTGCACGTCGTCGTCGGCACCCCCGGCCGCGTGATGGACCACCTCGAGCGGGGCACCCTCTCCCTCGACGGCGTCAAGTTCCTGGTCCTCGACGAGGCCGACGAGATGCTCCGCATGGGCTTCGCCGAGGACGTCGAGACGATCTTCGGCCAGGCGCCCGCGAAGCGACAGGTCGCCCTGTTCTCCGCGACCATGCCGCCCGCCATCCGCGCCGTCGCCGAGACCCACCTCACCGACCCCGTCGCGATCGCCGTCTCCCGTCAGTCCTCCACCGTGTCGACCGTCGAGCAGACCTACGCCGTCGTGCCCTTCCGGCACAAGATCGGCTCTCTCGTCCGGGTGCTCGCCACCTCCGACGCCGACGCCACCATCGTCTTCACCCGCACCCGGAAGGACGCCGAGGAGGTCGGCGCCGCCCTCGTGGAGCGCGGCACCTCCGCCGCCACCATCTCCGGCGACGTCGCCCAGAAGGAGCGCGAGAAGATCGTCGAGCGCCTCAAGTCCGGCGCCCTCGACGTGCTCGTCGCCACGGACGTCGCCGCCCGCGGTCTCGACGTCGACCGCATCGGCCTCGTCGTCAACTTCGACATCCCCCGCGAGCCGGAGGCCTACGTGCACCGCATCGGGCGCACCGGCCGCGCCGGGCGTACCGGCCGTGCCCTGTCGTTCGTCACGCCCCACGAGCGCGGCAAGCTCAAGCACATCGAGCGGACCATCCGCACGACGCTCGCCGAGGTCGAGATCCCCTCGCCCCGCGACGTCTCGGAGCACCGCGCCCGTCGCCTCCTCGACGCCGTCGGCACGCGCATCGAGGCCGGCCGCCTCGACCTGTACACCCGGATGCTCCAGGAGCGCGCGGCCTCCGCGTCGGACGCCGCGGAGGCCGACGGCACGCCGGCCCCCGCCGAGGGTGGCGACGACGCCCTCCAGATCGCGGCCGCCCTCCTGGCGCTCGCCGTCGGGGACGACGGCCCCCAGCAGCGCGCGGCCCAGGAGGAGCACGAGCGCGAGCGGGCCGAGGCCAAGGGCGGGCGCACCCGTGAGACGCACCGCGCCGAGCGGACCGAGCGCGATGGCGACCGCACCGGCCGCCACCCCCGCTCGGACCGCGACGACCGCGGCCGCGGCATCCGCCGTCCCGCCGCCGGCACGCGCTACCGCATCTCCGTCGGGCACACGCACGGCGCGCAGCCGCGCGGCATCGTCGGGGCGCTCACGCACGAGGGCGGCCTGTCGGGCAGCGACATCGGCAAGATCGACATCTTCGGCAACTTCTCGCTGGTCGACATCACGCGGCCGCTCGACGACGCCGACATGAACCGGATCGGCCGCGCCCACGTGGCCGGCAAGGCGCTCCGCATCTCCGTCGACAAGGGCGCGCCGGAGCGACGCGCCCCGCGCACGGAGCGGCCCCGCACCGACCGTCGTCCGGCCCGCACGGCCTGACGCACCGGGCCGCCTGCCCGAGACACCACGAAGCCCCGCGAGCCGCACGGCTCGCGGGGCTTCGTCGTCGCGGCGGTGGCGCAGGCGGTCAGGTGCGGTCCGGCGCCTCGCCGAGGCTCACGACGAGGGACCTCAGCCGCCGCGCCTCCGCCATCCCCCGCTCGCCGTCTGCGCGCTGGATGCCCATGACGGCGATCGTGCCGCCGTCGGCGAGGTCGAGCCGCACCCACGGGTCGTCGGGGCCGAGCCGCACCTCGACGATCTCCGCCCAGGCGAGCGTCCGGGAGCGGATGAGGTTGCGGACCCGCAGGCCCTCGTCCGACGGGACGGCGTGCACGCCGCCGAGCCGCCACAGCAGCCAGCTGACGCCGAGCGCGAAGACGATGAAGGAGACCTTGTTCACCGCGGCCGCGCCCATCGGCCCGTTCGAGCCGAGGCCGACCACGACGCTCCCGACCGCGGCGACCACCCACACGAACCAGGCCGAGACCTGGCCCCACAGCGGGCGGAACGTGCGGAAGCGTGACGGGCTCATGCCGACCACGCTGCCACCCCGCGCGCGTGCTCGACAGGCCGGCGGGCGCCGACCTGCGGGGTCACAGGCGGCTGGCGTGGATGGAGGTCACGATGATGCCGCGCGCCCCCACCTCGTACAGCGCGTCCATCACGCGGTTCGTCTCCGAGCGCTTCACCATCGACCGCACCGCCGCCGACTCGCCGTTGTGCAAGGGCGACACGGTGGGCGACTCGAAGCCGGGGGTCACCGCCACGGCGGCGTCCACGAGCTCCATCGGCACGTCGTAGTCCATGAGCACGTACTCGTGCGCGGTGATGACGCCCTGCAGGCGCCGGGTGAGGACGTCCAGCCCGGCCGGCTCCGCCACGTCGCTGCGGCGGATGAGCAGCGCCTCGGAGCGCAGGATCGGCTCGCCGAACACCTCCAGGCCCGCCGCGCGCAACGTGGTGCCCGTCTCGACGACGTCGGCGATGACGTCCGCGACGCCCAGGCGCACGGAGCTCTCCACCGCGCCGTCGAGGTGCACCACCGCCGACGGCTCGATCCCCCGCTCGCGCAGGTAGGACCGGACCAGGGTGTCGTACGACGACGCCACCCGGCGCCCCGCGATCTGGTCGACGTCGGTGATGGTGCCCGCCGGTGCGGCGAAACGGAACGTCGACGCGGCGAAGCCCAGCGGCAGGTGCTCGACGGCGTCCGCGCCCGAGTCGAGCAGCAGGTCGCGGCCGGTGATACCGACGTCGACGGTGCCGGACCCCACGTACACCGCGACGTCGCGCGGGCGCAGGAAGAAGAACTCGGCGCCGTTGTCCGGGTCGGCGAGCACGAGCTCGCGGGTGTCGCGGCGTTGGCGGTAGCCCGCCTCGCGCAGCATGTCGGAGGCCGGGACGGAGAGGGACCCCTTGTTGGGGACGGCGATACGGAGCACTGCGTTACCTCGATCTGATCAGGGCGGGACGTGTCGGGCGGCTGGGCGCGCGCGACGGACGTCGGGGTCGCACCGTGACGGTGCGACCCCGGTCCGGGCGCTCACAGATGCGCGTACACGTCCTCGAGCGTCAGTCCCTTGGCCAGCATGAGCACCTGCAGGTGGTACAGCAGCTGCGAGATCTCCTCCGCGGCGGCCTCGTCGGTCTCGTGCTCGGCGGCCATCCAGACCTCGGCCGCCTCCTCCACGATCTTCTTCCCGATCGCATGCACGCCGGCGTCCAGCTCGGCCACGGTCCCCGACCCGGCGGGGCGGGTCGTGGCCTTCTCGGTCAGCTCGGCGAACAAGGAGTCGAACGTCTTCACCCGCTCAGCCTAGACGCCGGGACCCCGGGCTCCGGGCCGGGTTCCGGCCCTCGGGACGGTGAGGTGCGTTCGTTTAGGGTGCTTGGCACACTATTTTTATGAGCGAAGGGCGGATCCGGGACCCGTCACCCCGAGGATCAGTGGGCGTGCGCCGACGCCAGCCCCCGCAGGGCCTCGATCTCCGCCGGTACGTCGTCCGCCCCGTAGACGGCGGAGCCCGCGACGAAGACGTTCGCCCCCGCGTCCGCCGCGCGCTCGATCGTGTCGCGCGACACTCCCCCGTCGACCTGGATCCACACGTCCAGCCCCGACTCCCCCACCGCCTGCCGGGCGCGCCGGATCTTCGGCAGCGTGCCGTCGATGAACGACTGACCGCCGAAGCCGGGCTCCACGGTCATCACGAGGATCATGTCGATCTCCGGCAGGAGATCGAGGAACGGCTCCACCGGCGTGGCCGGCCGGAGCGCGACGCCCGCCCTCGCCCCCAGGCGCCGCAGCTCCCGCGCGAGGCGGACCGGGGCCGTGGCGGCCTCCGCGTGGAACGTCACCGAGGCGGCCCCCGCCTCCGCGTACGCGGGCGCCCAGCGGTCCGGGTCCTCGATCATCAGGTGCGCGTCGAGCGGCACCGGCGAGACCTGCGCGAGCCGCTCGAAGACCGGCAGGCCCAGCGTGAGGTTCGGCACGAAGTGGTTGTCCATGACGTCCACGTGGGCGTAGTCGGCGGTGGCGATGGCACCCAGGTCGCGCTCGAGGTTCGCGAAGTCGGCCGACAGGATGCTCGGGTTGATCAGCGCAGGCATGCGCCCAGCGTAGGCGGCGCAGCCACTACGCTCGCCCCGTGCCACCGCTCCCCTCCCCCACCGAGCCGTCGCCGACGACGGCCGTCGCGCCCCCGGTCGTGCGTGCCGCCGTCGCCGACGACCTGCCCACCGTCGCCGCCATCCTCGAGCCGTACGTCACCGGCACGGCCGTGACGTTCGACGAGCAGGCCCCCGACGTCGCCGCGTGGCGCCAGCGCCTCGTGGACCTGGACGCCCGCGGCCTGCCGTTCCTCGTGGCCGAGATCGACGGGGCCGTCGTCGGCTACGCGTACGCGTCCCCCTGGCGTCCCAAGGCCGCCTACCGGTACACGGTGGAGGACACGATCTACCTCGCCCCCACGGCCCAGGGACGCGGCGTCGGCTCGCTGCTCATGACGGCGTTGCTCGAGGCATGCTCGCGCGCCGGCGTGCGGCAGGTCGTGGCCGTCGTGGCCGACGACCCCGCGGCGGCCGGCTCGCTCCCCCTGCACCGCCGGTTCGGCTTCGAGGTCGCCGGCGTGCTGCGCGACGTCGGGGTCAAGCACGGCCGCACCGTGAGCACCACGCTGCTGCAGCTCACCCTCGTCTGACGCGCCCTGCGCGCCTCAGGAGGGCAGGCCGGCACGCAGCGCGTCGGTGCGGTCCTCCACGGTCCGCCACGCCTCGGGCCCCACGCCCGGGTGGGCGTCGCGGTCGATCTCCTCGAGCCCGGTGCGCAGGCCGTCGAGCGTGGCCGCCACGGCGCGCAGGGCACGGCGGCGAGGCAGGCCCCACGACTCCCCCTCCGCGAGGAGGTGCGCGGCCGTGATGCGGTCCATGTCGCGCTCCCCGGACACGTCCATCGCGAAGACCCGCGACGCGTGCGCGTGGTGCAGGTGCATGGACACGTCGTAGGCGGGCGCGAGCGCGACGGTGCCGTCCGCGCGCCGGAGCACCGAGACGTTCTTCGCGTGCGCGTCGGTGTTCCCGACCGCCAGGTTCAGGGTCGTGAGGGCGAGCAGGCCGTCGGGCCGGGCGCCGTCGTCGCGCAGCGTGCGGGCGATCCGGGCCAGGGAGGGCAGCGTGCGCCCGTGCTGGAACTTGCGCTCGGGGTCGCGGGTGTTGATGCCGAGCGCCTGCGCCGCGTCCTCCTGGTGCACCCGCCGCACCCCGGGCTCGCCGGGTGCCACGGCCCGGTCGTACCGGGAGACGACGATCGCACGCTCGCCGTCGAAGGTCTGCACGTGCGCGTCGATCGTCGTGAGCCCCACGCGGCGCGCCAGGTCGAGGGCCGCGGCCTCCGTGTCGACGAGGTCGGCGGTCGGCGAGCCCGCCTCGCGGGCGACCTTGAGGATGTGCGTGGTCGGCTGGTCCGCGCCGGCCCGCCGCCATCCCGCCCCGTCGCGCACGAGGCCGATCTTCGGCTCCATGCCCGGCAGGGAGCTGGTGAGCCGCTGCGCGCGGCCCTGACCGCCCGCGCGGGCCACGCTCGCACGCAGCATGGCGCCGACGCCGGCGTCGTCGAGCGGCGTGCCTGGCCGGCGGTCGGGCTCCGGCTCCGCGCCGGGCGCCACGAAGACGAGCGCGCCCACGGTGTCGCCCCCGTAGGCGCGGAAGAACGCCACCGGGTTCTCCGGGTCCACCCCCGCGTCGATCGCCATGTGCTCGCGGATCCGCCCCTCCGGCATGAGCCCGTCCAGCCACGCCGACACCCGGGCGGGCGGCGGCGGCGCGTCGGGGTCGACCGGGAGCAGGTGCGAGAGCACGCGGGAGCCGTGGCCCCACCGCCGCGCCGCTCCGGCGTCCCACTCCAGCTCGACCCGCGGCGTGGCGCGCCCCAGGTCGCGGGCACGGAACCTCGCCACCCGCGACCCGTAGAGCCAGGCGTCGAGCTCGGTCATGCGTCACCCCGCTCCGCGAGCCGGACCTCGACACCGAGCTCGTCGAAGATCTCGAAGAGCCTGGTGATGTAGAGGTTCTCGACGCCCGACTCCACCTCCGAGACGTACTGCCGCGTCACGCCGAGCTCGTCCGCGAGGGCGGCCTGGCTGAGCCCGCGACGCCGGCGCACCTGGCGGGCGAACGCGCCGAGGTCGCGGGCGCTGTGCGCCGTCGTCCATCGTCCCGTGCCGGTCATCTCGCCTCCCTGCCTGTCAGGATTTCCTGACCGTTCCGACCGTCAGGTTATTCCGACACGCACGGGAGTGCAAGAGAAATCTGGCAATGCAGCCACTACCCCCGGCGCCGCAGCAGCGTGAGGTGCATCGCGTCGGTGCCGTGCACGTGCGGCCACAGCTGCACGTCCAGCCCGTGCGCGCCGCCGTCCGAGGCACCGAGATCGATGTCCGCACCGGGCACCAGCGCGTCGCGCACCGCCGACCGCGCGTCGATGCGCTCCGCGTCGTCCCGGCGGCGCAGCACGTCGTCGACCACGAGCCGCGTCTCCGCCAGGTGCGGGGAGCAGGTGACGTACGCGACGACGCCGCCGGGACGCACCGCGTCGAGGGCGGAGGCGAGCAGCTCGCGCTGCAGCACCGTCAGCGTGCCCAGGTCGGCCGGGGTGCGGCGCCAGCGCGACTCGGGGCGACGACGCAGGGCGCCGAGCCCGGTGCAGGGGGCGTCGACCAGGACGCGGTCGTAGGCGGCGGGCTCCTCGGTGCCGACCTCCCGACCGTCGCCGGTGCGCACGCGCTCGACGACGCCGTCCGGCACGGCGCGCAGGGCCCGCTCGACGAGGCGGGCGCGGTGCGGCTGCACCTCGTTGGCGACGAGGGTGGCGCCCCGCTCCCCCCCGAGCGCCGCGAGGAGCGCGGCCTTCCCGCCCGGACCGGCACAGAGGTCGAGCCAGCGCGCGTCGGTGCCGTCGAGCGGGGCGCCTGCGAGTGCGAGGGTGACGAGCTGCGAGCCCTCGTCCTGGACGCCGGCGCGGGCGTCCGCGACGGCCGGCAGCGCGGCGGGGTCGCTGCCGCCGGCGAGGACGAGCGCGGTGGGCGCCCAGCGGCCCGGCTCGAGCCGCACGTCGGCGCCGTGGGCCTGCTCCTGGAGCACGTCGGGCGCCGCGAGGCCGGGGCGCGCGACGAGGGTCACGCGGGGCGCGGCGTTGTCCGCCTCGAGCAGGTCGGCGATCTCGTCGGGGCCGCGTCCGTGGCCCGCGAGCGCCTCCCGCAGGGCCCTGGCGATCCAGACGGGGTGCGAACCGACCGTGGCGAGCCCGGTGACGGTGTCGGGCGCCTCCTCGGTGAGGCGGGCGAGCCAGTCCTCGAGGGGCGTGCGTCCGACGGCGCGCAGGACGGCGTTGACCATCTGGGCAGGTCCGGCGCCCACGCGGTCGCGGGCGAGCGCGACGGTCTCGGAGACGGCCGCGTGGGACGGGACGCGCATCCCCAGGAGCTGGTGCGTGCCGAGGCGGAGGACGTCGAGCACCTCGGGGTCGAGCTGGTCGAGGGGGCGGGTCACGCAGCGGGCGAGGATCGCGTCGTAGCGTCCGCGCAGGCGCAGGGTGCCGTACGCGAGCTCGGTGGCGAACGCGGCGTCGCGGCCGGCGATCCTGCGTTCGCGGAGCAGGGGCGGGAGCACGAGGTTGGCGTACGCGTCGGAGCCGTCCACCTGGCGCAGGACGTCGTACGCCGCGGTGCGGGCGGGGTCGGTGCGGCGGCGCCGCTCGCCGGGCGCCTGGGCGCTGCGGTGCGTCTCGCCGCGGGTGCGGGCGGCGCTGCGCTGACGGCCCTTGCTGTCGCGCTGTCCCTGGCGCTGGTCGTCCCGCCCGTTCCCCCTGGTGCCCCCGTGGCCCGTGCCCCGGCGGTCGGCGCTCATCGGGCGTCCTGCCCGAGGCGCAGGGCGGCGTCGCCGGCGTGGCCGGTGAAGAGGCCGCGCGCGCCGCGCGCCCAGTCCGCGGCGGGCATCGGCTTCTTGCCGACGGGCTGCACGTGCCCGAGCGCGACGGCGTGCGTGGCGGTCCCGACGAGGACCTCCTTCTTGCCGGGGCGCACCTCGCCCGGGGCGAGGTCGGTGACGTCGGGTCGCGGCGTGACCGGGCCGAGGCCGAGGCGGGCGCCCGGGGCGGCGTCGAGCCCGCCGGTGGGCGGCAGGGTGGTCCACGCCCCGGGGGCGGGCGTGACGGCGCGGATCCGGCGGTCGACGGCGAGGGCGGGGTCGTCCCAGCGGACGCGGGCGTCGTCGGTCGTCACCTTGGGCGCGAGGGAGGCGCCGTCGGCCGGCTGCGGCTGGGGGGCGAGGCTGCCGTCCTCGAGGGCGTCGAGGGTCGCGACGAGCAGGTCGGCGCCGCTCGTGGCGAGCCGGCCGAGCAGGTCGCCGGAGGTGTCGCGGGGGCGGATCGTCTCCGTGGCGGTGCCGAGCACCGGGCCGGTGTCCATGCCCTCGTCGAGGAGGAACGTCGTGGCGCCGGTGACCTCGTCCCCGGCGAGCACGGCGTGCTGCACGGGGGCGGCCCCGCGCCACGCGGGCAGGACGGAGAAGTGCAGGTTGACCCAGCCGAGGCGCGGGACGGCGAGCACGTCGGCGCGCAGGAGGTGCCCGTACGCGACGACGGGCGCGGCGTCGACGTCGAGCTCGCGCAGCGTCGCGAGGAACTCCTCCCCGCGGGGGCGCTCGGTGAGGACCGGGATCCCGGCCTCCTCGGCCGCGAGGCGCACCGGGCTGGGCACGAGCCGGCGGCCGCGTCCGGCGGGCGCGTCCGCCCGGGTCAGGACGGCGACGACCTCGTGACGCGACGCCAGCAGGGCGCGCAGGGACGGGACGGCAGGGTCGGGGGTTCCGGCGAAGAGCAGGCGCACCACCCGATCGTAGTCGGGCGAGCAGGTCCCGGTCCGCGAGCGCCGGGGCGTCGTCGAGCGGCACGGCAGCGGGGTGGCCCGGCCGAGGGCGCGAGGGGGCGCGGGCCCTCGGCCGGCGCCGTGGCCGTCCGGTCGACGTCCTCCCTCGTGCTCGTGCCGCCTACCTGCCGACAGGGAGGCCCCGGTCGCGCAGGGCGGCGCGCAGCGCCGTGGTGTCGGTGAAACGGACGGCGTGGAAGCCCAGCTCGCGGGCGACCGCGACGTTGGCGGGGCTGTCGTCGACGAAGACGGCGCGCGCGGGGTCGACGTCGTGCGTGTCCGTCAGGTGCCGGAAGATCGCCGGGTCGGGCTTCGCGAGCCCCACCTGCCCGGACACCACCACGTGCTCCATGCGCGTCGTCGCCGGGGCCGCCCCGGCGGCGTGCCCGAACAGCTCGGCCGACCAGTTGGTGAGCCCGAGGAGGCGCACTCCGGCGGCCGACAGCTCGTCGACGAGCTCCTCCGAGCCCGGGACGGGTCCGGTCAGGGTGCCGGGGAAGCCCGCCACGTACTCGTCGAGCAGGGGCTGCAGGTGGGGCCGGTCGGCCAGGCCCGCGCGGGCCTCGGACCAGCTGCGCCCGGCGTCCTGGGCGAGGTTGAGGGCCGGGAAGTCGACGTCCGCCATCCAGGCGTCCACCTCGGCACGCGTGCGCCCCGGGAACGCCCCGTAGGGGTCCCAGCCGACGAGCACGTTGCCGAAGTCGAGCACCACCGTGTCGACGAGGGCCTCGGCGGGGGCAGGAGCCATCAGAGCATCTCCTTCGGGTCGACCTGGACGCGGACGGCGCCGCCCTCCCGGCGGGCGGACCGGACGGCGAGGGAGGCGCGCAGCTGGGCGGCGAGCTCGCCGCCCTGGGCGAGGGGGACGCGCAGCACGGTGCGCACCTGGGGCTCGAGCGTGGCGCCGCGCCGCGGGTCGGCGTCGGGCTGCTCGACGGGCCCCAGGACCGTGTCGGGGCCCGCGAGCGCCACCCGGCCGACGACGGCGTCCACGGCGCCCCGGTCCCCGGTGACGGACGCGACACGGACCGCGGGCGGCAGCGCGAGCTCGCGACGCTCGGCGAGCTCCCGGTCGGCCAGGCCACCGGGGTCGTAGCGCACGAGCGCCCCGGTCGGGGCGGGGGCCGCGTCGCCGACGAGGAGCACCTGTCCACCGGCGCGGGACGGGTGCACGAGGGCCGCGGCAGCGAGCCACCGGTGCAGCGCCTCCGTCGCCGTGGCGAGGCCCGTGCCCGCGGTGGCCACGGCGGCGTCGAGCAGGAGCGCGACGGCGTACCCCCCGTCGGCGACGGGCTCGGCGCCCGGGGTCGCGACGACCAGGGCCGGTTCGGGCCCGACCCGGTCGAGCACCCCGGCGGGCGCCGAGGACGCGGACACGCGCACGGGAGTGCCCGCGAACGCCCGGCCGAGCTCCTCGGCGGTGCGGTCCGACCCGACGCGGACGGCGCGCAGGTGGGTGTCGCCGCACTCCTCGCAGCGCCAGCCGCCGGCGAGCCGGCCGCACCAGGAGCACTGGGGCGCGCTGCCGGTGCGGGTCATGCCGAGCGGGCCGTGGCAGGCGGCGCAGCGGGCGGCGGTGCGGCACCGCGCGCACGCGACGACGGGCAGGTAGCCGGTGCGCGGCACCTGGACGAGGACGGGCCCGCGGGTCAGCCCGTCGCGGGCGGCCCGCCAGGCGGCGGTCGGCAGCCGGGCGGCGGCTCCCGGGCCCTCGGCGGCGAGCTCGACCGACGTGAGGGCGCGTACGCGGGGGGCGCGGGCGCGCAGCACGTCCCGGGGCGCGACGATCTCGCGCGCCCACCCGGACGCCAGGAGGGCCTGCGCCTGCACGGTCCGCCCCGGCGACGCCAGCAGGTAGGCGGCGTCCTCCAGGTCGCTGCGCAGGGCGAGCACGTCGCGGGCGTGCGGGTAGGGGGCGTGCGGCTCCGCGAGCGTGTCCTCGCCGTCCCCCCACAGCACCACGAGCCCGAGGTCCGGCACCGAGGCGAACATGGCGGCCCGCGTCCCGACGACGACGTCGGCCAGCCCGTGCCGGGCGCGGAGGAAGGCGCGGTAGCGCGGGGCGGGTCCGTCGTCGGCGAGGAGCCGCACGACGTCGTCGAGCCCGGCCCCGCCGAGGGCGGCCACGACGCGCTCGACGTCGCGGGCGTCCGGCGCGACGACGAGGACGCGCCGGCCCCCGGCGACCGTGGCGCGGGCCGCCTGCGCGACGGCCGCCGCCCAGTGCGGCACGCGCGCCGGACCGTCGTCGGTCGGCGGCGCCAGGCCGGGCAGGGGCGTCCACACGGCGCGCGGCGCCTGCCCGGCCAGCAGGTGGCGGCAGAACGCCTCGCCGCCCAGGTACGACGACCAGGCCGACGTGGATCCCGCCGCCACGCGACGGACGGCCCGCGGCGCCCCCCGATCCCCCGCCGGCGTCCCCGAGGCGCTCTGAGCGCCCTCAGAGGCGTCCTGGGAGCGGTCCTGGGCATCGTCGGCGCCGGCGCTCTCGTCGCCCCGTGCCGGTTCCTCGTCGGGCTCCACCAGAGAGGCGAGCACCTCCTTCTCGACACGCGCGTGCCGCGGCGGCACCGCGAGGCGCAGCACGTCGGCGAGCGTGCCCGCGTACCGGTCCGCGACGGCGCGAGCCAGCCGCAGCACCGGGTCCGACAGGACCGGGTCGGGCGAGACGACGCGCTTGAGCGGCACGAGCCGCCCGTCGTGGTCGGACGTCTCGCGACGCTCCACGACGTACCCCGCCACCTCCTGCGGCCCGAACCGGGCGCGCACCCGCACCCCCGGCCGGGCGTCGTCGGCCATGGGGGCGGGCACCAGGTAGTCGTACGGGCGGTCCAGGTGCGCGGGCTGCAGGTCGAGCGCGACCCGCGCGACGGGCAGGTCGTCGGCCACCGGCGTCGCCCCCAGGGCCACCTTGCCGGCCTTGCGGCGCCCCTTCGCCCCGGCTCCGCGCGGGGCCGGGACGTCGTCGAGCCCGAGCAGCGCAGGCTGCTCGGGCTCGGAGGTCTCAGTCACGGGGCCATCCCATCACGCCTCGCCGACGCCGTGGTCTCGACGGGTCGATCGACGAATCCGTCGGACGAAGGGAGAGCGTGGTGGCGAGGTTCCTGCGCGCGGACGTATCCCTCCCGAAGTGGAGGGCGCCCAGGCGCCCGTGAACGCGTCCGCGCGCAGGAACCTTGCCACCACGCGGCCGCCGCCGAAGTGACGGCACCCACGAGCGATCAGACCGCAGCCCGCAGCGCGTCGACGCGGTCCGTGCGCTCCCAGGTGAACCCGGGCAGGTCGCGGCCGAAGTGTCCGTAGGCGGCCGTCTGGGCGTACACGGGGCGCAGCAGGTCCAGGTCGCGGATGATCGCCGCCGGGCGCAGGTCGAAGACGCTCTCGATGGCCGCGGCGATCCGCTCGGTGGCCACCGTCTCCGTCCCGAACGTCTCGACGTACAGCCCCACCGGGTGCGCCTTGCCGATCGCGTACGCGACCTGCACCTCGCACCGGCGCGCCAGCCCGGCCGCGACGACGTTCTTCGCGACCCAGCGCATCGCGTACGCGGCGGACCGGTCGACCTTCGACGGGTCCTTGCCGGAGAAGGCGCCGCCCCCGTGCCGCGCCATGCCGCCGTATGTGTCGACGATGATCTTGCGCCCGGTGAGGCCGGCGTCGCCCTGCGGCCCGCCCACGACGAACTTGCCGGTGGGGTTGACGATGAGGCGCGCGTCCGTCGTCCCGACGCCGGTCTCCTGGGCCACCTGGGCCAGCACCGGCGCGATGACGACGTCCGCGACCTCGCGCTGCAGCTTCTCCTGCACGATGTCGGCGTCGTGCTGCGTGGACAGCACGACGGTGTCGACGCGCACCGGTCGGTCGCCGTCGTACGCGACCGTCACCTGGGTCTTGCCGTCGGGGCGCAGCCCGGGCAGCTCGCCCGAGCGCCGCACGGCCGAGAGCCGCTCCGCGAGCCGGTGCGACGTCCAGATGGGCAGCGGCATCAGGGACGGCGTCTCGTCGGTGGCGTACCCGAACATCAGGCCCTGGTCGCCCGCGCCCTGCGCGTCGAGCGGGTCGCGGTCGAGGCCCGGGCCGGAGGCGTCGTCGCGCTCCTCGAGGCTCTTGTCGACGCCCTGCGCGATGTCGGGCGACTGCTGCCCGATCGACACGGAGACGCCGCAGGAGTCGCCGTCGAACCCGATCGCGGAGGACGTGTACCCGATGCGGCGGACCACCTCGCGGACGATCTGCGGGATCTCGACGTACGCGTCGGTCGTGACCTCGCCCGCCACGTGCACGAGGCCCGTGGTCACCATCGTCTCCACCGCCACGCGCGAGCGCGGGTCCTGCGCGAGCAGCGCGTCGAGGATCGCGTCGGAGATCTGGTCGCAGACCTTGTCCGGGTGGCCCTCGGTCACGGACTCTGACGTGAAGAGGCGCAGCGCATCGGTCATGGCGGACAGCCTACGGGGAACAGTCCGCCCCGTCGGGCCCTCGAGACGGGAAATGTCTCACATGCTGGGGTGAATCTCAGATGCCGGGCAGCGTCTTCGTCACGGCGTCCCAGATGGCGTCCGCGACCTCGCGCTTCGACCCTGCGGCCTCGGTCACGACCTCGCCGCGGCCGTCGAGCACCGTGACGGCGTTGGTGGGGGCGCCGAAGCCGCGCCCGCCGCCCACGGCGTTCACCGCGAGGAGGTCCGCGCCCTTGCGCAGCGCCTTGCGGCGCCCGTGCTCGAGCACGGAGCCCGCCGCGTCGCCGGTCTCGGCCGCGAAGCCCACGACGAGCTGGCCGGGGCGCAGCCGGTCGTGCGCGAGCTCGGCGAGCACGTCCGGGTTCTCGACGAGCGTGATGGGTGCCGGGCCCTCGCCCGGCACCTTCTTGATCTTGGCGTCCGGCACGTCGGCCGGGCGGAAGTCGGCCACCGCCGCCGCCATCACGACGACGTCGGCGCCCGACGCGCCCGCACGCACGGCGTCGCGCAGCTCGGCCGTGGTCTCCACGGGCACGACGACGACGCCGGCCCCGCGCGCGGCCTCGCACACGGCGTCGTCCAGGTTGGCGGCCACGAGCGTGACCGCGGCGCCTCGGGCGCGGGCCGCCTCGGCCAGCGCGGCACCCTGGCGCCCGCTGGACCTGTTGCCGATGAAGCGCACCGGGTCGATCGGCTCGCGGGTGCCCCCCGCGGAGACGACCACGGTGCGACCGGACAGGTCGCCGGGAGGCCCGTCCCCGGTCGTCGAGGAGGCGGCGGACGCCGCGGCCGCGAGGGCTGCACGCGCGATCTCCTCCGGCTCGGGCAGGCGCCCCGGGCCGGTGTCCGCGCCGGTGAGACGGCCGCTCTCCGGCTCGATCACCGTGACGCCCCGCTCGCGCAGCGTCGCCACGTTGGCGCGGGTGGCGGGGTGCTCCCACATCTCGGTGTGCATGGCGGGGGCCATCACGACCGGGCAGCGTGCGGTGAGGAGGGTCGAGGTGAGGAGGTCGTCGGCCCGGCCGGTCGCCGCCCGGGCGAGCAGGTCCGCCGTCGCGGGCGCCACGACGACGAGGTCGGCGCCCTGTCCGAGCGCCACGTGGGGGACGTGCGCGACGTCCTCGAAGACCTCGTCCGTGACCGGCTCGCCGGACAGCGCCTCGAACGTCGGCGCGCCCACGAAACGCAGGGCGGACGCGGTCGGGATCACCCGGACCGCGTGGCCGTCCTCGCGCAGGAGCCGCAGCAGCAGCACGGCCTTGTACGCGGCGATGCCGCCGCTGACGCCGAGCAGGATCCTCATCGCGCGCTACCTCGTCGCCGCAGGGTGGCGCCGGTCGCCGACCGGCGCCGTGCCGTCAGAAGGTGATCTCGTCGCCGGGCTCGGCGACCGGCTCCGCGGCGGCCTCGGGCTTCTCCTCGACCGGGGTCGAGGTGAGCAGGCCCTCGTTGATCTCGCGCATGGCGATGGAGAGCGGCTTCTCCTGGTTGCGGGTCTCGACCAGCGGGCCCACGTTCTCGAGCAGGCCCTCGTTGAGCTGCGAGTAGTAGGCGTTGATCTGGCGGGCGCGCTGGGATGCGTACAGCACGAGGCCGTACTTCGAGTCGGTGCGCTCGAGCAGCTCGTCGATGGGCGGGTCGGTGATGCCGATGGGCTGGGCCACGGTTCCGGCCATGGGTCACACTCCAGACAAAGTTCGGTGACGGGTTCGCTGACGGCCGCGGTGACGCGATGTCAGGGGGTCAGCGGTCCATCCTACCTGCGGTCGGGCGCGGACCCCCAGCCGGTGCCCTACAGGGCGACCCGGGGTGCGGCGGACGTCACACCCATCACCCTCGCGAGCCGGTCCGTGGCGTGGGTGACGTCGTCGTTGACGATCGTCACGTCGAACTCGGCCTCGGCGGCGAGCTCGGTCCGCGCCGTGGTCAGGCGTCGCTCACGTTCCTCCGCGTCCTCCGTGCCGCGCCCGACCAGGCGCCGCACGAGCTCGTCGAAGCTCGGCGGGGCGAGGAAGACGAACTGCGCGGCGAGCCCTCTCGCCGTGACCGCCTCGCGCACCTGGCGCGCCCCCTGCAGGTCGATCTCCAGCAGGGTGGGCACGCCGGCAGCGAGATGCTCCTCGACCGGCCCCCGGGGGGTGCCGTACCGGTGCCGGCCGTGCACCACCGCCCACTCGAGCATCTCCCCCTCGGCGACCATCCGGTCAAACTCCTCGGGCGAGACGAACAGGTAGTGCACGCCGTGCACCTCGCCGGGGCGCGGCGGCCGGGTCGTCGCCGACACCGACAGCCACACCTGCGGGTAGCGGGCGCGCACGTCGGCCGAGACCGTGCCCTTGCCGACGGCCGTCGGCCCGGCCAGCACGGTCAGGCGCGCCGACGGCGCTCCCGCGTCCGCCGTGACAGGGGCCTGCTGCGGTGCCGGACTGCCGGCGGGTGGTGCGGAAATGTCAGCCAAACCTCTCGATGAGCGCCGAAGCCTGGTGCGGCCCGAGGCCGCGGACCCGGCGGGTCTCGGCGATCCCGATCTCCTCCATGATCGCCCGGGCCTTCACCTTACCGACCCCGGGGAGCGACTCGAGCAGCGAGACGACCTTGAGCTTGCCCACGACGTCGTCCTTCTGCCCCTTCTCGATCACGTCCTTGAGGGAGCCCTGGGAGTACTTCAACCGGTTCTTGATCTCCGCGCGGACGCGCCGAGCCTCGGCCGCCTTCTCGAGGGCCGCAGCACGCTGTTCCGGGGTGAGAGGGGGGAGAGCCACGCAAGTCACCTACTCTGTCGGTCCGCCTGTGAGGGAACTGCTCCCTCGAAAGTAGCCACGACCTGCGGAGGCGGCAATCCGTAGCGCCGCACCGATCGCCGTCCGACCGGGAGGAAAGCGGCATTCGGGTCACGACATCGTCGCAGGTCGCACGCCTGCACGGAAAAGACTCCTGCGGCTCGTGCGCCGCGGCCTACGGTCGGTGCATGCCGACTGACCCTAGGACGACCCCGGACGCCATCCCGGACGCCATCCCGGACGCCATCGAGGACGGGTGGTTCCCCGAGAGCGTCGCCTCCTCCTACGACTCCTCGACCGACGACGAGTTCGACCCGGCGGTCGTCGGACGCACGGTCGACCTGCTCGCCGGCCTCGCGGGCGACGGCGCCGCCCTCGAGCTCGCCGTCGGCACCGGCCGCGTCGCCGCACCTCTCGCGCGCCGCGGCGTGCCCGTGCACGGCATCGAGCTGTCCCGGGCCATGGCGGCGCGCGTCGCGGACAAGCCCGGCGGCGAGCGCGTCGAGGTGACGATCGGCGACATGACGAGCACCCGCGTGCCGGGCGAGTTCGCCGTCGCGTACCTCGTCTTCAACACCATCGGCAACGTCACGACGCAGGACGGCCAGGTGGACTGCTTCCGGACCGCGGCGGCGCACCTGCGCCCCGGCGGGCACTTCGTGGTCGAGGTCGGGGTGCCGCCCCTGCGGCGCATGCCGCCCGGGCAGGACACCGTGCCGTTCACGGTCGCGCCCGACGACGCCGGCGGCGGGTACGTGGGCTTCGACCGGATCGACGTGGTCACCCAGCGGTTCACGTCGAACCACGTGACCGTCGGCCGGGACGGCTCGGGCCGGTTCCGGTGGCTGCCGTTCCGGTACGTCTGGCCGGCCGAGCTGGACCTCATGGCGCGGATCGCCGGGATGCGCCTGGTGCACCGCTGGGAGGACTGGGACCGCACGCCCTTCACCGCCGACAGCGAGCGGCACGTGTCCGTCTGGCAGGTCACCGGGACCTGACGCCGGCGCCTGACGTCAGCACCCGGAGCCAGCACCGCGGAGACGACGACGGGCCCGACCCCGTGAGGGGCGGGCCCGTCGTCCGGACGACCGGCGTCAGGGACGCAGCGCGGCCCGCGCGTCCGCCACCGCGGACGCGGCGGCCGCCCGCAGCCCCTCGGCGTCGGGCCCCGCCGCGAGGACGCCGCGGGACGACGAGGCGAGCACCTGTCGCCGCGCGTCCCCGAAGGCCGAGGCGAGCTCCCGCTCCCCCGCGCCCTGGGCACCCACGCCGGGCGCGAGCAGCGGCCCGTGCACGGCCACGAGGTCCGTGCCGGTCTCGCGGGCGGCGTCGCCGACCGTGGCGCCGACGACGAGCCCGACCGAGCCCATCGGCAGCCCCTCGGCGACGGCCCCCGCGTTCAGCACGGCCGCCTGGGCGGCGACCGACGCCGCGACGCTCACGCCGTCGGGCCCGACGGCGTGCTGCACCTCGTGCCCCTCCTTGTTGGAGGTGAGGCACAGCACGAAGATGCCGCGCCCGGTGCGGGCGGCCAGCTCGGCGGCCGGGGCCAGCGAGCCGAAGCCCAGGTACGGCGACACCGTCACGGCGTCGCCGGCGAGGGGCGAGCCGTCCGCGAGGAACGCGTCGGCGTAGGCGCCCATCGTCGAGCCGATGTCGCCGCGCTTGGCGTCGACGATCGTCAGCGTGCCGACGGCCCGGGACGCGGCGATCACGTCCTCCAGCGCGGCGACCCCGGCCGAGCCGTGCCGCTCGAAGAACGCGGCCTGCGGCTTGAAGGCCGCGACCCGCCCGCCGAGCGCGTCCACGACCCGCAGGCCGAACTCGCGGACCCCGGCGGCGTCGTCGCCCAGCCCCCAGGCCGCGAGCAGCGACGCGTGCGGGTCGATGCCCACGCACAGCGGCCCGTGGGCGTCCATCGCCGCGGCGAGCCGCGCGCCGAAGGGCGCCGAGGAGGCACGGGGCATGGGCGCGGCGCTCATGCCGACGCCCCCGCCGTCACCGCGGCGCCGAGCCGCTCCCGCGTCGCCGTCGTGTGCTCCTGGAGGCTCGCGACGTCGAACGGGCCGCCGCGGACCGCCTCGATGCCCTGCACCGCCGCGGCGAGCTGGTCCACCGTGGTGATCATCGGCTTGTCCGCCGCCGTCGTCGCGGCGCGGATCTCGTAGCCGTCGGCGCGCGCGCCCTGGCCGGACGGCGAGTTGACCACGAGGTCGACGCTGCCGTCGCTGATGAGGTCGACGATCGTCGGCTCGCCGTCGGCACCGCGGCCCTCGGAGAACTTGCGCACCACCGTGCTGCCGATGCCGTTGCGCCGCAGCACCTGCGCCGTGCCGGAGGTGGCGAGCACCTCGAAGCCCAGCTCCGCGAGCCGCTTCACCGGGAAGATGATCGAGCGCTTGTCGCGGTCGGCGACCGACACGAACACGCGGCCCGTGGTGGGCAGCCCGCCGAACGCGGCGGCCTGCGACTTCGCGAAGGCGTGCGGGAAGTCCTTGTCGAAGCCCATGACCTCGCCGGTGGAGCGCATCTCCGGACCGAGCACCGTGTCGACGACCTGGCCCTCGGCGGTCCGGAACCGCTTGAACGGCAGCACGGCCTCCTTGACCGCCAGCGGCGCCCCGAGGTCGAGCGTGCCGCCGTCGCCCTCGGCGGGCAGGACGCCGGCCGCGCGCAGCTCGGCGATCGACTCGCCGACCATCACCCGGGCCGCCGCCTTGGACATCGAGGTGCCCGTCGCCTTGGACACGAAGGGGACGGTGCGCGACGCGCGCGGGTTCGCCTCGAGCACGTACAGGACGTCCGAGACGAGCGCGTACTGCACGTTGAGCAGGCCGCGCACGCCGACCCCCTTGGCGATCGCCTCGGTGGAGCGGCGGATCCGCTCGATCTCGGCCGTCGACAGCGAGACCGGCGGCAGCACGCACGCGGAGTCGCCGGAGTGGATGCCGGCCTCCTCGATGTGCTCCATGACGCCGCCGAGGAACATCTCCTCGCCGTCGTACAGGGCGTCGACGTCGATCTCCATCGCGTCGTCGAGGAAGCGGTCGATGAGCAGCGGCGCGGGCAGCAGGCCGCCGGCCGTGCGCTCGTCCGCGGCGGCGGCCGTGAGCGCCCGCTCGACGTACTCCGTGAGCTGCTCGGCGGAGTACACGATCTCCATGCCGCGGCCGCCGAGCACGTACGACGGGCGCACCAGCACCGGGTAGCCGATCGTCTCGGCCACGTCGCGGGCCTGGCCCAGCGAGCGGGCCGTGCCGAACGCGGGCGCGGGCAGGCCGGCGTCGAGCAGCACCTGGCCGAAGATGCCGCGGTCCTCGGCGGCGTCGATGGCCTCGGGCGAGGTGCCGAGGATCGGGACGCCGGCGTCCGCCAGGCGCTGCGCGAGCGCGAGCGGCGTCTGCCCGCCGAGCTGCACGATCACGCCCTTGACCGGCCCGGCGGCGAGCTCGGCCTCGTAGACCTCGAGGACGTCCTCGAACGTGAGCGGCTCGAAGTACAGGCGGTCGGAGGTGTCGTAGTCCGTCGAGACGGTCTCCGGGTTGCAGTTGACCATGACGGTCTCGTACCGCTCGGACAGGGTCAGGGCGGCGTGCACGCACGAGTAGTCGAACTCGATGCCCTGGCCGATCCGGTTCGGGCCGGAGCCCAGGATGATGACGGCCTCGCGCTCGCGGGGCGCCACCTCGGTCTCCTCGTCGTAGGACGAGTAGTGGTACGGCGTGCGGGCCGCGAACTCGGCGGCGCAGGTGTCGACCGTCTTGTAGACCGGCCGGACGCCGAGCGCGCGCCGCACCTCGCGGACGGTGGCCTCGCCCGCCGGGCCCATGCCGCGCAGCCGTGCGACCTGCACGTCGGACAGGCCGTGCCGCTTGGCGCGGCGCAGCACGTCCTCGGTGAGGGTCGGGCCCGCGGCCACCTCGGCGGCGACCTCGTTCATCAGCAGGATCTGGTCGAGGAACCAGGGGTCGATCTTCGTCGCGTCGAAGACGGCCTCGAGCGTCGTGTGCCCGGCGACGACCGCCCGCAGGGCCTGCTGCACGCCGACCATGCGGTGCTCGGTGGGTCGCACGATCTCGGCGAGCAGCTGGTCGAGCTCCGCCCCGGACGGCGCGTCGCCGTCCCAGTGGAACGAGACCCCGCCCTTGTCGATCGAGCGCAGGGCCTTGCCGAGCGCCTCGGTGAAGTTGCGGCCCAGCGCCATGGCCTCGCCCACCGACTTCATGGTCGTGGTGAGCGTCGGGTCGGCGGCCGGGAACTTCTCGAACGCGAAGCGGGGCACCTTGACGACGACGTAGTCGAGCGTGGGCTCGAAGCTCGCCGGCGTGACGCGCGTGATGTCGTTCGGGATCTCGTCGAGCGTGTAGCCGACGGCGAGCTTGGCCGCGATCTTCGCGATCGGGAAGCCGGTCGCCTTCGAGGCGAGGGCCGAGGAGCGCGACACGCGCGGGTTCATCTCGATGACGATGACGCGCCCGGTGTCGGGGTCGACGGCGAACTGGATGTTGCAGCCGCCGGTGTCGACGCCGACCTCGCGGATGACGGCGATGCCGATGTCGCGCAGCTTCTGGTACTCGCGGTCGGTGAGCGTCATCGCGGGGGCGACAGTGACGGAGTCGCCGGTGTGCACGCCGACGGGGTCGACGTTCTCGATCGAGCAGACGACCACGACGTTGTCGTCCTTGTCACGCATGAGCTCGAGCTCGTACTCCTTCCAGCCGAGGATCGACTCCTCCAGGAGCACCTCGGTGGTCGGCGAGTAGTGCAGGCCCTGGCCGACGATGCGGCGCAGCTCGCGCTCGTCGTACGCGAAGCCGGAGCCGAGGCCGCCCATCGTGAAGGACGGGCGCACGACCATCGGGTAGCCGAGGTCGGCGGCCGCCGCGACGGCCTCCTCCACGGTGTGCACGATGACGGAGCGGGCGGACTCGCCGCCGCACTTGGCGACGACGTCCTTGAACTGCTGGCGGTCCTCGCCCTTCTGGATGGCGGGGATGTTCGCGCCGATGAGCTCGACGTCGTACTGCTCGAGGACGCCGGCCTCGTCGAGGGCGATGGCGGCGTTGAGCGCCGTCTGTCCGCCCAGGGTGGGCAGGAGTGCGTCGGGGCGCTCCTTGGCGATGATCGAGGTGAGCACCTCGGTGGTGATCGGCTCGACGTAGGTGGCGTCGGCGAACTCCGGGTCGGTCATGATCGTGGCCGGGTTCGAGTTCACGAGGACGACCCGCAGGCCCTCCTCCTTGAGCACGCGGCAGGCCTGCGTGCCGGAGTAGTCGAACTCGCAGGCCTGGCCGATGACGATCGGGCCGGAGCCGATGACCAGGACGGAGGAGAGGTCGGAACGGCGGGGCATCAGTTCTCCTTCAGCGCGGCCAGCGTGGCGGCGGGGACGGTCACGGGCTCGCGGCTCGTCATGAGCTCGACGAAGCGGTCGAAGAGGTAGGCGCTGTCGTGCGGTCCGGCGGCGGCCTCGGGGTGGTACTGCACGGAGAAGGCCGGCACGTCGAGCGCGGTCAGCCCCTCGACCACCTGGTCGTTGAGGCCGACGTGGGACACGATGACGCGGCCGTAGGCGCGGCCGTCGCCGCGCTCGGCGTCGTGCGGTGCGGTGGACACGGCGTCGAGCGGCGCGTCGACGGCGAAGCCGTGGTTGTGCGCCGTGACCTCCACCTTGCCGGTGGTGCGGTCCATGACCGGCTGGTTGATGCCGCGGTGGCCGTACCCGAGCTTGTACGTGCCGTACCCCAGGGCGCGGCCCAGCAGCTGGTTGCCGAAGCAGATGCCGAAGAACGGGATGCCGCGGTCCAGCACGCCGCGCAGCAGCTCGATCTCGTGGGTGGCCGACGAGGGGTCGCCGGGGCCGTTCGAGAAGAACACGCCGGTGGGCGAGCCGTCGGTCGGCAGCAGGGCCTCGATGTCGGCGATCGTGGCCGACTGGGGCACGACGTGCACGCGCACGCCCCGCTGCGCGAGCCGCGCCGGGGTCATGGCCTTGATGCCCAGGTCGACGGCGACGACGGTCGCCAGCGGCTCCCGCCCGGCGAAGTCGCCCGAGGGCTCGACGACGTACGCCTGGTCGGTCGTGACCTCCGGGGAGAGGTTGGCGCCCGCCATCTGCGGGGACGCCTGCACCTCGGCGACCAGCTCGGGCACCGACCGCTCGACGAGCGTGCCGCCGGCGACCTCGCGCACCAGGGCGTCGCCGGAGAAGATCCCGGCGCGCATGACGCCCAGCTCGCGCAGGTGGCGCGTGAGCTTGCGGGTGTCGACGTCGCTGATGCCCACGACGCCCTGGGCCGCGAGCTCCTCCTCGAGGGAGCGGTCCGCACGCCAGGAGGACATGCGGCGGGCGGGGTCGCGCAGCACGTAGCCGGCGACCCAGATCTTGCCGGACTCCGGGTCCTCGTCGTTGATGCCGGTGTTCCCGACGTGCGGGGCCGTCATCACGACGATCTGCCGGTGGTAGGAGGGGTCGGTGAGGGTCTCCTGGTAGCCGGTCATGCCGGTGGAGAAGACGATCTCGCCGAAGGTGGCGCCGCGGGCGCCGTACGCGCGGCCGCGGGCCACGGTGCCGTCCTCGAGCACGAGGAGGGCCGCGTGCGGCACGGGCGCGCGGCTCGGCACGGGGCCGCTCGACGCGGAGCTGGTCAGGGAGCTGGAGGTCACTGCTCGTCCTTCGGTGCGGGGGCGGAGGTCATGAGGTGGCGCACGGCGTCGACCAGGCGGGAGCGGTCGGGCGCGAGGCGGGTGCGCAGGCCGGTGTCGAGGGCGACCGCCGGCACGCCGTCGCGCTCCGGGTCCTCCCAGGTCACGACGACCAGGCCGTCGGCGCCGACGTACTTGCCGGCCATGCCGGGGGCCAGCCCGACGCCGCGCAGGGCGGCCACGGGCGCGAACACGTCGGGGGCACCGTCGCGCTCGACCAGGACGCCGGCGTCGTGCACGGACACGTGGGCGGTGGAGCGGTCACCGAGGTGGTGGGCGCCGACCCGCGCCAGCCAGTCCCCCGCCAGGGTCGAGGAGACGTACGTGGCGTCGAGCGGGCCGAGGCGCAGCGCGCCGAGGTCCTCGGGGACGGCGGGAGGCACGGGGACGGTGTCCCGGGTGCGGGCGGCGAGCCGGCGCCGGCCGGTGAGGATCACGAGCAGGAGCAGGACGCCGATGACGACCCAGATCCCGACCGCGACGGGCATGGGGAGGTTCATCGCGCCCCTCCCCGCTGGACCGCCGGCGCAGCGGCGGGCTCGACGGGCGCGCCGTCGAGCACGGTGGCGCGGCCGCGCAGGAACGTCGCCACCACGCGGCCGGGCAGCTCGCGGCCGGCGAAGGGCGTGTTGCCGCTCGCGGTGGCCTGGGCGGCTCCGTCGACCGTCCGCGAGGCGGCCGGGTCGACCAGCGTGAGGTTGGCGGGCTCGCCGGCCTCGACCGGCCGGCCGTGGTCCGCGACCCGGCCGATCCGGGCGGGGTTGGTCGACAGGACGCGCGCGACGTCGGCCCAGCCGAGCCGGCCGGTGTCGACCATGGTCTGCTGCACGACCGACAGGGCCGTCTCCAGCCCGGTCATGCCGAACGCGGCGGCGCCCCACTCGCAGTCCTTGTCCTCGCGGGTGTGCGGGGCGTGGTCCGTGGCGACGATGTCGATCGTGCCGTCGGCCAGGCCCTGGCGCACGGCCTCGACGTCCTCGGCGGTGCGCAGCGGCGGGTTCACCTTGTACGTGGGGTCGTAGGTGCGGGCGAGCTCGTCCGTGAGGATCAGGTGGTGCGGCGTCACCTCGGCGGTGACGTCGATGCCGCGGCCCTTGGCCCAGCGGACGATCTCGACCGAGCCGGCGGTCGACAGGTGGCAGACGTGGAGGCGCGAGCCGACGTGCTCGGCGAGCAGCACGTCGCGGGCGATGATCGCCTCCTCGGCGACCGCCGGCCAGCCGGCCAGGCCGATCTCGGCCGAGACGACGCCCTCGTTCATCTGGGCGCCCTCGGTGAGGCGCGGCTCCTGCGCGTGCTGCGCGACGACGCCGTCGAACGCCTTGACGTACTCCAGCGCGCGGCGCATGAGGATCGGGTCGTGCACGCACTTGCCGTCGTCGGAGAAGACCCGGACGCGGGCCGCGGAGTCGGCCATCGCACCGAGCTCGGCGAGGCGCTCGCCCCCCAGGCCCACGGTGACGGCCCCGACCGGGTGCACGTCGACCCAGCCGGCCTCCTGGCCCAGGCGCCACACCTGCTCGACCACGCCGGCGGTGTCGGCGACGGGCGACGTGTTGGCCATGGCGTGCACGGCGGTGAAGCCGCCCGCCGCGGCCGCGCGGGTGCCGGACGCGACCGTCTCGGCGTCCTCGCGGCCCGGCTCGCGCAGGTGGGTGTGCAGGTCGACCAGCCCCGGCAGGAGCACGTGCCCGTCGGCCGCGATCTCGACGACGTCGTCGCCGGCGGGCACGTCCGCGGCACCCGGGGCGGCGACCTGGGTGATCACGCCGTCCGCGAGGACGACGTCGGCGGGCTCGCCGCCGAGGGGACGGGCCCCGCGCAGCACATAGGTCGTGGTCACAGGGCGGTCCCTTCGGTGGTGCTCGAGACAGGGGCGGGCGGAGCGGCGGGCACCGAGGCGGGCGCGGGGGCCGACGATTCGGTGCCGGACAGCAGCAGGTAGAGCGAGGCCATGCGCACGGCGACGCCGTTGGCTACCTGCTCCACGATGACGGCGCGGTCCGAGTCGGCCGCCTCGGCGGAGATCTCCAGCCCGCGGTTCATCGGGCCGGGGTGCATGACGATCGAGTGCGCGGGCAGCAGCGCCAGGCGGCGGCCGTCGAGGCCGAAGTAGCGGGTGTACTCCAGCGGGCTCGGGAAGAACGCCCCCGCTCCCCCGGACATCCGCTCGCGCTGCACGCGGAGCATCATCACGGCGTCGGGCTGCCAGTCGGCGAGCGTGGCGTCCAGGTCGTAGGACGTGCGGCACGGCCAGGTCTCGACGCCGACCGGGAGGAGCGTCGGCGGCGACACGAGCGTCACCTCGGCGCCCAGCGTGCGCAGCAGCCACACGTTGGCCCGGGCGACGCGCGAGTGCAGGACGTCGCCCACGATCGCGACCTTCACGCCCGCGAGGTCGGCGCCGACGCCGTCGTCCCCGCCGCGGCGCAGGCCGCCGCCGTGGCCGCCGAGGTGCCGGCGGATCGTGTAGGCGTCGAGCAGCGCCTGCGTGGGGTGCATGTGCGTGCCGTCGCCGGCGTTGAGCACGGCCGCGTCGAGCCAGCCCGCGTGCGCGAGCTGGTACGGGGCGCCCGAGGCCCAGTGGCGGACCACCACGGCGTCGGCGCCCATCGCGTGCAGGGTGAGCGCGGTGTCCTTGAGCGACTCGCCCTTGGACACGCTCGACCCCTTGGCCGAGAAGTTGATGACGTCCGCGGACAGCCGCTTGGCGGCCGTCTCGAACGAGATCCGGGTGCGGGTGGAGTCCTCGAAGAAGAGGTTCACCACGGTGCGGCCGCGCAGCGTCGGCAGCTTCTTGATCTCGCGGGACTGCGTCGCGGCCATCTGCGCGGCGGTGTCGAGGAGCTCGATCGCCTCGTCCTTGGCCAGGTCGGCGGTGGAGAGCAGGTGCCTCATCGCTGGTCCCCCTCGCCCGGGGCGCCGGCGCCGGGCTCGCGCCCGCTGATCACCACGGCGTCGGAGCCGTCCACCTCCGCGAGCAGCACGCGCACCCGCTCCGTCTGGGCGGTCGGGAGGTTCTTGCCCACGAAGTCGGGACGGATCGGCAGCTCGCGGTGCCCGCGGTCCACCAGGCAGGCGAGGCGCACGGCCTGCGGACGGCCGAGGTCGCCGATGGCGTCGAGCGCGGCGCGGATCGTGCGGCCGGAGAAGAGGACGTCGTCGACGAGGACGACGGTCTTGCCCTCGATCCCCGCGGCGGGCAGCCGCGTGACGCCGACCGCGCGGGTGGGCTGGCGGCGCAGGTCGTCGCGGTACATCGTGACGTCCAGCTCGCCGAGGTCGCGCTCCGGGTCGAAGCCGGGGTCGATGCTCGCGAGCCGCTGCGCGAGGCGGGCGGCGAGGGTGACCCCGCGGGTCGGGATGCCGAGCAGGACGACGTCCTGGGCTCCCTTGGCGCGCTCGACGATCTCGTGCGCGATGCGGGTGAGGGCGCGGGCGACGTCGCTCGCGCCGAGCACGACGGTCCCTTCGGGGACGTCGCGCGGATCGGGTGTTCCGGGCATGCCGGTGCCAGCAGTCACTGGCGACCTCCTTCTCCGCCTCACGGGACGGGCTTAAAGGGTGTCGTTCTGACGGCCTCCACCCTATCCCGTCGCCCCGCCGCCACCCGTGAGCGTGCCCACCATGCGGGCGCGGCGTGCGTCACACGACCACCCTCGCCCCCGCCCCGGAACGCCGAACAGGCGGTTGCTCCCGCCGTCACGGCCGCAAGGGCCGTGGGTCCGGGAGCAACCGCCTGTTCGGCACGGAACGGCGTCGCGAGCGACGTCAGATCAGCAGCGTCGGCTTGATGTCGACGAGCCGGCCCAGCAGGCCGTTGACGAACGACGGCGAGTCGTCCGTCGAGAGCTGCCCGGCGAGGTCGACCGCCTCGTCCACCGCGACGGCGTCGGGGACGTCGTCGTTGTACAGCAGCTCCCAGGTGCCGATCCGCAGCAGCGCGCGGTCGACCGCGGGCATCCGCTCCACCGTCCACCCCTGGGAGTAGGTGGCCAGCAGCTCGTCGATGCGCTCGCGGTGAGCGACGACGCCCTCGACGAGGTCGACGGTGTACTGCGGCACGGCGGCCTCGGTGTGCGGCTCGATCACCCGGTCCGCGACGAGCACCTGCGGGTCGATCCCGCGCTGCTCCGCCTCGAAGAGGATGTCGACGGCGCGCTTGCGCGCCTTGGTGCGTGCACCCATGTCAGCAGGCGCCCGTCAGTCGTTCACGCGGCCCAGGTACGACCCGTCACGCGTGTCGACCTTGACCTTGGTGCCCTGCTCGAGGAACAGCGGGACCTGGATCTCCGCGCCCGTCTCGAGCGTGGCCGGCTTGGTGCCGCCGGTGGAGCGGTCGCCCTGCAGACCCGGCTCCGTGTAGGTGATCTCCAGGACCACGGACGACGGGAGCTCGACGTACAGCGGCGTGCCGTCGTTGGACGCGACCATGATGTTCATGCCCTCGAGCATGTAGTTGCTCGCGTCGCCGACGGTGGCGCCGGGCACGGTGATCTGGTCGTACGTGTCGGTGTCCATGAACACGTAGTCGGCGCCGTCCATGTACAGGTACTGGAAGTCGCGGCGGTCCACGTTCGCGGTCTCGATCTTGGTGCCCGCGTTGAAGGTCTTGTCGACCGTCTTGCCCGACACGACGTTCTTCATCTTGGTGCGGACGAACGCGCCACCCTTGCCCGGCTTGACGTGCTGGAACTCGATGATCGTCCAGAGCTGACCGTCGATGCGGAGCACGGTGCCGTTCTTGATGTCGTTGGAGGTAGCCACGTTTCTTGTTCGTCCTCGGGGTCGGGTGCTGAGCGGATGTCGTGCGAATGTCGACGTGCCGGGCCGCAGAGGGCCCGGAACATTCTACAGCGCGGCCAGCAGCGCGTGCCCCGCGACACCGAGCGCGGCCGACCAGGCGAGCGACGCCAGCGTGCCGACGACGAACCGCTCGCTCGCGACCGGGTGCTCGCGCAGCTCGGGGAACCGGCCGAGCCCCTTGACCGCGACGACCACGGCCACGCCCTCCGGGTAGCCGGCGAGCAGCGAGCCCGTGACGCACAGCCGCTCGAGCAGGCCGATCCACGTGCCGCCGCGCAGCACCGCGACCGCCTCCGCCGCCGCCTGGGGCTCGCGCTCGGCGTGCCGGAGCACCCAGGGCACGAGCCAGGCCCCGCCGCCCACGCTCGCGGCCAGGCCCACGACCCACACCGCGACGTCCGCCGCGACCGCTCCGAAGCTCACTGCGCGCGCCCCTCCCCTGCCTCGTCGTCCGGTGCGTCGTCCGGTGCGTCGTCCGGGCCGTCGTCCGATTCCTCGTCGGGGACATCGTCGCGGTCGGCGCCCGCCGCGCGCAGCAGGCGCGCCGCCAGCGGCCGGGCGGCGGCGTCCTCGGCCCACAGCGCGGCACGCAGCCGCTGGCTCACGGCCTGCTCGCTGACCCCCAGCGCAGCCGCCGAGGCCCGCTGCGGCGCCGCGCCCCGCTGCCCGACGAGCGTGTCGACGGCCTCCCACCCCGCCGCGGAACGGCGCGTGACGACGGCCCCGAGCAGGCGCAGGAGCGCCTGCGCGTCCGCGGCGACGGTCGCGCGCGGTTCCTCGTCCGGCCCCACCACGGCCAAGGGCACGCTGCCGCGCCCGCGCCGCTTCGCCCGGTCGACGGCAGCCCGTGCCCGCACGAACGCCGGCCCGGACGCCTCCCGCGACGCCGCGGGCAGCGGCCGGTCGACGGCGCCCAGGCCGATCCCCACGGACCAGCCGCCGTCGCGCACGAGGTCGAGGACCAGGTCGACGGCCAGAGCGGCGCCGTCGTCGTCCGCCGCCAGCACGCCCTGCAGCTCGTCCCCGACCGTCCGGTCGAACGGCAGCACGAGGCCCACCCTCCCGGCCACCCGCGCGCCCACGAGTGCCAGGGCCTCGGGCACACGGTCGGGGCCTCGGGTGCTCCCCCGCTGGTCCGCCGTCACGACGATCATCGCTCAAGGCTAGGCGCTTGTGCGCTCACTCTCAAGCATTTGGGCTTGATTTTGCTCAAGTCCAATCGCTGGAGCTGACGGACTTCAGGGCTGAAGCTTGTGCGCCACCGCGCTCAGGGCGAGCCGGTAGGAGTCGAAGCCGAAGCCCGCGACCGTCCCGGTCGCGATGCCGGCTACCACCGAGTAATGCCGGAACGACTCGCGCGACGCGGGGTTGGACAGGTGCACCTCGACGAGCAGGAGCCCGGAGGTCGTCACCTGGGCCGCGGCGTCGCGCAGCGCGTAGCTGTAGTGCGTGAACGCGGCGGGGTTGAGCACCACGTGCGCGCGGGTGTCCACGGCCTCGTGCAGCCATCCGACCAGCTCCGACTCGTCGTCGGTCTGACGCACCTCGACCGTGACGCCCAGCTCGCTCCCCCAGACCGCGGCCTCCCGCTCGAGGTCGGCCATGGACGCGTGGCCGTAGATCTCGGGCTCGCGCACGCCGAGCCGACCGAGGTTGGGACCGTTGAGGACGAGGACGTGAGTCATGGCCCGAGGGTACGGCGGCACCACGGCAGCCGTCCCGACCGTCCGTGCTCGCGGCGTCGAGGGTGCGGCATGTGCCCTCAAGCCCCGGCTGTCACACCGGGCGGATCACACCGGGCGGATCACTCCGCGTCGTCGACGAGCAGCCGGCGCGGGCCCGGCCCGTCGTCCCCGAGCGCGTCGTGCGGGTTGGCCAGCACGCACCGGCTCAGGGACAGGCACCCGCACCCGATGCAGTCGGTGAGGTCGTCGCGCAGGCGCTCGAGCTGCGCGATCCGCGCGTCGAGGTCGGTGCGCCAAGCCTTGGACAGGCGCTCCCAGTCGCGGACGTTCGGCGCGCGGTCGGCGGGCAGGGTCTCGAGCGCCGCGGCGATGCGCGCCAACGGGATACCGACCCGCTGGGAGACCCGGATGAACGAGACCCGCCGCAGGACGTCACGCCGGTAGCGCCGCTGGTTGCCCGACGTGCGACGGCTGGCGATCAGCCCGCGCCTCTCGTAGAAGTGCAGCGCGGAGACGGCGACGCCGCTGCGCGCCGCCACCTCCCCGACGGTCAGCTCGACGTGGTCCCACGGAACCCTCTCGGTCGCGTGCTCCGGCACGATCCGTGTCCCTCCCCGCGCGGCGGCCTCCCGACCCTTGACCTCAACCATAGTTCAGGTCACAGCATGACGACATGGACGCCATCCGCCATCACACCTACGGCCCGCCCGAGACCCTCGTCCTCGAGCAGGTCCCCGACCCCGTGCCCGGCCCCGGCCAGGTGCTCGTCGCCGCCCGCGTGCACGGCGTGCACCTGCTGGACACCACCCTCCGCCGCGGCGAGGCCACCGGTCCCCTGCCCGCGCCGCGCCTCCCCGCGATCCCCGGGCGCGAGGTCGCCGGCGCGGTGGTCGCCGTCGGCCCGGACGTCGGGGACGACTGGCTCGGGGCACGTGTCGCCGCCCACCTGGGCGCCACGCCCGACGGCGGCGGGTACGCCCGTCTCGCCGTCGCGCCGGTCGACTCCCTGCACCGCCCCCCCGACCGTCTCGACCTCGCCGACGCCGTCGCGATGATCGGCACCGGCCGGATGGCGCTCATGGCGCTGGAGGTCGCGCGGCCCGGACCGGACGACGTCGTGGTGATCACCGCCGCGGCCGGCGGGCTCGGCTCGCTGTTCGTGCAGTCGGCGCTCGCCGCGGGCGCCCGGGTGCTCGCGCTGGCCGGGGGCCCGCGCAAGGTCCGGGCCGTGCGCGGCCTCGCGCCCGACGCCGGGCCGTCGCTCGCCGTCGTCGACGTCGCGGCGCCGTCCTGGCCGCAGGACGCGCGTGCCGCGCTCGGGCGCCTCCGGGCGCCCGCGGCGACGCTGCTGATCGACGGCGTCGGCGGGGACCTCGGCGCCGACGCCGCCGCGCTGCTCGGTCCGGGCGGACGGCTCGTCGTGCAGGGCTGGGCCTCCGGGAGCCCGAACCCCGTGGCCGCGAGCGCCGTCACGCCGCACGGCCAGCCGGTCGAGGTCCGCGCCGTCGTCGGGCCGGGCGCGCCCGCGTTCGGCGACCTGCGCGACTACCAGCGGCGGGCCCTGGAGCGGGCCGCGTCGGGCGAGTGGCGCGTGCTCACCCACCGCGTGGCGTTCGCGGAGGCCGCGCGGGCCCACCGGGAGCTCGAGGAGCGCCGCACGGTCGGCAAGGTGGTGCTCGGGTGACCGGCGCGACCGCCGAGGGTGCGGCCGACGGGTCGCATGACGGGCTGCTGGGCGCGCGGGCGCAGCGCACGGTGCTGATCGGCATGGTGGCGTACGTCGCGCTGGGGGCGTTCGAGTCCCTGGCGGTCTCGACGGCGATGCCGACGGTGGCCGCCGAGCTGGACGGCCTGCGCCTGTACACGCTCGCGTTCGCGACGGGATCGGCCGCGGGGGTGGTGGGGATGCTCGTCGCGGGCCGGTGGACGGACCGTCGGGGGCCGACGCCGCCGCTGCTTGCCGGGATCTCGCTGTTCCTCGCGGGGCTGCTCGTCGCAGGGCTGGCGCCGAGCATGCCGGTGCTCCTGGCGGGCCGCACCGTGCAGGGCGCGGGCAGCGGCATCGAGGGGGTGGCGATCTTCGTGCTGGTGGCGCGCGTGTTCCCCGAGGCGCGACGGCCGAAGGTCTTCGCGTGGTTCGCCGCCGCGTGGGTGGTGCCCGGGGTGGTGGGGCCGCTGCTCGCGGGGGCGATGACGCAGTACCTCGGGTGGCGGTGGGTGTTCCTCGCCGTGCCCGTGCTGGCCGTGCCCGCCCTGCTGGCCCTGCGGCCGGCGCTCGCGGCCGGCCGCACCGGCCCACGCCGACCGGTCGCCGACGGCGGGGTCGCCGCGCCGTGGCGCGACGTCGCGGGACAGGTGCTGCGCGGTGCACGGGGCCTGGGCACCGTCGTGCTGGTGCGGGCGTTCGTGGCTGCCGCCTTCGTCGGGGCGCAGGTGCTGCTGCCGCTCGCGCTCACCCGTGAGCGGGGTCTCGCGCCGGCGTTCGCCGGGGCCGTCCTCACGCTGCACGTGCTCGGGTGGTCGGCAGGGTCGTGGGCGCGTGGGCGCGGGCTCGGCGGCCTGTCGCACGCGGGTTTCCTCCGCGTCGGCTGCGCGTCCCTCGTGCTGGGGACCGCGGGCGTCGCCCTGCTGGTCGTCCCGGGCGTGCCCCTGGTCGCCGCGGCCGCGCCGTGGGTGCTGAGCGGGCTCGGGATGGGGTTGGTGTTCCCCACCCTCAACCTGCTCGTCCTCGAGCTCGCGCCGCCCTCGGCGCAGGGCGTGTCGATGTCGGTGCTCCAGGTGGCCGACGCGGCGGCGTCCGCCGTCGCGCTCACGGGTACCGGCGCGCTGCTGTGGGCCCTGCACGACCGGGTCGGCCCGGCCGCCTACGCCGTGTGCCTCGGCCTCGCGGCGGCGCTCGCGCTCGCCGCGACGTTCCTGGTGGGCCGCACGCGGCCCACCGCCGGCGCGCGCTCCGTCACGAATTCCGTCGACTTCCCGTCGGGTGTACGGGATGCTGCCGATGAGGATGCGCTCCCCGCCCGGTCCTCCTGAGTGCACCGTCCTGGGCGAGCGTCCGCGCGCCCTTCCGCTCGTCCGCACGGACCGGGCCGGCACCTCGGCCCGCTCCCCGCACCGTCGTCCCGACGAGGAGTCACGATGTCCCAGCCGTCGAATCCCCCCACGTCCCCCGCCGTCCCCGTCGGCGCGCTGCGCGCCGCCCTCGGCGACGGTTCGCCCGTCGTCGCCCCTGACGACGACGGCTACGGCGCCGCCCGGGCCATCGAGCCCGGCGGTGTCGGGCAGCGCCCGGTGGCGGTGGTCCGGCCCGCCGACGCCGACGCCGTGGCCCGGGCCGTGCGCTTCGCGCGCGACGCGGGCGCCGAGGTCTCCGTCCGGTCCGGCGGGCACTCCGTGTTCGGGCTGGGCGCCGCGGACGGCGCCGTCACCCTGGACCTCCGTGGCCTCGACGCCGTCGAGATCGACGTCGACGGCCACTCCGCCTGGGCCGGCGGCGGCGTCACCGCGGGCGCGTACTCGCGTGCCGCCGGGGAGCACGGCCTCGCGACCCCGTTCGGCGACACCGGCACGGTCGGCGTCGGCGGCATCACGCTGGGCGGCGGCGTCGGGCTGCTGTCGCGCTCGCTCGGCATGACCGTCGACAGCCTCCTCGGCGCGGAGGTCGTGACCGCCGACGGCGAGGTCGTGCGCACCGACGCCGACCACGAGCCCGACCTGTTCTGGGCGCTGCGCGGCGGCGGGGGGAACTTCGGCGTCGTGACGCGGTTCCGGTTCGCCCTGCACGACGTGTCGCAGGTGGTCGGCGGGGTGCTCCTCATGCCGGCGACGCCCGAGAGCGTGGCCGGGGTGGTCGCGGCCGCCGACGCCGCGCCGCCGGAGCTGACGATGATCGTCATGGTGATGCCGGCGCCCCCGATGCCGATGATCCCCGCGGAGTGGCACGGGCGCCTCGTGGTCATGGCCAACGCCTGCTGGTCCGGCCCGCTCGACCGGGCGGACGCGGCCCTGGCGCCCCTGCGCGACGTCGCGGACCGCGCCGGCGGCGCCCTGCTGGACGGCCTGCGCACCGCGCCGTACCCCAGCCTGCTGGAGGGCGGCCCGGCGGGCGGGCCGCTCGTCGCGACCGGGCGCACCTTCTTCGCCGACGGGCTGGACGAGGCCGCCGCGGCCCACCTCCTGGAGCAGCTGGAGGGCTCCGACGCGCTGATGCGCGCCGCCCAGCTGCGCGTGCTCGGCGGCGCGGTGGCCGAGGTCCCCGCCGACGCGACGGCCTACGCCCACCGGGGAGCGCGCCTGGTGGGCAACGTCGCCGCGGTCGCACGCGACGCGGCGGGCGCCGCCCGGTACGCGCCCTGGGTGGACGCGCTGGCCGCCCGGCTGCGCGGCGCGGACGGCGCGTACGTGAACTTCAGCCTCGACGGCGGGATCGACGTCGCGCGGGCCGCCTACCCCGGCGCCACCTGGGACCGGCTGCGCGACGTGAAGCGCCGGTACGACCCGCAGAACCTGTTCCGCGGGAACGTCAACGTGCCGCCGGCGTAGGGGGGCGACGGGATCGGTCAGCGGGCGCGCGCGTCGATCTCGTCGCGCCGCGCGAGCACCAGCCGGTCGACGACGTCGTCCGGCAGCGGCGCGTCGGGCTGGAACGAGACCGAGCCCTTGGTGGTGCGGAACCCGTCCAGGTCGCCCGCGAGCGCCGCGACGACGTCCGGGCTGAACGGGTAGAGGCCCACGTGCGTGCGCGTCACCATGGCGCTGACCAGGGGGCTGCCGCGGTAGCGCAGCGCGGGCATGCCGTAGCTGCGGCCCTCCTCGACGTCGGGCACCAGGGCCCGCGCCCGCTCGTAGACGCGCGCGACGGCGGCGCGCTCCGCCCCGGACAGGGTGGTCAGGTAGTCCTCGACGTCTCCCACGGGTCCATCGTGCGGCCCGCTGTCACGTCGCGCCACGCCACGTCGTCGGCAGTGCGGGGCGGATCGCCCGCCCCGCGGAAGGATGGGCAGCATGCCACGCACCGACACCCCCGCCCGACGACGCGCCGGGCGCGCACCCGACGGTGCCGTCGACCTCGAGGACCTGCGCCGGGTGGCGTTCGGCGCCGCGTACCGGATGCTCGGCAGCGTCACCGAGGCGGAGGACGTCGCCCAGGAGGCCATGCTGCGCGTGGCCCCCGTCGGGATGGTGGACCCGGCGGTGGTGAACCCGCCCGCCTACACCACGACGGTCGCGACGCGGATCGCGCTGGACGTGCTGCGCTCGGCGCGGGTGCGGCGCGAGTCGTACGTCGGCCAGTGGGTGCCCGAGCCGCTGGTCGGGGACGTCGTCGCCGCCGGTTCCGCGGGCCGTGAGGCCGCTGCGCACGCCGAGCTCGCCGACGACCTGTCCACGGCGTTCCTCGTGCTGCTGGAGACCCTCACCCCCGCCGAGCGGGCCGCGTTCCTGCTGCACGACGTCTTCGGCTACCCGCACCGCGAGTCGGCCCAGGTGATCGGCACGACGGAGCTGGCGGCGCGGCAGCTCGCGTCCCGGGCACGGCGGCGTGTGGCGGCGCGGCAGGACGCCGCGACGGACGCGCGTCCCGTCCGGTCCGGGTCGCCCGACCCGCACGCCGAGGAGCTGGTGCGGCGGTTCATCGCGGCGACCGAGGAGGGCGACGTCGACGCGCTGGTGGAGCTGCTGGCCGACGACGTCGCGCTCACCGGCGACAGCGGCGGCAACGTGCCCGCGGGGTTGGCGGTGTCGCGCCCGGTGTCGGGCAACGTCGCGGTGGCCAGGCTGCTGTCGGGCTTCGCCAGGCGGGGCGCGCCGGCGCGCATCGAGGCGACCGTGGTCAACGGCAGCCCGGGCATGATCGCGTACGCCGACGACTCCGTGGGCGGCGGCGTCATCGGCACGTACGCCCTGCAGTTCTCCGGCGGCCGCATCGCCCGGATCGACGGCGTCATCAACCCGGAGAAGCTGCAGCACCTGGCCCCGCTGGCCGACCTGGAGGCGGTCGCCGCCGAGATCAGGGCCGCGGGGCGGCGGCGTCGGGACGCGCAGGCTCCCGACGGCCCACCGTCACCTTGAGCATGAGCACGAGTCCCACGAGGATCACCGCGACGATGCCGAGGGTGCCCCAGATGGTGGCGCCGGTGAGCGCGATGAGCAGCGTCCACATCGAGGGGGCGAGGAACGACACCGCGCGTCCCGTCGTGGCGTAGAGGCCGAAGATCTCGGACTCGCGCCCGGCGGGCGCCACGCGGGCCAGCAGGGAGCGGGACGCGGCCTGCGCGGGGCCGACGAAGCAGGTCAGCGCCAGCCCCGCCACCCAGAACACCACGGACCCGAACGGGTGCAGGGCGACGACCAGCAGCCCGCACGCGACGAGCCCGGTGAGCGAGCCGATGATCACCGCCCGGGGCCCGAACCGGTCGTCCAGGCGCCCGGCGACGATCGTGCTGAGCCCGGCGAGCAGGTTGGCGGCGATGCCGAACGCGATCACCGCGTCGTCGCCGAACCGGAACGACACCGCGGCGATGACGGCGCCGAACGTGAACACGGCGGACAGCCCGTCGCGGTAGACGGCGCTCGCGAGCAGGAACCAGAAGGTGGGCCGCTCGTGCCGGTACAGGGCGACGACGTCGCGCACTAGGACGACGTAGCCGGCGAAGAACCCGACGCGTGGCCGGTCCTCGGCGGGCGGCGCCTCGGGCACGTACCGGAACAGCGGCCAGGCGAAGGCCACGGCCCACAGGGCGCAGCCGAGCGCGATGACCCGGTACGCCAGGCCGTCGTCGGTCGGCATGCCCCACCAGTCGAAGGTCTGCGCCACCACGACGAGGACGAGCGCGACGATCCCGCCCAGGTACCCCAGCCCCCAGCCGAGGCCGGACACCCGCCCCACGGTGGCGCGCGTGGACACCTGCACGAGCATCGCGTTGTAGTTCACGCCGGCGATCTCGCTCGCCACGCTGCCGAGGGACACCAGGGCGGCGCCGAGCACGAACCAGACCGGGTCGGCGCGCACCGCGAACAGGGCCGCCATCGCCAGGACCATGACCAGGGTCGCGCCGCCCACCCAGGCCTTGCGGCGCCCCTCGACGTCGGCGCGCCGCCCCAGCACGGGCGCCAGCAGCGCCACGAGCAGCCCGCCGATCGTGATCCAGAGGCCCAGCCCGCTGGTGAGGCCCGCCAGGGCGCGCTCGTGCACCGGGTCGGTCGCGGGCAGCGCGGCCACCTCCGGGGTCAGGAAGGCGTCGCTCGTGAGGTACAGCGCCGTGAAGACGAACGTGACGATCACGGTGTTGAACGGCTGCGTCGCCCAGTCCCACATCGCCCACGAGACGACCTGACGGCGCGGCACCGGCGCCTCCGCGACGCCCGACCTCGCCGCGCCGTCGTGCGACGGGCCGTGCGGTGAGCCGTGCGGTGAGCCGTGCGGCGACCCGTGCGAGGCGGAGGGCGCGGCGTCGGGTACGGGTTCCGGCACCGCCGGTCGGTCGCTCATGAGGCGCAGTCTGCCCGACGGGGGCGCCCGGCGGGAGGGGCACGTCGCGCCGCGGTCGACCGGCGCGCCGCGGCAGGCCCCCGCGGATACGATCGCGCCGTGCACGCTCCCGCCCCGCGACCACCCCGGCACCCCGGCGCCGCCGGGCGGTGGCGGCCCGACCGGCTCCTCGGCCCCGGCTTCGAGGAGCGGCCGCTGGGCCCCACGACCCTGGTGCGGGCCGTCGACCGACCGGAGCGCCCCCGCGCCGTCGTGCTGCACGTGCACGGGTACAACGACTACTTCTTCCAGGCGCACCTCGCCCGAGCGTTCGTCGACGCCGGCCTCGCGTTCCACGCCGTCGACCTGCGCCGCGCGGGGCGTTCCCTGCTCGAGAGCGACCCCGACAGCGGCCTCGCCGCCGCCCCGAGAGCGCGCGACCCGCTGCCCCCGCACTACGTCGCGAGCCTGCGCGAGGCGGGCGCCGACCTGTCCGCCGCGGCGCACGCCGTCCGGGAGCTCGAGCCCGGGCTGCCGCTCGTGGTGCACGCTCACTCGACGGGAGGCCTGAGCGCGGCGCTGTGGGGGCACGCCGTCCGGCACGACCCGGCGCACGGGCCCGACCTCCTGGTGCTGGACTCGCCCTTCTTCTCCCTCAGCGGCTCGCGGCTCGCGGACGCGGGCCGCTCCGCGGTGCTCGAGGTGCTGGGGCGGCGTCGCCCGCTCGCCGTCGTCAGCGCCAACCCGTCGGTGTACGCCGCGTCCCAGCACGCCTCCCGGGGCGGGCGGTGGGACTTCGACACGACGCTCAAGCGCCCCGAGGGGCTGCCGGCCCGCGCCGGCTGGCTCCGCACGGTCACGCGCGCGCAGGCCCGCCTGGCCCGCGGCCTCGCCGTCCCCGGACCGGTCCTGGTCGCGCGCAGCGACTCCTCCGGCCCCGACCGGGACGACAACCCGCGCCTCGACGCGCAGGACACCGTGCTCGACGTCGGGCGGATCGCGGCCCTGACGCCCCGGGTCGGGCCCGACACGACGCCGCTCGTCGTGCCCGGCGGCGTGCACGACCTCGCCCTGTCCGCCGACGCGCCACGCCGGGCCTACCTCGACGGCGTCCTGGCGTGGCTCGACGCCCGCCTGCCGGACGTCCGCCCCCCGGGCCTCGAGCCTCCTCGTGCCGTCACCGACCGCACGACCGTCGACACGCTCGAGGACCAGGAGCAGCCGTGAGACCGACCCCCGCGCACCCGTACCTCGACCCCCGTGGCGCCGACGGCGCGCCGGTGCCCGTCCTCGCCCTGGCGCACCGCGGCTTCTCGCACGGCCGGGAGAACCTGGAGAACTCCCTCGCCGCGTTCGCCGCCGCGGTCGACCTGGGCTTCCGGTACGTCGAGACCGACGCGCACGGCACCGCCGACGGCGTCGCCGTCGCCCTGCACGACGCCTCCCTGGACCGCACCACCGACGCCACCGGCCGCGTGGCCGACCTGCCGTGGTCGGTCGTGCGGCACGCGCGCATCGGCGGCACCGAGCCCGTGCCCCGCCTCGACGAGGTGCTCGGCACCTGGCCCGACCTGCGTGTGAACGTCGACGTCAAGGAGGACTCCGGGGTCGAGCCCACGGCCGCCGCGATCGAGCGGACGAACGCGCACGACCGGGTCTGCGTCACGTCGTTCGACGTCGGGCGCCGCCGCGCGACCCTCGCCCGCCTGACCCGCCCGGTCGCGACGTCGGCCGGGCGCCGCGAGGTGGCGGGCTTCCTCGCCGGCGCCCGTCTGCGGGTGGACGCCCTCGTCCGCCGGGCGCTGCGCGACGTGGACGCCCTGCAGGTCCCCGTCTCCGAGGGTCGCGTGCCCGTGGTCGACGCGCGGACCGTCGCCGCCGCCCACCGCGCCGGGCGGCAGGTGCACGTGTGGACGATCAACACCCCCGGGGAGATGGGCCGGCTCCTCGACCTCGGCGTCGACGGCGTCGTCACCGACCGCGCCGACCTGCTGCGCGACGTGCTCGTCGCGCGCGGCCTGTGGGCCTGAGCGCCCCGCCGGTCAGGCCCGCCCCGGGCCCACGCCACCGCCGGACGGCGGCAGCAGCTCGACGCCCCACGTCGCGCGCACCACGTCCCGACCGTCGGAGGTGAGCCGCAGCCCCCGCCCGCTCGTCCGCGCCACCCATCCGGCATCGAGGAAGCGGGCGCCGACGGCGGCGCCGAGCGCACCGGCCAGGTGCACGCGGCGCTCGGTCCAGTCCAGGCAGGCCCGCGTCGTCGGGCGGCGGGCGGCGGCCGCGCCGTCCACGTCCACGCCGAGCCCGCGCAGCCCGTCGGCACCCGCGTCCGTGAGGGCGAGGACGTCGGCGCCGTCCAGCCACCCCCGCGCGACGCACGCCTCGGCCAGCCCCACGCCGAGCCGGCCCGCGAGGTGGTCGTAGCAGAACCGGGCCGCCGCCAGCCGGTCGGCCTCCCGGCTGCGCCGCAGCCCCGCCACGGGCACCGGGCCCGCCAGCGCGCCGAGCGCCTCCAGGGCGTCGGCCACGTCGGGTCCGGCGAGGGCGTAGTACCGGTGCCTGCCGCGGGCCCGGCCGGTCACCAGCCCGGCGGCGACGAGCACCGCCAGGTGCTCCGACGCGGCAGGGGCACCCACGCCCGCCGCCCGCGCCAGCTCGCCGGCGGGGCGTGCCGTGCCGTCCATGAGGAGCCCGACCATCGCCGACCGCGCCGGCGCGGACAGTGCCCGCCCGACGTCGGTGAAGTCCCGGTCCCGCCCGTCACCACCCATGACCCCGACGATACGGTGACGACGCTTCGGCGGACGCCGAGACGTCCCGGGTCTACGGTCGGCGCATGACCGCCTCTGCCGCTCCCGACCCGCAGGACCTCGAGGTCCGCCTGCCCGGCACGCCCGGCGCCCTGGCCGACCTGGGCGAGACGCTCGGGCGCGCCGGCGTCAGCCTGGAGGGCGGCGGCGTGACCAGCCTCGACGGCGGCCGCGTCGCCCACTTCCTCGTCGACGACGGACCCCGCGCGGTCGCCGCGCTGGCGGCGGCGGGTCTCGGCCCCGCGGTCGCCCGCGACGTCGTCACGACCCGCCTCGCCCAGGACGTCCCTGGACAGATGGGCGCGTTCGCGCGCCGCCTCGCGGAGGCGGGCGTCGTCGTGGAGCACCTGTACAGCGACCACGACGGCAACCTCGTGCTGCTCGTCGCGGACGACGACGTCCCGGCGTGCCGGGACGTCGTGCGCGGGTGGGACGCCGAGCGCGAGTCCGCGCGCCCGGCCGGCGGGAGCGCGGGCTAGAGCCCGAGCTGGACCGTCACGCCGGGCCGGCCCGCCGGCGGCTCCTTCGAGATCTCCGCGTAGGCGGCGGCGAGCAGCGTCGGGTCCGGACCCTCGAGGCGCGTCGGCTTCGCCACGTCGTCCAGCACGACGAAGCGCAGCAGGCTGCCGCGCGTCTTCTTGTCGCGCTGCATGGCCGCGAGGAGCTTGTCCCAGCGGTCGCCGCGATAGGTGGTGGGCAGGCCCAGCGACTCGAGGATCGCCCGGTGCCGGTCCACGACGGCGTCGTCGAGCTTGCCCCCGAGGCGGGCGAGCTCGGCCGCGAAGACCATCCCGACCGCGACCGCGGCGCCGTGCCGCAGCTGGTAGCGCTCGGTGAGCTCGATCGCGTGCCCCAGGGTGTGCCCGTAGTTGAGGATCTCCCGCAGCCCCTGCTCCGTGAGGTCCTCGCCCACCACGCGGGCCTTGACGCGCACCGACCTCTCGATGAGCTCGGTCAGCACGGCCCAGGTCTCGGGCGAGGCGTCCGAGCCCTTCCACTCCCGGAGCTCGTCGGCGTGCTCCTCGACGAGCTCGAGGATGCGCGGGTCGGCGATGAAGCCCGTCTTGACGACCTCCGCCATGCCGGCGACGAGGTCCCAGCGGTCGAGGGTCTCCAGGGCCGCCAGGTCGCACAGCACCCCGGCGGGCGGGTGGAAGGCGCCCACGAGGTTCTTGCCCTCGGCCGTGTTGATGCCCGTCTTGCCGCCCACGGCGGCGTCGACCATCGCGAGCAGCGTGGTCGGCACGTGCACGACCTTGATCCCTCGCAGCCACGTGGCCGCGACGAACCCGGCCAGGTCGGTCGTCGCGCCGCCGCCGACGGAGACGATCGCGTCCGACCGCGTGAAGTCGGCCTGGCCCAGCACCTGCCAGCAGAACGCCGCCACCTGGGCGGTCTTCTGCTCCTCGGCGTCCGGGAGCTCGACGGCGAACGCCTCGTAGCCCTGCGCCACGAGGTCCTCGCGGACGGCCTCGCCGGTGGCCTGCAGCGACGCGGGATGCATCACCAGCACCCGCCGCACCCCGTCCCCGAGCAGGCCCGGCAGCTCGCCGAGCAGGTGTCGGCCGACGACGACGTCGTAGGACGGGGCTTCGTTCGTGCTGCCCTGCACGGTCACGCGGACCGTCATGACTGGACCTCCTGTGCCGATGTGCCCGCGGCCGCGTCGTGCTGCGCCGCGCCTTGCTGTGCCGAGCTGCCCCTCAACGCGGCGTGCACCTGGGCGGCGACCTCATGCGGGGGCCGCTCGTCGGAGACCACGTGCACCGTGGCGAGGCGCTCGTAGGTGGGCCGACGCGCCTGCATCAGCTCGACCCACCGCGCCCGCGGGTTGCCCACCAGCAGCGGACGGGACTGGTTGAAGCCGACTCGGGGCGCGGCGTGCGCGAGGGAGACGTCCAGGAAGACGACGGTGCCGCCACCCGCGACGTAGCCCTCGAGCGCCCGCTGGGTGTGCTCGTCCATGATCGCGCCGCCGCCGAGCGCGAGGACGCCGGGGTGGCAGGCCAGGGCCGTGGTGACGGCCTCCCGCTCGAGCTCGCGGAACCGCGGCTCGCCGTCCTCCACGAAGATGTCGGCGACCGGCTTGCCCGCGGTGTCCTCGACGTCGGCGTCCGTGTCCCGGAACGCGACGCCGAGCCGCTGCGCGAGCAGGCGGCCGACCGTCGTCTTGCCGCTGCCGGGCGGGCCGATGAGCACCGCCCGCGGCACACCCGCGCTCATCGCAGCAGCTCGGGGATCGAGCCGAGGTAGGCCTCGGCGTTGCGCCGCACCTCGGCCACCGAGTCCCCGCCGAACTTCTCCACGACGGCCTGCGCCAGCTCGAGCGCCACCATCGCCTCCGCGACGACGGCGGCGGGCGGCACCGCGCACACGTCCGAACGCTGGTGGTGGGCGGTGACGGCCTCGCCCGTCGCGACGTCGACCGTCGCCAGGGCGCGCGGCACGGTGGAGATCGGCTTCATCGCGGCCCGCACGCGCAGCACCTCGCCGTTCGACATGCCGCCCTCGATGCCGCCGGCCCGGTTGGAGCGGCGGTGGATGTGGCCGTCGTCCCCGCGCTCGATCTCGTCGTGCGCGGCCGAGCCGCGGCGGCGGGCGGTGCGGAAGCCGTCGCCGACCTCGACGCCCTTGATCGCCTGGATGCCCATGAGCGCGCCCGCCAGCCGGGCGTCGAGGCGCCGGTCGCCCTGCACGTAGCTGCCGAGGCCGGTCGGCACGTCGTAGGCGAGCACCTCGACGACGCCGCCGAGGGTGTCGCCGTCCTTGCGGCACTCGTCGATCTCCGCGACCATCGCCGCGCTCGTCGTGGCGTCGAAGCAGCGCACCGGGTCGGCGTCGAGGGCGGCGACGTCGTCGGGCGCGGGCAGGTCGGCGCCCTCGGGCACCTCGACCGGGCCGATCGCCACGACGTGCGACACCAGGCGGACGCCGACCGCCTGCTCGAGGAACTTCGCGGCGACCAGGCCGAGCGCGACGCGCGTCGCGGTCTCGCGGGCCGACGCCCGCTCGAGCACCGGTCGCGCGTCGTCGAACCCGTACTTGCGCATCCCGACGAGGTCGGCGTGGCCCGGGCGGGGCCTCGTGAGCGGACGGTTGCGCGCGATCTCGCGCTCGTCACCGGTGCCGGCGTCGACGAGCAGCGCCTCGCGGTCGACGGGGTCAGGCGACATGACGTCGGTCCACTTGGGCCACTCGGTGTTGCCGATCTCGAACGCGAGCGGGCCACCCTGCGTGACGCCGTGGCGCAGGCCGCCGAGGACGCGCACCGCGTCCTGCTCGAACTTCATGCGGGCTCCGCGGCCGTAGCCGAGCCGCCGGCGCGCGAGCGCGGCCTGGATGTCCGCGGTCACCACCTCGACGCCGGCGGGCAGGCCCTCCAGCACCCCCACGAGTGACGGACCGTGCGACTCCCCCGACGTCATCCAGCGCAGCATGCCTGCGATTCTTCCACGCTCGCGCCGCCGGTCCGTCCGGTGGTCAGCGGGCGGACGCCGGCGCCGCCAGGGCCCGGCCGAGCGCGTCGTCCATGGCCGCGATCGGGGCCGTGCGCCCGGTCATGAGGCGCACCTGCTCCACCGCCTGGTGCAGCAGCATCCGCTCGCCCCCGACGACGATGCCGCCCGCGTCCGACCAGGCGGTCGACAGCGCGGTGGGGCGCGGGTCGTAGACGACGTCGAGCAGGACGCCGGCGGGTGTGCCGCCGTGGGCGGCGAGCGCGGCCGCGACCGGGTCGGCGGCGTAGGCCGGCATGGTCGAGACCACGACGTCGGCGTCCCGCAGCGCGCCGAGCGACGCCGTCGGGTCGAGCACCTCGAAGCGCGGGCTCACGCCCATGCGCGCCGCCGCCTCCTGCAGCCCGGCCGTGCGGCCGAGGGAGCGGACGAGGACGCGCGGCGTCGTGCAGCCGAGCTCGCCCAGCGCGGCGAGCGTGGACGCGGCGGTGGCGCCGCCCCCCAGGACGACGGCGCTCGCCGCTCCCGTGCCGCGACCGCGGCCCTGGGCGCCGAAGCCCTCGCGCAGCGCGGTGACCAGGCCGTAGACGTCGGTGTTGGTGCCCGTGAGGGTCACGCCGCACTGCGCCGGGCCGACCAGCACCGTGTTGACGGCGCCCACAGCCACGGCGAGCGGGTCGACGTGGTCCACCAGGTCCATGACCGCGTGCTTGAGGGGCATCGTGACGCTCAGGCCGGCCCAGCCGAGGTCCAGGCCGCGGACGAGCGCCGGCAGGTCCTCGACGGTCGTGTCGATCGCCGAGTACTCCCAGCCCTCGAGGCCGAGGGCGTCGTACGCGGCGGTGTGCAGGATGGGCGAGAGGGAGTGCGCGACGGGGTGGCCCAGCACCGCCGCTCGTCGGGTGACGGTCATGTCAGCCGGCGTTCTCCGAGGCCCACTTCTGGTACTCGGCGCGGTACTCGAGGAACTCCTGGTAGTTGTCCGTGAACTTGGTCTCGCCGGTGTCCAGGTTCACTGTCACGTACCAGTTCCAGTCGCCCTCGGGCGGGTCGAGGACGGCCTCGACCGACGCCTGCCCGGGGTTGGCGATCGGCGTGGGTGGGAGCCCGGTGTTCTTGCGGGAGTTGTACGGGTCGCTCGCGTCCGCGAACTCCGACTTCGTGATCTCGTCCGCCGGCTTGCCGAGCCCGTAGGAGTTGATGGCGTCCAGGTACAGCGCCTCGTCGCGGTCCAGGCGGTTCTCGATCACGCGCGCGACCTCGCCCCGGTACCCGTCCGGCGCCTCCTTCTCGACCAGCGACGCCTTGTTCAGGACGTCCTGCCAGTCGGACTTCTCGACCCCGAGCGACTCCAGCTCCTTCTTCGTCTGGTTCACCATCGCCGCGAGCAGCGTCGCCGCGTCGTCGCCCGGCTGCACGGTGTACGTCTTCGGGAACAGCCAGCCCTCGGCGTTGCCCTCCGCCTGCTTCGGCAGGCCGAAGGACTCCGGGTCGTCCAGCGCCTTCTCGAGCTGCTTCGGCGTGATGTCCGTGACCGAGCCGACCTTGTCGACGACCTGCTCGACCGTGTACCCCTCGGGGATGGTGACGTTGGTCTGCAGCTTCTCGTTCTTCACCAGCGCGGCGACGGCGTCCGAGGCCTTCATCTCGGCCTGCAGCTGGTACGTGCCCGGCTGGATCCCGGCGGCGGCCGGGTTCTGGCTGAACGCGTCGCTGAACGCGCCCACGCTGGCGACGACGCCGGCCTCCTGGAGCACGGTGCCCATCTGGCCGCCCGACGCGCCCTCGGGAATGACGACCTCGACCGGGTCGCCCCCCGGGCCCGGGTAGTCCTCGTTCTGCGAGCCGATGAACGGCAGGTCCCCGACGAGCGAGTCCATGCGGTCCCAGAGCAGGTAGGCCCCGGCGCCCACGAACCCGAGGACCACCACCAGGACCACCGCGGTGCGCTGCCTGCGGCGGCGCTTGCGCTTGGCGGCGGCCCTCCGGCTGGCGGCCGAGCGGCGCCGCGAGGGTGCCGCCGGCGCCTCCTGGAGGGCGGGGTGCTCGAAGAGGTCCGTCACGCCGGGTTCTTCCTTCTGACAGGGCCTGGGGTGGGCACGGTGGGTCGGGTGCTGCTGTCCGGGCTGGTCAGGCGCCCGGTCGCTGCCGCTCGACGAGCTCGCCGGCGCGCTCCCCCGCCGACCGCTCCACGTCGAGTGCAGATTGCAGAATGATAACGGCTGCGGCCTGGTCGACGACAGACCGGTGGGTCTTGGTGCGTCGCCCCGCCGAGCGCAGCTGCGCGTGCGCCGTCACGGTCGTCATCCGCTCGTCCACCAGACGCACCTCGACGGGCGCCACGGCGGCCGCCAGCCGGGTGGCGAAGTCGCGCGCGTCCGCGGTGGCCGCACCCTCCGCCCCGGACAGGTGCCGCGGCAGCCCGACGTACACGACCGCGGCGAACCGCTCCTCGGCCTCCGCCGCGATGCGCGCGACGTCGGGCGTCACCGCGGGCGCCCCGTCGGCGCCCGCGGGCACGTCCAGGACGCGCGGCACGGTCTCGACCGGCGTCGCGACGAGGCCGTCGGGGTCGCTGCCCGCGAGCCCGATGCGCGCCTTGCCGACGTCGACCCCGAGCCGCGCGCCCCGCGGCAGCCCGCGGGGCGCGTCCGGCTCCGGCAAGCCCGACCCGTACGGTCCCGTCACGCGCCCGCCTGGGCCGCGCGCACGCCCTCGGCCACGCCGGCCAGCGCGGCCGGCAGCGCCGACGCGTCGGTGCCGCCGCCCTGGGCCAGGTCCGGCTTGCCGCCGCCCCCGCCGCCCAGCGCCTTCGCGGCCACCTTGACGAAGTCGCCGGCCCGCAGGCCCGCGTCGCGCGCCCCGGCGTTCGTGCCGACGACCACCAGGGGACGTCCGCCCGCGACGCCGCCGACGGCGACGAGGACGGCCTCCGCGTCGCCCAGGCGCCCGCGCACGTCGAGCACGAGGGCGCGCAGGTCGTCGGCCGAGGCCACCTCGCCGGCGTCGTGCGCCACCACCCGCACGTCACCGACGCGCTCCGCCTGCGCGGCGAGCGTGCCCGCCGCGGCGAGGATGCGGTCCTGGCGCAGGCCCGCCAGCTCCTTCTCGGTGTCCTTGAGGCGCGTGAGCAGCGAGCCCACGCGGTCGGCCAGCTCGTCCGGGCGCGCGCCCAGGAGGCCGGTGAGCTGGCCCACCAGGGCGTGCTCCTTGGCCTGGAAGCCGTACGCGCCGTCGCCCACGAGGGCGTCCACGCGGCGCACGCCGGAGCCGATCGAGGCCTCGCCGAGCAGCGCGACGCGGCCCACCTCCCCGGTGGCCTTGACGTGCGTGCCGCCGCACAGCTCGCGCGACCAGTCGCCGCCGATCGAGACGACGCGCACGGTGTCGCCGTACTTCTCGCCGAACAGCGCCATGGCGCCCAGCTCACGGGCGCGGGCGATCGGCATCGTCGCGTCCGTCACCTCGAGGTTCTCGGTGAGGCGCGCGTTGACCCGCTCCTCGATCTCCCCGAGGGCGTCCGCCGCCACCGGCGTCGGCGACCGGAAGTCGAAGCGCACGCGGCTCGGGGCGTTCTCCGACCCGGCCTGGGTGCGGTCCGGCCCGACCATCTCGTGCAGCGCCTTGTGGATCATGTGCGTGGCCGAGTGGGCGCGGCTGATCGCGACGCGACGGGCGACATCGATCGTCGCCGTGCCGGGGTCGCCCAGCGCCACCGTGCCCTCGACCAGGCGGCCGCGGTGCACGGACAGGCCCTTGACCGGGCGCTGCACGTCGTCGACCTCGATGGTCGCGCCGCCGTCGAGCACGATCGTGCCCTGGTCGGCGAGCTGGCCGCCGGCCTCCGCGTAGAACGGTGTGCGGTCGAGGACGACCTCGACGTCGGCGGGCGCGGTCGCCGCGGGGGCGGGCACGCCGTCGACCAGCAGGCCCGCGACGGTCACCGCAGACTCGGTGTCCGTGTACCCGAGGAACTCGACCGGCGCGGAGAGCTCCTTGTTCAGGGTCTCGTAGGAGCGCAGGTCGGCGTGGCCCGTCTTCTTCGCGAGCGCGTCGGCGCGGGCGCGCTGCTTCTGCTCCGCCATGAGGTCGCGGAACGCCTTCTCGTCCACCTGCACGCCCTGCTCGGCCGCCATCTCGAGCGTGAGGTCGATCGGGAAGCCATACGTGTCGTGGAGCTGGAACGCCTCGGCGCCGCCGAGCACCGGGGTGCCGCCGTCCGCTCCGTCCGAGGCCCGCGACTTCGCACGACCCACGGCCGTGTCCAGGATGGTCGTGCCCTGCGCGAGGGTGCGGCGGAAGGCGTCCTCCTCCGCGTACGCGACGTCGCTGATGCGGGCGAAGTCGGCCTCCACCTCCGGGTAGGACGCCTTCATCGCGTCCTTGGACACGGGCAGCAGCGAGGGGAGCGCGACCTCGTCGACGCCGAGGAGGCGCACGGCGCGCACCGCGCGACGGACGAGGCGGCGCAGCACGTAGCCGCGACCCTCGTTCGACGGGCGCACGCCGTCCCCGATCACCATGAGCGACGAGCGGACGTGGTCCGCGATCACACGCATCCGCACGTCGTCCTCCGGGTCGGCACCGTAGCGCTTGCCCGTCAGCTCCTCGACGCGCGCGATGACGGGGTACACCTCGTCGATCTCGTAGAGGTTCTCCTTGCCCTGCAGCAGGTAGGCGATGCGCTCCAGGCCCGCGCCGGTGTCGATGCTCTTGTGCTCGAGCTCGCCCAGCAGCGGGTAGTTCTTGCCCTGGCCCTCGCCGCGCACGAACTGGTCGAAGACGAGGTTCCAGATCTCCAGGTAGCGGTCGCCGCCCGGGTCGACCGTGCCGCCCACGGCGTCGGGGCCGTACGCGGGGCCACGGTCGTAGTGCCACTCGGCGCAGGGGCCCGCCGGGCCGGGCTGGCCCGTGTCCCAGAAGTTCTCCTCGCGGGGCAGGCGCACCACGTGCTTCGGGTCGAGCCCGACGCCCTTCGTGAGCGCGTCGAAGGCCTCGGCGTCCTCCTCCCAGATGGTCACCCAGAGACGGTCGCCGTCGAGGCCGTACCCGCCCTGGCCCTGGTCGGTCGTGAGGAGCTCCCACGCGAAGTCGATCGCCTCGCGCTTGAAGTAGTCCCCGAACGAGAAGTTGCCGTTCATCTGGAAGAACGTGCCGTGCCGCGTGGTGCGGCCCACGTTCTCGATGTCGTTGGTGCGGATGCACTTCTGCACGCTCGCGACCCGCGGCCACGGCGCAGGCTCCGTACCGAGGATGTACGGGATGAAGGGCACCATGCCCGCGATCGTGAACAGGATCGACGGGTCCGGCGAGACCAGGGGTGCGCTGGGCACGATCGCGTGGTCCTTCGACTCGAAGTAGTCGAGCCAACGCTTGCGGATCTCGGCGGTGCGCATGGTGTCCTTCAATGATGTCGAGGCTGATGACGAGCCTGACGTCGAGGCCGATGTCGAGGCTGACGTCAGACCGGTACGGCTGATGACGGGCGTGACGAGCGGGTGGCCGCCCGCCGGGGGCGGCCGCCCCCTATTCTCGCGCCCGCCGGGGGATGGTCGGAACGGGATTTCGCGGAGCGGGTGTCAGAACGAGTAACCGAGGTCCGCCTCGTCGGCGGCGATCTCGGCCTCTGCGTCAGGCACCGGGTCGCGCCGTCCGTCGGGCGCCGACGCCGCGTGCCGGGCCCGTCCGGGCCCTCCGCGCAGGTCGGCGGCGCGCAGCCCGCTCGCGCGGACGTCGTCCGGGTCGGGCTGCCCCTCGGCGAGCAGCGCAGCGGTGAGCTCGGCCTCCCGGGCGGTGCGCGCCTGGGAGAACTCCCGCCGGAACGTGGCGACGAAGGTCTCCGCCCGGCGTCCGGCGTCCTGCGCCGCACGCTCCGCGCGGTCGACCACCGCCTCGGGCGCGTACTGCGCCACGATCTTGCGGCCCCGCTGGACGACGACGACCGTCACCACGACGCCCACGCCGACCCAGAACAGCCGGCGCATCAGCGGCCGGCCTTCGCGTCGTCGCCGCGGCTCGAGCGCGAGGCCCGGGCGAACGCCTGGCGCACGCCGTAGGAGAACGCCGCGACCTTGACCAGCGGGCGGCCGAGCGTCGAGGCGTACAGGCCGGCGAGCGCCGACACGTTCTCGCTGACCTGGGCAGCCGAGGTCGTGATCGTGTCCACCTTGACCAGCTGGTCGTTGGTGGAGGCCACCGTGGTGGCGGCCTCGTCGAGGATCGGCACCGAGTGCTCCGTGACCTCGCGGATGGAGCGCGTCGCCTCGTCGAGCACGCGGCCCAGCTTCACGAGCGGGATCGCGAGCAGGCCCACGAGCAGCACGAACGCGACGGCCGCGATGAGCCCGGCCACGTCACCCATCGACATCAGATCTCTCCTCGCACAGGCGTCAGACGGTCGGTCGTCACCCTATCCCGGGTGACCGGCCACGAACGGCGGACGCCCCGCCCCCCGCGAGGCGGGTGACGGGGCGTCCGAGGTGCTGCGGGCTCGTCCGCGGCGATGCGCAGGATCAGCGCGCGTAGAACTCGACCACGAGCTGCACCTCGCAGGTCACGGGGACCTCGGCGCGCTTCGGCTTGCGGGTCAGCGTGGCCGACAGCTTCTCGAGGTTCACGTCGAGGTAGCCCGGCACGGCCGGCAGCACGTCGCGGTGCGCGCCGGCGGCGGCGACCTGGAACGGCGTGGTGGTCTGCGACTTCGGCTTGACCTGGATGGTCTGGCCCGGCTTCACGCGGAACGACGGACGGTCGACGATCTTGCCGTCCACCAGGATGTGACGGTGCGTCACGGCCTGGCGGGCCTGCAGGATGGTGCGGCCGAAGCCGGCACGCAGCACGAGCGCGTCGAGACGCGTCTCGAGGTCCTCGACCATGACCTCACCGGTCAGGCCCGGGTGCTTGCGGGCGTTCTCGTAGACCTTGAGGAGCTGCTTCTCGCGCAGCGCGTACTGGGCGCGCAGACGCTGCTTCTCGCGGAGGCGGACCGCGTAGTCCGACTCGGTGCGGCGGCGGGCGCGGCCGTGCTCACCCGGGGGGTACGGGCGCTTCTCGAAGTGGCGGACGGCCTTCGGGGTCAGCGCGAGGCCGAGCTTGCGGCTCAGGCGGACCTGGCGGCGCGACTTGGTGACAGCGGTCACTGGTTGCTTCCTGTCCTGTGGTGATGGATGAGGTCACACCCGACGTCCGCCCCGTGAGGGGAGGTCTCGGGTGCGGGACCAGCCGATGGAGCTCCTGCGCGGGGCGGGTGCTCACGGGGCCGAGGTCCCAGGCGGTCGCCGGAAACGGCAACCGCAGCATCTTACCGCATCCCGCGGGGCGCCCCGGCCCCGCGGACCCCACCACCGCCTCCTCCGGCGAGGTCTTGTCGCCGGCGTCGCCCGGGCGGTTGACTGTGCACCGCCGGCACGTCGCCGGTCGATCGCCCGAAGGAGTCGCCCCGATGCCCTCCCCCGTCACGCTCTCGCCCCGCTCCGCCGAGGTGGTCCGCTCCACCCTGCCGGTGGTCGAGGAATCGATCGACGACATCACCACGATCTTCTACCGGACCCTCCTGGACGAGCACCCCGGCCTGCTCGGGTCGATGTTCTCCCCCGAGCGCATCGCCGACGGCAGCCAGCAGCGCGCGCTCGCGGCCGCGATCACCTCGTGCGCGGCGATGCTCGTCGCCGACGAGGACGCCGACCCCCGCGACGTGCTCGCCCCCGTCGCCCGGCGGCACCGCGCGGTCGGCGTGGAGCCGGCCCAGTACGAGGTGGTCCACCAGCACCTGTTCGCCGCCATCGTCGCGGTGCTGGGGGACGCGGTGACGCCGGAGGTGGCGGCCGCCTGGGACGAGGTCTACCGGACGATGGCGGGCACCCTCGTCGAGCTCGAGGCCGCCTGACGCACGGTCGCCGCCGGTGGCGCGTGTCAGGCGTCGTCCAGGATCTGCCGGATCCGCGCCACCCGGTCGGTGACCTGCTTCTCGAACCCTCGGTCGCTCGGGTCGTAGTACCGCCGACCGGAGAGCTCGTCGGGCAGGTACTGCTGCGCCGCGATCGCGTGGGGCGCGTCGTGCGCGTACCGGTACCCCTTGCCGTGCCCGAGCCCCTCGGCGCCCGCGTAGTGGGCGTCACGCAGGTGCGGAGGGACGACCCCTACCCTCCCCGCCCGCACGTCCGCGAGCGCCGCGTCGATCCCCTGGTACGCCCGGTTGGACTTCGGCGCGGTCGCCAGGTGCACGACCGCCTCCGCGAGGACGATCCGCCCCTCGGGCATCCCGATGAGCTGGACGGCCTGCGCCGCCGCCACCGCGGTCTGCAGGGCGGACGGGTCGGCCATGCCGACGTCCTCCGCCGCGGAGATCACGAGACGTCGCGCGATGAAGCGCGGGTCCTCGCCCGCGGCCACCATCCGGGCCAGGTAGTGCAGGGCGGCGTCCACGTCCGAGCCCCGGATCGACTTGATGAACGCCGAGACGACGTCGTAGTGCTGGTCGCCGTCGCGGTCGTACCGCACGGCGGCGACGTCGACGGCGCGCTCGACCGTGTCGAGGTCCACGGCGACCGGGTCCCCGGGCGTGCGGCCGGGGACCGCGTCGGCGAGGGCCGCGCCGGCGGCGGCCTCCAGGATGGTCAGGGCCTTGCGCGCGTCCCCGCCCGCCATGCGCACGAGCTGGTCCTCGGCCTCGTCCGTCAGCTCGACGGCGCCGTCCAGGCCGCGCTCGTCCGCGACGGCGCGGCGCACGAGGGCCCGGACGTCGTCGCCGGTGAGCGGCTTGAGCGTGAGGAGCAGGGACCGGCTCAGCAGCGGGGAGTTGACCGAGAACGACGGGTTCTCCGTGGTGGCGGCCACCAGCGTCACCCAGCGGTTCTCGACGCTCGGCAGCAGCGCGTCCTGCTGCGTCTTGGAGAACCGGTGCACCTCGTCGATGAAGAGGACGGTCTCCTCGCCGCCCGTGGCGAGACGCCGCCGGGCGTCCTCGACGACCTGGCGCACCTCCTTCACGCCGGCGGTGACCGCGGAGAGCTCGACGAACCGCCGCCCGGAGACCGTCGCGACGAGGTACGCCAGCGTGGTCTTGCCCACGCCGGGCGGCCCCCACAGGATCACGGACCCCGGGGCGGCACGGCGCGCTGACTCGTCGTCCGGCTCCACCAGTCGGCGCAGCGGCGATCCCGGCACGAGCAGGTGCGCCTGGCCCGCGACCTCGTCGAGGGCGGCCGGCCGCATGCGCACGGCCAGGGGGGCGCTCGGGCCGCTGCGGCCGGTCGCCGGCGTGCCGCGGGTGCCGGTGAGCGCGGCGTCGAACAGGTCCATGCGGTCCAGCCTACGGAGCGCCACCCACGCCCCGGGCCCGCGTCACGGCTCGGGGGCTGTGATGTAGCGCTCGACGGTCGGGGCGAGCCAGGCGACGACGTCCGCGCGGGACATCTCGGCCGCGGGCCCGAACTTCAGCACGTACCGCAGCAGCGCCATCCCGAGGATCTGCGACGCGACCAGCGTCGCGCGGCGGGGCGCGTCGGCGGGGTCGCGGCCGAAGCGCTCGGCGGCGGGGACGAGCTGGTCCCGGAAGACGCCGCGCAGGCGCTCGGCGCCCGCCGGGTCGGTGACGCCGACGCGCAGCAGCGTGACGAGCACGCCGTCGCGCTCCCACAGCTCCAGGAAGTGCGTGACCAGCACGCGGCCGAGGTCGTCGGCGGGGATCCGCGCGGGGTCGGGGATGTCGAGGGCCACGTCCACCACCCGCGCGAAGAGGCCCTCCTTGGAGCCGAAGTAGCGGATGACCATCGAGGGGTCGATGCCCGCCTGCCCGGCGATGGCCCGCACCGTCGCGCCGTCGTAGCCGTCCTCGGCGAACCGGTCCCGCGCGGCCTCGAGGATCGCGGCGCGGGTGGCGTCCGAGCGCCGGGGTGCGGGGGCGACCTCCATGCCGGGAGCATATGCCAACACCTGTTGACCTCGCGGGCCGACAGGCCTACCGTCGAACATGCCAACGCTTGTTGACCTCGGGAGGGACCATGAGCGCGCGCAACAGGACGACACCGGACTCGGTGGCGGACGTGGTGGCGGACGTGGTGGCGGACGTGGTGGTGGTCGGGGCCGGGCCCACCGGGCTGCTCCTCGCCGGCGACCTCGCCACGGCGGGGGCGCGCGTGACCGTCCTCGAGAAGCGGCCGGCGGGCCTGAGCAACCTCACCCGCGCGTTCGCGGTGCACGCGCGCAGCCTCGAGGCGCTCGACGCGCGCGGGCTGGCGGACGAGCTGCTCGCCACCGGTCGGCGGGTGCGGAGCATCCGGGTGTTCGGGCGGGCCGACGTGCGCCTCGACACGCTGCCCGGTCGGTTCCCGTTCGTGCTCGTCACGCCGCAGTACGAGGTGGAGCGGCTGCTGCGCCGGCGGGCGGAGGAGGCGGGCGCCCTGTTCCGGCACGGGATGCGCGTCGCCGACGTGGGCCAGGACGACGCCGGGGCCTCCGTGCTGGCGGTCGACGAGACCGGCGACGGGGCCGGCCACGAGGGAGGCGACGAGGCTGCCGGCGCCCCGGTCCGGTTCCGCGCGGCGTGGGTCGTCGGTACGGACGGCGTGCGCTCGACGGTGCGCCGGGCGGCGGGCCTGCCGTTCCCCGGGGAGACGGTGATCCGCGCGATGGTGCTGGCCGACGTCCGCCTCGCCCGGCCCCCGCAGGACGCGCTCACCGTGGCGTCGTCCGGGGGTGCGCTCGGCTTCCTCGCCCCGTTCGGCGACGACTGGTACCGGTTCATCGGCTGGGACGAGGCGCTCGACCCCGGCCACGAGGGGCCCGTGAATCTCGACGAGGTGCGCGCCGTCGCGCGGGCGACGCTCGGCGACGACCACGGCATGGCGGAGCTGCGGTTCGCCACCCGGTTCGCCGCCGACGAGCGCCAGGTGCCGCGGTACCGGGTGGGGCGCGTGCTGCTCGCGGGCGACGCCGCGCACGTGCACAGCCCGGCGGGCGGGCTCGGCATGAACACGGGGCTGCAGGACGCCGCGAACCTGTCGTGGCGCCTCGCCGCCGTGGTGCGCGGCGCAAACGACGCGCTGCTCGACGGGTACTCGGCGGAGCGCCACCCGGTGGGTGCCCAGGTACTGCGCGCGAGCGGGACCCTGCTGCGGCTCGCCACCCGCCCGGGACCGGCCGCAGCCGCCCTGCGCGCGGCGGGCGCCACCCTCCTGTCCCGCGCGGCGCCCGTGCGCCGCCGGGCCGCGGGCGTGGTGTCGGCGCTCGGCGTGCGCTACCCGGCACCGCCCGGGGCGCACCCCGCCGCCGGGCGCCGCGTGCCCGACCTGCCGCTGGTCGCGGGACCCTCGGGGTCGCGCCTCGCCGAGGCCCTGCGCGAGGGGCGCTTCGTGCTCGTCGGGCCCGCGGAGGGTGCCCCTGCGGAGGTCCCGCCGGGACCCGGCGAGCTCGACGTCGCCGAGCGGGTGGTCGTGCGGCGCGCGGACGGCCGCGACCCGACGCTGCTCGTGCGCCCCGACGGCTACCTCGCCGACGCCCGCGTGCCGACGACGACGTCAGGGGCGTGAGCTCTCGAACTCCTGGCCCAGGACGTACCCCAGCCGCCGGTACACGCTGCGAGCGGCGACGTTGTGGGCGTAGGCGCCGAGGGTGACCATCGACGCCTCAGCGACGCCTGCGCGGGTCGCCGAGGCCGTCACGGCCGCCCCGATCCCCCGGCCCCGCCACGCCGGGTCCGTCCCGATCGACCCCAGGGTCCACGGCCTCCCCGGCACACGGCGCGACGCGCCCGCCACGGCGCGCACGACGCCGTCGTCGTCCCGCCAGCCCCACCAACGGGACCGTGGCTCGCCCACGGGCAGCTCGCCGTCCGGGTTCGCGACCGCGAGGCAGGAGGCCGCCTCGGCGCGTCCGGCGTCGCCCAGCAGCTCGCCGACCCGCTCCTCACCCGTGACGACGGCGGGCGGTTCCGTGACGGCGTACCAGTCCCAGGCGTCGAACGGCGGGTGGTCGAACGGCGCGGGGACGACGACGCCGTCGCGCGCGCCGAGCGCCGACACCGCGGCGTAGGTGCCGCGCGGCATGGACGCCCGCACGACCGGCCCCAGCCCGTCGGGGCGCAGCTCCGCCTCCGCGGCGATGAGCAGGCGTGCCGCACCCTCGGCGCCCCCCACGGCCAGCAGGCTGACCCCGGTCGCGTCGTGGTCGACGGCCAGCGGGCGGCCGCCGTCGATCCGCTCGCGCCAGCGCAGCCGCACGAGGAACGCGTCGTCGTCGTGCCAGACGTGGCTGGCGTCCCACCCGCCGTGGGCGGCCTCGGCGACCACCACGGGGTGGTGCGCCCAGCGGGGAGGCACGCTCGCCCCGGCCACCTGGGTGACCGGGGCGAGCGACGACGCGTCGGGGAGGAGCGTCACTCCTCGTCGGCCTGGGGGACGGCGTCCACCCCGGCCTCCTTGCGCTGCTCCGGCGTGATCGGGGCGGGAGCCTCGGTGAGGGGGTCGTAGCCGCCGCCCGACTTCGGGAACGCGATGACGTCGCGGATCGACGCCGACCTCGTCAGCAGCGCGACGATGCGGTCCCAGCCGAACGCGATGCCGCCGTGCGGCGGGGCGCCGAACTTGAAGGCGTCGAGGAGGAAGCCGAACTTCTCCTGCGCCTCCTCGGGGCCGATGCCCATGACGTCGAACACGCGCTCCTGCACGTCGCGGCGGTGGATTCGGATCGAGCCGCCGCCGATCTCGTTGCCGTTGCAGACGATGTCGTAGGCGTAGGCGAGCGCGTTGCCCGGGTCGGACTCGAAGCTGTCGACCCACTCCGGCTTGGGCGACGTGAACGCGTGGTGCACGGCGGTCCAGGCGGAGTGGCCGAGCGCCACGTCACCCTCGTCGGCGGCATCTCCTGTCGGCTTGAACAGCGGCGCGTCCACGACCCACACGAACGCCCAGGCGTCCTCGTCGACCTGCCCCGTGCGGTGCGCGATCTCGAGGCGGGCGGCGCCCAGGAGCGCGCGCGCCTCGGCGGTCTTGCCGGCCGCGAAGAACACGGCGTCGCCCGGCTGGGCGCCGGTGGCGGCCGCGAGGCCGTCACGCTCGGCGTCGGACAGGTTCTTGGCGACCGGGCCGCCCAGCGTGCCGTCCTCGCCGTAGGTGACGTACGCGAGACCCTTGGCCCCGCGCTGCTTGGCCCACTCCTGCCAGGCGTCGAACTGGCGGCGCGGCTGCGACGCGCCCCCGGTCATGACGACGGCACCCACGTACTCGGCCTGGAAGACCCGGAACGGGGTCTCGGCGAAGTAGTCCGTCAGCTCGACCAGCGGGTTGCCGAAGCGCAGGTCGGGCTTGTCCGTGCCGTACAGGCGCATGGCCTCGGCGTAGGTCATGCGGGCGATCGGCGTGGGGATCTCGACGTCGATCAGCTTCCACAGGGCGGCGAGGACCTGCTCGGCGAGCGCGATGACGTCGTCCTGGTCGACGAAGCTCAGCTCGACGTCCAGCTGCGTGAACTCCGGCTGGCGGTCGGCGCGGAAGTCCTCGTCGCGGTAGCAGCGGGCGATCTGGTAGTAGCGCTCCAGCCCGCCGACCATGAGCAGCTGCTTGAACAGCTGGGGGCTCTGCGGCAGCGCGTACCAGGAGCCGGGCGCCAGACGCGCGGGCACCAGGAAGTCGCGCGCACCCTCGGGCGTGGACCGGGTCAGCGTGGGCGTCTCGACCTCGACGAAGTCGTGCTCGTCGAGCACGCGGCGGGCCGCCTGGTTCGCCTTGGCGCGCAGCCGCAGGGCGTGCGCCGGCGCGGGGCGGCGGATGTCGAGGTAGCGGTGCTTGAGGCGCGCCTCCTCGCCGATCACCTCGGTGTCCGCGAGCGCCGTCGACACCTGGAACGGCAGCGGCGCGGACTCGTTGAGCACGACGACGTCCTTGGCCACGAGCTCGATCTCGCCGGTGGCGAGGTTCGGGTTGGCGTTGCCCTCGGGGCGGCGACCGACCTCGCCAGTGACCTGGAGGACGAACTCGGAGCGGAGCGGGTGCGCCACCGCCTCGTCGCGGATGACGACCTGGGCGATGCCGGACGCGTCGCGCAGGTCGATGAAGGCCACTCCCCCGTGATCCCGGCGCCGATCGACCCACCCCGTGAGGGTGACGGTCTGACCGATGTGCTCGGCCCGCAGTGAGCCGGCCGTGTGGGTGCGGAGCACGGAGTGTTCCTTTCGAACGGGGTGGGGGACCGCGTCGCCGGTGGCGACGTCCGGGCGCGCTGGCGCGCCCGTGCGAGTCTAGTCGGTGGCCGGCCCCCTTCTGCGAGGAGATTCCCATGGCACCACGGATCGCCACCACGACCGCCGTCGACCGCGACGGGCTGCTGGAGGTGCTGCGGGAGCGTCGGCACGGCGTGCTCGTCACCACCCGGCGGGACGGCTCGCCGCAGCTGAGCCCGGTGACGTTCGGCGTGGACGCGGCCGGCCGGGTGGTGGTCTCGACGTACCCGGACCGCGCGAAGGCCGTGAACCTGCGGCGGGACCCGCGGGCGTCGTTCCTGGCCCTCGGCGACGACTTCGACGACGCCTGGGTGCAGGTGGACGGCGCGGCCGAGGTGATCGACGTGCCCGACTCGGTGGAGCCGCTGGTCGAGTACTACCGGGCCGCCGCGGGCAAGGAGCACCCCGACTGGGACGAGTACCGGGAGGCGATGCTGCGCCAGGGCAAGAGCGTCGTGCGGATCACGATCGAGCGGTGGGGCCCCGTCGCGACCGGCGGGTTCCCCGCCCGGCTGGTCGAGGGCGCCTGAGAGCCTGGTCACACCCACGGCACGGCCCGCCCGGCGGGCCGTAGCGTCGACCCCATGGCGACGTTGCCCGACCCCGTCTGGCCCGTGCTCGTGCTCGCGTTCGTCTCCGCGGGCGACGCGCTCCTGTGCGTGAAGCCGGTGGCGTTCATCGCGCAGTGCTTCCGGGACGTGAACTTCCCGGAGCGCTGGTGGTGGGTGATGCCGTGGATCAAGGCCGCCGCCGCGGCCGGGCTCGTCGCGGGGATCTGGATCCCCTACCTCGGGCTCGTGACCGTCGTCTGCCTGGTCGTGTACTTCGTGCTCGCCCTGACGTTCCACGTCCGAGCGCGGGACTTCGGCCGCAACTTCTTCGTCAACGCCACGGGCATGTTCCTGATGTGCCTGTTCGTGCTGTGGTTCTCGTTCCTGCGCTGAGCCCCACTGTGCCTCGGAAGAGCACCGGGCCTCAGAAGAGCACCTGCTCGACGCCCGTGCCGGCCACCTGGAGGCCGCCGCCGTCGCGCGGCATCCCTGCGAGCGCCCCGACCGGGTAGTCGCCCTCGTCGTGCGGCGTGAGGTCGTCCGGGAACCTCCCCGTGGCGCCCGACCGCGAGCGGTGCCCGGACGAGCGGAAGCCGCGCTCGGTGAGGAGCGGCTCGACCCGGTCCCACAGCCACTGCCGGTAGGCCTCGAGCGCGTAGGTCCCGCGGGCGTACACGCGCCCGTAGCCGGCGACGGCGCGCGGGTGCTCACGCTCCAGCCACTGCAGGTACCACTCGCGGGTGCCGGGCTTGAGGTGCAGCGGCACCACGGTGACTCCCGTGGCTCCGGCGTCCGCGACGGCGTCCAGCAGGCGGCGCAGGTGGTCGCGGGAGTCGGTCAGCCAGGGCAGCACCGGGGCCACCATGACGCCGCAGGGCAGACCCGCCGCCCGCACCGCGCGGATCAGGTCGAGGCGCGCGCGGGGTGTCGGCGTCCCCGGCTCGACCGACTGCTGCAGCTCCTCGTCGGCGGGCGAGTCGGCGAAGCCGAGGGAGACCCCGAGCCCGACCTCCACGCGCTGCGCCGCCTCGGCGATCAACGGCAGGTCCCGACGCAGGAGCGTGCCCTTGGTGAGGATCGAGAACGGCGTGCCCGAGTCAGCGAGCGCCCCGATGATGCCGGGCATGAGGCGGTACCGCCCCTCGGCCCGCTGGTACGGGTCGGTGTTGGTGCCCATCGCCACCGGCTCCCGCGTCCACGACGGCCGGGCAAGCTCGGCACGCAGCACCTCGGCCACGTTCGTCTTCACCACGACCTGGGAGTCGAAGTCCCGACCGGCGTCGAGATCGAGGTATTCGTGAGTGGGGCGGGCGAAACAGTAGGTGCATGCATGACTGCATCCCCGGTACGGGTTGACGGTCCACCCGAACGGCATCTTCGATGCGGCGGGCACCTTCGACAGCGCGCTCTTCGCGAGCACCTCGTGGAACGTGACGTCGGCGAACTCCGGCGTCCGCACCGTGCGCACCAGGCCGAGCCGCCCCAGGGCGGAGCGTTCGAGCCCGGGCAGGGCGCCGTCGTCCGCGCCGACGGTCTGACCATCCCATCTCACGCCATCATTCGAACAGACGTTCGACTCGTTGTCCAGCCCCGCCCGGCGTCAGCGGCGGAGCCGCGCGAGCGCCCGGCGGCCGCGCTCCCGCCACGGCAGCGGGCGCCGCCCGAGCTCCGCGAGCAGCACCGCGACCGTGTCCAGGGCGGCCGCGGTCACCTCGCGCGGGCGGGGCTTGTCGGGGTCGGCCCAGTCGTCGCCGGGCGGGACGGGCAGCAGGTCGGCCAGGTCGCCGTGCACGGTCACGTGCCGGTCGCGCAGCCAGGCGACCCAGGTCTCGCTGAGCCCCGCCACCCACAGGTGGTCGTCAGGCCCCAGCGCGATGGGGGTCGAACGCCGCGGCGCGAGCGCGTCCCCGGCGACGATGCCGTCGACGAGCGGCGACAGGGCGCCGCCACGCCGCACCTCGTCCCCGAGCCGGCGGTTGAGGCCGCGCAGCACCTGCGCCTCGGGCGCCCCGACCGAGGCGTTCGACCGCTCGGCGTCCCGCGGCGCCCAGGCGGGGTCGACCTCGACGGCCTCCAGGAAGCGGAGCCAGAGCGCGTCCCCCGCGCCGCCCGGCGGCGGCGCCGTCACCACGTGGACCCGCGACGCGGGGAGGTCCGCGGCCCACACGGTCAGCACGTGGGTCGGGTCCACGGAGTCCAGGAACGCGGACCGCCCCGCCCTGACCCGGTCGAGGTAGGCGCGCAGCGTCGTCCTCGCGCCGAACTTCAGCGTCTCCTGCCATCCGCTCGCGAGCTCGCGCGCCAGGTCGCGGACGGTGAGCACCACGTGGACCTCGGCGCGGGTCGCGGCCAGGTCCGCGAGCACCCGGGCCGCCTGGTCCCGGTCCGCCCTCGCCAGCAGCTCGTGGCTGAGGACGACGTCGCCCCGCGCCCGTCGCACCTGGCCCACCAGGCGGTCCCATGCGCCGCGCAACCGCCGTGGGTCGATGCCGTGGCGCGCCCCCGTGGCGTCCAGCGCCGCCCAGTAGTGCACCCGCGGCTCGCCCAGCGGCCCGCTGGGGTACAGCACCCCGTGCCGGCGCAGGTCGTGGCGGTTCGCGTGGAGACGTGACTGCAGGTAGGTGGTGCCGGACTTGGGCGCGCCCACGTGCAGGAAGACTCGGCTCGGCATGGGCCCAGCGTCGCACGACGCCCTGTGCGAGCCCTGGACGGCGGCCGCCCGGGGCGCGGCCGGTCACAGCGCCAGCGAGACCCCCGACCGCGACGTGGCGAACAGCCCGTCCGTGCCCTGGAGCGTGAGCGCCGGGACCGGCGCCGCGGCGAGGTCCGACGGCCGGTAGCGCTTGAGGTCCCCGCGGTAGACGACGGTGCCGGGCACGTCCAGCAGCGTCTGCGGTCGCACCTTCCAGCGCGGGACGCCCAGGTCGCACACCCCCGCGTCGCGCAGCACGTGGTAGACGAACTCGGAGCAGAAGAACCGCCGGTCGTCCTCGGACCCGCGTCCGAGCAGCCCGGTCACGAGGCCGGGGGCGTTGTAGGCGTAGGTGTGGCTGTCGAGGAGGAACTCCGCGACGCGCGCCCCCACGGCGTCCCGCTGGCGGGACGTCACGGGGACCTCGAGGACGACGCCCGGCAGCCGGTCCATCCCCCGGTACAGGTCGTCGTCGAGACGCTCGCGCTTGAAGCAGCCGACGAACGGGTTGGACGCGCGGCGGCGCCCGAAGCTGAACATGAGCTCGAGGTCGGCGTCGAGGGCCAGGGCCGCGTGCGTGTACTCGTCCCGCGTCGCGAGGCGGATCGTCCGCGACAGGACGGTGCTGCTGCGGGACAGGACCACGTAGATGCTCACGGCGGTCACCGTACCGTCCCCCGGGCGCCGTCCGGCCAGGTCAGCGGCGAGATCAGGGTGAATCTCAGGGGCGCCTCAGGGTCTTCGGGGGACAACCCCCGCGGGATGGCCCCCGATCAGTTCCGACCGCCCGCGGGGTCCACCCCTCAGGCCGGTCCCCGCCGGCCGCTTCCCGACCCGAGGAGACCCCCGTGATCACCGTGCAGCGCGGCTTCAGCAGCTTCTCCGTCGACGACCTCGACGCCGTCGAGTCGTTCTACCGGGACGTCGTGGGGCTCCGCGTGCACCGCACGTCCATGGGGCTCGAGCTGGACGTCACCGGCGGCAGCGCCGTCTTCGTCTATCCGAAGGGCGAGGCCCACGAGCCCGCGAGCCACACCGTGCTCAACCTCGTCGTGCCCGACGTCGCCGCCGCGGCGGCGGACCTGCACGCCGCCGGCGTGGACCTGGTGCGCTACCCGGGGTTCGCCCAGGACGCCGACGGCGTCGTACGCAGCGACGACCCGCGCCAGGGCCCGACCATCGGCTGGTTCCGGGACCCGGCGCGCAACGTCGTCGCGCTCATCGAGGAGGCCTGAGGCTCATTCCGCGGCGGGCACGACCCGCGGGAAGAGGTCCTCCGCCGGCGGCTGCCACGTCGCGGCGTCCGCGTCCACCTGCTCCCCCGAGCGGATGTCCTTCACCTCTCCGGACAGGACGGCGGGCTCGGTGCCGTCCTCCCCCGGCTGCGCCGGGAACCACACGAACGGGATGCCGCGGCGGTCGGCCACCTTGATCTGCTTGCCGAACTTCGCCGCCGACGGCGCGACGTCGGCGGGGACACCGCGGGCGCGCAGGGCCGTCGCGACCGCGTCGGACCTGTCCCGGTGCGCCTCGTCCGTGACGGCGACCAGCACGGCCGTGGGCACGCCGCGCGTCGTGGCGACCAGCCCCGCGGACAGGAGCCGCGAGACCAGGCGGGAGACGCCGATCGACAGGCCGACGCCCGGGTACGTGTTCTTGCCGTCGGAGGCGAGGGTGTCGTAGCGCCCGCCCGAGCAGATCGAGCCGAGCTGCTCGTGCCCCACCAGCACCGTCTCGTAGACCGACCCGGTGTAGTAGTCGAGGCCCCGCGCGATCTTCAGGTCCGCGACGACGACGCCGGGCGCGCGACGTGCGGCCGCCTCGATCAGTGCGGCGAGCTCGCCCAGCCCCGTCTCGAGCAGCTCCGTGCCCGCGTCGTAGGACGCCGCGAGCGCCCGGACCCGGTCCACCACGGTCGAGTCCGCCCCCGAGATCGCGGCGAGCTCGAGGCACGCCTTGGCCTGCTCGGGCGTGGCGCCCTGCTCCACCTGCAGCAGCTCCGCGACGGCGTCCGGCCCGACCTTGTCGAGCTTGTCGACCTGGCGCAGCACGCCCTCGACGTCGTCGAGCCCCAGGCCACAGTAGAAGCCCTCCGCGACCTTGCGGTTGTTCACGAGGATGCGGACCTCGGGCACGCCGACGTCGCGCAGCGCGCCGAGCGCCTCGGCCATGACGAGCGGGAGCTCGACCTCGTAGTGGTAGGGCAGCTCGCCCGCGCCGACGACGTCGATGTCGGCCTGGACGAACTCGCGGAAGCGGCCGTCCTGGGGGCGCTCGCCCCGCCAGACCTTCTGGATCTGGTAGCGCTTGAACGGGAAGGCGAGCCGGCCGGCGTTCTCCAGCACGTAGCGCGCGAACGGGACGGTGAGGTCGAAGTGGAGGCCGAGCTGCTTCTCGGCCGCCGCACCCCTGTCGCCCCGCGACGCCGCGTCGTCGCCGGCCTGCTCCTCCTGCAGCCGGCGCAGCACGTAGACCTCCTTGGAGGTCTCGCCCTTGCGCAGCAGCTGGTCGAGCGGCTCCACCGCCCGCGTCTCGATGCCGGCGAACCCGTGCAGCTCGAACGTCCGCCGCAGCGTGTCGAGCACGTGCTGCTCGACGACGCGACCGTCGGGGAGCCATTCGGGGAAGCCGGAGAGCGGGGTGGGGCGTGCCATGGGCCTCATCTTCCCAGACGCCGGGGCCGTCTCGGGACCCGTCCCACCGCCGGAGGCGGGGCGGGCGGGACGGATCAGCGCAGGTGCGGGCGCAGGAAGGGGTTCGTCGCCAGCTCACGGCCGACGGTGGTGGTCGGGCCGTGGCCGGGCACGACGCCCAGCTCGGGGTCGAGCGCGCCCACGACGTCGCGCAGCGTGCGTGCCATGGTGGCGGCGTCGCCGCCCGGCAGGTCGGTGCGCCCGACCCCGCCCGCGAAGAGCACGTCGCCGGCGAGGACGACGCCGTCGCCGCCGTCGTGGTCGCCGTCCCGGACGACGAGGAGCGTCGAGCCCTCCGTGTGCCCCGGCGCGTGCAGCGTGCGCAGGCGCACCGCCCCCGCGGCGAGCGCCCCCTCGCCGTCGGGTCCCAGGTCGAGCGGCTCGACGACGGCCGGCGCGCGGTAGTCCTCGGCCCGCCGGCCCGTGGCCGCGAGCGCCTGCGCGAGGGCGCCGCTCACCCCAGGGTCGCCGCCGTCGCGCACCGCGGCGAGGCCCAGCGTGCCGAACGGGTCGGCCAGGCGGTAGGCGTCCGCGGGATGGATGCGGAACGGCACGTCGTACCGCTCGCAGAGCGCCGCGGCGTCCCAGGTGTGGTCGACGTGCCCGTGCGTCGCGACGACGGCGCGCGGGACCAGGCCGCGCTCGGCGACCAGGCGCTCGACGTCGGGGGCGACGCCCGCCCCGGCGTCCACGACCACGCAGTCGGCGTCCCTGCCCTCTGCGCCGGCGACCACGACGCTGCAGTTGGTGGCGAAGACGGGCGCGACGACGAGGAGGATCTGCACCGCGCCACCGTAGCCGCCACGACCCGGCCCGGGGTCGCCGCGGCCGTAGCGGATGTGACCTGCGTCCCGGCCTCTAGACTGTCCCCCGCGCGCGGGAGTTCCCGTGCGGCCACCGGGACGAGGCGAGGAGGACCGCGCGTTGGCGGCCACCAAGCGCGAGCGGGAGTACGCCCGCAAGCGGCAGGAACAGTGGGAGCAGCGGCAGGCGCAGGCACGCGCCCGGCGGCAGCGGACGTTCGCGATCGTGGCGATCGTGGCGGTGCTCGCCCTGGTGGGCGGCGGGTTCGTCGTCGCGAACCTGGGCGGCGCCGCGAACCCCGCAGCGTCGTCGACGCCGCAGGCCGCGGGTGACTGCCCCGCGGCGGAGGTCGGCGCCCGCGACGGCGGGGACCTGCCCGACCCTTCGGCCGCCGAGGACCGCACGTGGACCGCGACCGTCGACCTGTGCGCGGGCGGCACGCAGACGGACCTCGTCCTCGAGCTGGACGGCACCGCCGCCCCGCAGGCCGTCGCGAGCTTCGTGTCGCTCGCGGACCAGGGCTACTACGACGGCACCCCCTGCCACCGCCTCACCACCCAGGGCATCTACGTCCTGCAGTGCGGCGACCCCACGGGGACCGGGACCGGTGACCCCGGCTACTCGTACGGCCCGATCGAGAACGCCCCGAAGGACGACGTCTACCCCGCCGGGACCATCGCGATGGCCCGCCGTGGCAACGACGGCGAGTCGATGGGCTCGCAGTTCTTCGTCGTGTACCAGGATTCGACCATCCCGTCCGACACCGCGGGCGGGTACACGGTGCTCGGCACCGTCACGTCCGGCCTGGACGCCGTCCAGGCAGTCGCTGACGAGGGCGTCGACGGAGGGGCCGGCGACGGCTCCCCTGCGACCCCCGTCATCATCGAAGGAGTGGAGACCCAGTGAGCGAGAGCACCCCCGGCTCGACCGGCCCCGAGGAGACCCCGGCCGGCACCGAGGAGACGGCCGAGACTCCATCGCAGACGACCCCGGACGAGGCGACCCCGCCGGCTCCCGCGGCGGACCCGCAGCCCGCCGCGGGCGAGACCACGGACACGGCTCCCCCGGCCGAGCCCGCGCAGGAGGCCCCGGAGCCCGAGACCGCGGAGCAGGCTCCTGCCGCCGAGGCCGCCGAGACGACCCCCGTGGCCGAGTCGACCGAGACCACGGGGGCGACCGAGCCGGCCGCTGAGCCCGAGGCCGTCGAGCCGACCCCCGCCCCGGCGACTCCCGCGGCGCCGAAGCCGTCCGCCGTGCCGAAGCCGCCCCGCCCGGGGGCGCCCAAGCCGTCGGCGCTGCGCCGCCCGGCCGCGCCCACTCCCGCCGACGTGCCGCCGGCCGAGCCCACGACCCCCGCGGCGCCGGTCGTCCCCCCGGCGCTGGACGCGGCCGCGGCGTCCGCCGCGGAGGCGTTCGGTCGGGTGGACGACGACGGCACGGTGTTCGTGCGGGAGGCCGCCGGCGAGCGCCAGGTGGGCCAGTTCCCCGGCGTGGACGCCTCGGAGGCGATGAGCCTCTACGTGCGGCGCTACCTGGACCTCGACGCCAAGGTGGCGCTGTTCGAGACCCGGCTGGACAGCGCCGACCTGTCGGTGCGCGAGATCGACCAGACCCTCGCGAAGCTCGCGGACGAGACGGGTGAGCCCGCCGCCGTCGGCGACCTGGACGCCCTGCGGGCCCGCGTGGAGGGCCTCAAGGCACGCGCGGCAGAGCGCCGGGCCGCGCTCGAGCAGGAGCGTGCGGCCGCCAAGGCCGAGGCCGTCGCCGCCCGCACCGCGATCGTCGAGGCCGCGGAGAAGATCGCCGCCACCGACCCCGCCAAGATGCAGTGGCGCCCGGCCGGCGAGGAGCTGCGGGGCCTCCTGGACCGGTGGAAGGAGGCGCAGCGCAGCGGGCCGCGCATCGACCGCCCCTCGGAGGAGGCCCTCTGGAAGCGGTTCAGCCACGCGCGCACCGCGTTCGACCGGGAGCGGCGGCACTTCTTCGCCGACCTCGAGCAGCGCAACTCGGCGGCCAAGGCGGCCAAGGAGCAGCTGGTCGCCGAGGCGGAGTCCCTGCAGACCAGCACCGACTGGGGGGCGACCGCCGCCGCCTACCGCGACCTCATGGCGCAGTGGAAGGCCGCGGGGCGGGCCAGCCGCAAGGACGACGACGCGCTCTGGGCCCGGTTCCGGGCGGCGCAGGACGCGTTCTTCGGCGCCCGCGACGCCGAGAACGCGGCGATCGACGCCGAGTACGGGCAGAACCTCGAGGTCAAGGAGGCGCTGCTCGCCGAGGCCGAGGCCCTCCTGCCCGTCAAGGACCTGGCTGCGGCGAAGGAGAAGCTGCGCGACCTCCAGGACCGCTGGGAGGAGGCCGGCAAGGTGCCGCGCGGGGACATCCAGCGCGTCGAGGCCCGCATGCGCGCGGTCGAGACGGCCGTCCGGGGTGCCGAGCAGGCTCGCTGGGACCGCACCAACCCCGAGACCCGCGCGCGGGCCGAGGGTGCCGCGGCACAGCTCGAGGCCGCCATCGAGGGGCTCGAGCGCGATCTCGCGGAGGCGCGCGAGTCGGGCGACGCGCGGCGCGTCGAGGAGGCCGAGACGGCGCTCGCCGCGCGGCGCGCCTGGCTCGAGCAGGTCGTCCGCGCCGCGGAGGACACCCGCGGCTGACGGCGCACGGCCGCCGGCCTGACCGGGTGGGCGGCCCGACCGGACGTCGCGTGCGCGCGACGATCCACAGGCGGTCCCCGACGGGGCTCACGACCGGATAGTTTCCGCGTCGTGAGCCCCTTCGTCGTCCTCCCCGCGCCGCCCGGCCCGCCCGCGGGCGACCGCCTCCGGTCCCCGGCCGCTCCGCGGCGGCTCGGCGACCTGCTCGCGGCGCCAGGACGTCCGTCCGGTCCCCTAGTGCGCCCTGCGGACGTCGGCGGGCGGGCGGCGTGGGACGTCCTCGTGCGCGACGGCTCCCTCGAGGCGGTGCGGGACGACGCGGCCGTCGTCGCCGGCACGACCGTGACCCCCGTGCTGCGGGCCGTGCTGCTGGCCGGGTCGCTGCCCGCGGGGGCCGTGGCCGCCGGGCGCACGGCGGCGTGGGTGCACGCCGGCGGGCGGGCGGGCACCCGGTCCGCCGAGCACCTCGACGTCGCCTACGCGGCCGGCGGGCACCGGCCCGAGCTCTGGGGAGCGGGGCTCGTGTGGCAGGCGCCGATGCTGCGCGGCGACGTCGTCGAGCTGGCCGGGGTGCGGGTGACCGCGCCGCTGCGGACGGTCGTCGACGTGGCGGTGCACGTGCCGGGCGAGGAGGACGCGGCCCGCCTCGCCCGCGACGTCGCGGACTCCTGCGGCCTCGCGCTCCCCGACGCGGCCGCGCTGCTGGAGCGCCGTGCCCGCGTCGTCGGGCGCCCGCGTGCCCGCCGCGTGCTGGCCCGTGCCGCCGCCCTCCGTGCGGCACCCGCCGCCCTGCCCTAGGTTGAGCCGCATGGCCTCCGCCGCACCCGCCGTCGAGCTCGACGCCGCTGGCCGCGCCGTACGCGTCTCCAGCCCCGACCGCGTCGTCTTCCCCGAGCTGCCCGACCGCCCCGGCCTCACGAAGCGTGAGATCGTCGAGTACTTCCTGTCGGTGGGCGACGGGATCCTCGGGGCGCTGCTGCACCGGCCCACGACGCTCGAGCGGTGGCCGAAGGGCTGGTGGCCCGAGGCGGTGATGGCGACGCGCGCCGACAACCGCGGCGACGCGTTTTACCAGAAGCGGCTGCCCAAGGGGGCCCCCGACTGGGTCGAGACCGCGACCATCGCCTTCCCCAGCGGGCGCACCGCCGACGAGGTGGCGCCGACCGAGCTCGCCGTCGTCGCCTGGGCGGCGAATCTCGGCACCCTGACCTTCCACCCGTGGCCCGTGCGCCGCGACGACGTCGAGGCGGTCGACCAGCTGCGCATCGACCTCGACCCGCAGCCCGGCACCTCCTTCGACGACGCCGCGGCCGTCGCGCCCCACCTGCGCGACCTGCTCACGGAGCTCGGCCTCACCGGGTACCCCAAGACCTCGGGCGGGCGCGGCCTGCACGTCTTCGTACCGCTCGCGCCCCGCTGGTCCTTCCAGCAGGCCCGGCGCGCCACGATCGCGGTCGGCCGCGAGCTGGAGCGCCGCCTCCCCGACCAGGTCACGACGAAGTGGTGGAAGGAGGAGCGGGGCGAGGCGATCTTCGTCGACTACAACCAGATGGCCCGCGACCGCACCATCGCCTCCGCGTACTCCGTCCGGGCGAACAAGCGCGCCACCGTCTCCACGCCGCTGGAGTGGGACGAGGTCGGCGAGGTGCACCCGGACGACTTCGACGTCACGACCGTCCCGGCCCGGTTCGCCGAGCGCGGCGACCTGTTCGCCGCCCTGCGCGCCGACCGCGATCCGGAGCTCGACTGCTCCCTCGACGCGGCGCTCGAGCTCGCGCGCCGCGACGAGGAGGAGCACGGCCTCGGCGACCTGCCCTACCCGCCGGAGTATCCCAAGATGCCCGGCGAGCCCAAGCGTGTGCAGCCCAGCCGGGACACCGACCGCAAGCGCACCTGACCGTCAGGGACGCGTGTAGCGCAGGAAGACCGACCCGTCGCCGAGCGGGACGCACTCGGCGCGCGTGAGGTCGGCCTGCATCCCGTCGGGCAGCAGGCGCAGCCCGCCGCCGGCGACGTGCGGCACCACGCGTACCGTCATCTCGTCGACCGCGCCGGCAAGCAGCGCCCCCGCGGCAGTCGTCGGGCCCGAGACCTCGACGACGCCGTCGGTCCCCGCCGCGATCTCGGTCAGGCGCTCGGGGGTGAGCCGCGCCTCGAGCGTGGTGCGGGGCGCGTCGACCGTGCCCTGCTCCGCGACGAGGCCGTCGGAGCAGACGATCTTGTCGATCCCGCGCCAGATCTCGGCGAACTCGTCCGCGGCGTCGCTCTGCCCGAGCTCCCACGTGTCCCACACGCGCATCGTCTCGAACATGCGGCGGCCCACGACGAAGGTCCGCACGTCCCGGACCCGGTCGTTGATGAACGCGTGGACGGCGTCGTCCGGCGCGCCCCAGTCGAAGTCGCCCGACGCGTCGGCCACGTAGCCGTCGATGGAACAGCTCATCAGTCCGTATCTCAGTGTGCCCATGCTCCCCAGACCTGCCCCGGGGCCTCGACTCATCGGCGGCCCGCCGAGCGGTGCGGCTCAGGCGGTGCCCGGCGCCCCGGGCAGGAGGCTCGCGAGGTCGTAGCCGACCGGTTCCTCGAGCTGGTCGTAGGTGCACGACGACGGCTCGCGGTCGGGGCGCCACCGCTTGAACTGCGCGGTGTGCCGGAAACGCGCGCCCTCCATGTGGTCGTAGCCGACCTCCAGCACCCGCTCCACGCGCAGCGGAGTGAAGGAGAGGTCCTTGCCGGCGCTCCAGCGCGACTGCGCTCCCGGGCGCCTCTCGCCCGCGCTGCCGTCCGCGACCGCCGGGTCCTGCCAGTCCGCCCACGGGTGCGCGGCGGCGTCCTCGGTCCCAGGTTCCACGACGAGCGGTGCGAGCTCGGCGTGCAGGGCCGCACGGCGCGCGGCGGGGAACGACGCGGAGACTCCGACGAACTGCAGGCTGTCGGGGTCGTCCTCCTGTGCGTACAGGCCCAGCAGGAGCGAGCCGATGAGCGGCTTCTCGGGCGTCGACGTCTTGTGCAGCCGGTAGCCGGCGAGGACCACGTCGGCCGTGCGGGCGTGCTTGATCTTCAGCAGCGCCCGCTTGTTCGGCTGGTACGGGTCGTCGAGCCGCTTCGCGACCACACCGTCGAGGCCCGCGCCCTCGAACGCCTCGAACCAGTCGCGCGCGACGCCGGCGTCCTGCGTGCGGGGCGTGGCGTGCACCTGCGGCCCGTCGAGCGCCAGCCCGTCGAGCGCCTCGAGCCGTTCGCGCAGCGGCCTCCCGGACAGGTCGTCGTCGCCGAGGGCGAGGACGTCGAAGACGACGAGGCTGGCCGGCGTCTCCGACGCGAGGAGCCGCACCCGCGACTCGGCGGGGTGGATCCGTTGGCCCAGGGCGTCGAAGTCCAGGTGCGCCGTCCGGGCCGCGCCGTCCCCCGGGCGCGCGACCACGATCTCGCCGTCGACGACGCAGCGCTCCGGCAGCGCGTCGAGCGCAGCGTCCACCACGTCCGGGAAGTAGCGCTGCATCGGCCGACCGTTGCGGGAGTCGATCCGCACGTCGTCACCGTCGCGGAACACCAGGGCACGGAACCCGTCCCACTTCGGCTCGTACACCCAGACGTCGTCGTCCGCGGGCTGGTCCGGCACGTCCGGCACCGACTTCGCGAGCATGGGCAGCACCGGCGGTTCGAGCGGCAGCGTCATGCTGGCGAACCTACTCCGGGAGGTGTCCCGGCACCTCCGCTCGCCGGAGCCCGGTCGCCTCGAGCCGCACCCGGACCGTCACCCTGCCGGCGTCGTCCCGGTGCGCGACCGCGTGCCCTCCACGCTCCGCGCCGTCGAGCTCGACCGTCAAGGGAGCACCCTCGCCCAGGAAGTTGCGCCACCAGCTCTTGGCGTCCGGCATCCCGACCCCGATGACGACCTCGTCCCCCCGGCGTCGGAACCCGACCGGGATCGCGAACTCGCGCCCCGACCGACGCCCCGTGTACCGCACGATCGTGAGGGTGCGGCGCAGCGCCCCGCCCCACCGGGGCGAGCCGCGCCAGGCGAGCACCCCGGCGTTGAACCGGGTGACGAAGCGGCGGGCGCGGGGCGAGCCCAGGCTCGGCACGAGGTGTTCCTCCCTGACGTGCGGCGGGACGCCGGTCGGCGCCCCGTCACGCTAGCAAGGCGACCGGAACGGCTCGTCCACGTCCGCCGTCGAGCACGTGCGCGCGCGGCAGGCGGTCGACAGGGGTTTCGGCGCGGCGTTCCTCGCGGCGCTCCCGGAGACGGCCGCCGTCGAGAGCGAACGGGACCTCAGACTCCCGCCGACTCCTGGTGCACGTCGGCGGCCCTCGTCCCGGTGATGCGGTAGACGTCGAAGACGCCGTCCACCTTGCGCACCGCGGTGAGCACCTGCTGCAGGTGGCCCGGCTCCGCCATCTCGAAGACGAACTTCGACAGGGCGATCCGGTCGGACGACGTCGAGACCGACGCCGACAGGATGTTGACGTGGTAGTCCGACAGCACCTTCGTGACGTCGGACAGCAGCCGCGAGCGGTCGAGCGCCTCGACCTGGATCTGCACCAGGAACATCGTGTTGGCGCCCGTGGTCCAGGACACGTCCACCATGCGCTCGGGCTGCGCCTTGGCCAGCTGCTCGGCGTTGGCGCAGTCCGCGCGGTGCACGCTGACGCCCGCGCCGCGGGTCACGAAGCCGACGATCGAGTCGCCGGGCACCGGGGTGCAGCACTTGGCGAGCTTCACCCAGATGTCGTCCACGCCCTTGACGACGACGCCGGGGTCGCCGGTGCGACCGCGACGCGACGGGCGGCCAGGGGCCGCGGCCTCCGCGGCGTCCTCCTCGGTGCCCTCCTCGCCGCCCAGCGACTTGACCAGCAGGTCGACGACGTGCGGCGCGGACGCGTGCCCCTCGCCCACCGCCGCGTAGAGCGCGGAGACGTCGGCGTAGCGCATGTCGTTCGCCAGCCCGACCAGCGCCTCGTGGCTGAGCAGGCGCTGGATCGGCAGGTTCTGCTTGCGCATCGCCTTGGTGATGGCGTCCTTGCCCTGCTCGATCGCCTCCTCGCGCCGCTCCTTGGTGAACCACTGGCGGATCTTGTTGCGGGCACGCGCCGACTTCACGAAGGCGAGCCAGTCGCGCGAGGGGCCCGCGGACTCCGCCTTGGAGGTGAGGATGTCGACCGTGTCGCCGTTCTGCAGCGTCGAGTCCAGCGGCACGAGGCGTCCGTTGACGCGGGCCCCCATGGTGCGGTGGCCCACCTCGGTGTGCACCGAGTACGCGAAGTCGACCGGCGTCGCCCCGGCGGGCAGCGCCATCACCTCGCCCTTCGGCGTGAAGACGTACACCTCCGCGCCGCCGATCTCGTAGCGCAGCGAGTCGAGGAACTCGCTCGGGTCGGCGGTCTCGCGCTGCCAGTCCACGAGCTGGCGCAGCCACGCCATGTCGTTGGCGCGCGGGTCGTCCGACGTCGTCTTGCCCGCCGGAGCCATCTGCTTGTACTTCCAGTGCGCGGCGACGCCGTACTCCGCACGACGGTGCATGTCGTGCGTGCGGATCTGGATCTCGACGGGCTTGCCGCCCGGACCCACGACCGTCGTGTGCAGCGACTGGTACATGTTGAACTTCGGCATCGCGATGTAGTCCTTGAACCGGCCCGGGACCGGGTTCCAGCGCGCGTGGAGCGCGCCGAGCACCGCGTAGCAGTCCCGCACCGTGTCCACGAGGACGCGCGTGCCGACGAGGTCGTAGATCTCCGCGAAGTCGTGCCCGCGCACGATCATCTTCTGGTAGATCGAGTAGTAGTGCTTCGGGCGGCCGGTGACCGTCGCCTTGATCTTCGCGCTGCGCAGGTCGGCGGAGATCTGCTCCCGCACCACCGACAGGTACTCCTCGCGGGCGGGCGCGCGCTCCGCCACCAGGTGCACGATCTCGTCGTACACCTTGGGGTAGAGGGTCTGGAAGGACAGGTCCTCCAGCTCCCACTTGATGGTGTTCATGCCCAGCCGGTGCGCCAGCGGGGCGTAGATCTCGAGCGTCTCGCGCGCCTTGCGCTGCGCCGACGAGCCGGAGACGTACTTCCACGTGCGGGCGTTGTGCAGCCGGTCCGCGAGCTTGATGACCAGCACGCGGATGTCCTTGGCCATCGCGACGACCATCTTGCGCACGGTCTCCGCCTGGGCGGCGTCGCCGTACTTCACCTTGTCCAGCTTGGTGACGCCGTCGACGAGCATGGCGATCTCCTCGCCGTACTCGCGGGTCAGCTCGTCGAGCCCGTAGTCCGTGTCCTCGACCGTGTCGTGCAGCAGCGCGGCCGCCAGGGTCGCGCCGTCGAAGCCGAGCTCGGCGAGGATGGTCGCCACGGCGACCGGGTGGGTGATGTACGGATCGCCGGACTTGCGCTCCTGGCCCCGGTGACACCGCTCGGCAGTCGCGTAGGCGCGCTCGAGCACCGAGAGGTCGGACTTCGGGTGGTTGGTGCGCACGGCCTGGAGCACCGGCTCCAGCGCCGGCGTCGTGGGCGGCGCGCCCCGCACCCCCAGCCGGACGAGCCGGTTGCGCACGCTCCGCCCGGACCCCGAACCGCGGCCCGGGACGGCGCCCTGCCCGGTCGATCCCTGAGGCGCGTTGGCGGCGCGCACGACCTTCGTCTCGTCGCTCATCTGCGCCTCCTTCCGCAACCACCGCGGGGTCGCCGCCGGCCGGGACGGCAAGTCTACGACTCCACGCGGAGCAGAGCCTCGACCGTCCGTCCGGTCAGCCTGTCGCGTCCGCCCAGGCCGGCGAGCTCGAGCAGGAACGCCAGGGCGACCACCTGACCGCCCGACCGTTCCACGAGCTCGGCCGCCGCGCGCGCCGTGCCGCCGGTCGCGAGCACGTCGTCGACCAGGAGAACACGCGCCCCCGCCTCGAGTGTTCCCGTGCGCAGCTCGATCGCGGCCGAGCCGTACTCGAGGTCGTAGTCCACCCGCTCCACCGGCGGCGGCAGCTTGCCCGCCTTGCGCAGGGGGAGGAACCCCACCCCCAGGCGAGTGGCGAGCGGCGCCCCCAGGAGGAAGCCCCGCGCCTCCATGCCCGCGACGACGTCCACGCCGCCGTCCGCGTCCACGAGGCGGGCGAACGCCTCCACGACGTCCGCCAGCGCCGGGCCGTCCGCGAGCAGCGGGGTGATGTCGCGGAACACGACGGGCGGGTGCGGGTAGTCCGGCACGTCGCGGATCAGCGCGCGCACCTCCGCCGCCCGCTCGGCGCCGAGCCCCCGCAGCCCGTCCAGGACGATGTCGTCCGGACGGTCGCCGGGGCGCCCGCCGCCGGGCGCGTCGAAGCCTGAGCTGTCATCCATCGCGTGGCCCCCGGCTCAGTGTCCGCGCTTGCGGCGCGGCTGGGCGCGGTTGCCCTGGTGCTGGCCCGGGATCAGCTGCGCGGAACCGGTCGTGAACGCCGCGACCTCGGCGTCGTGCCCGCCCTCGGCGACCAGGCCGGCGCGCTCCGCCAGGACCGTCTTGGTGTGCGCGGCGATCTTCGGCTCGCGCTCACGCAGGGCCACGTCGAGCGGCGTCGCGAGGAAGAGCGACGACGCCGCGCCGACGGCGATACCGACGAACAGCGACAGCGACAGGTCGCGGAGCGTGCCCGCGCCCAGCAGGAACGCGCCGACGAAGAGGATGCTCGCCACCGGCAGGAGCGCCACGACCGACGTGTTGATCGAGCGCACGAGGGTCTGGTTCACGGCGAGGTTGGCGCGCTCCGCGTACGTGCTGCGGGTCTGCGTGAGCACGTCCGCCGTGTTCTCGCGGACCTTGTCGAACACGACCATCTTGTCGTAGAGCGAGAAGCCGAGGATGGTGAGGAAGCCGATGATCGTCGACGGCGTGACCTCCCAGCCGATGGCGGCGTAGACCCCGGCCGAGATGAGCAGGTCCGCGAGCATCGCGACGATCGCCGCCACGGACATCCGCCAGGCGCGGAAGTACACGGCCATGAACAGCGCCGCGGCCACCACGAACACCACGGTGCCCCACAGGGCCCGCATCGAGACGCCCGCGCCCCAGGTCGGGCCGACGAAGGACGTCGTCACCGCGGACTCGTCGACGTCGTACGCGGTGGCGAGGCCCGTGACCAGGGCGGCCTCCTGCTCCGGCGTGACCGTCTCGGTCTGCACGCGCACCGCCGAGCCGCCCACGATCGCGACGCGGGGCTCCTCGTTCGGGAGCACCTCGTGCACGGCGTCGATCGCCAGCTGCTGCTCGGTGGAGGTCACGTCGTTGACCGTGAACTCCGTGCCGCCGCGGAAGTCGATGCCGAGGGTGAGCCCCTTGATCAGGATGATCGCGATCGAGGCGATCGCGAGGATTCCCGCCACCGTGAACCAGCGCTTGCGGCGCTGCACGATCGGGTAGGAGCGGCGGCCCGTGTAGAGGTCGTTGCCCCACTGGGCGAAGTGCATGCCGGCCATCAGCGGCTCTCCTCGTTCGTGCCGGAGTGGTTCTCACCGGTCGCCGAGGGCGATCCGTCGTCCGGTCCCGCGTCCGGTTGCGGGTCCGCCTCCTCGGCGGCCGCCCGACGCTCGGCCGCGCGCCGCTCGGCGATCGTCAGCCTGCGCCCGGAGGCGTCGGTGACGGGGGCGGCGGGGGCCTGCCGTGCACCGCTGTGCACGGGCTCGGCGACCACGCGCTCGCCCGGCGCCTCGGCGCCGGCGTCCGGGCCCTCGGCGGCGCCGGCCACGGCGGGCTGCGGCATCCGCACCCGGCCGGCGCCCGCGTACCGCGGGCCGGAGCTCGCGCGCAGGCGCTCGGGCGACAGGCCCGACCAGAGGTGGCCGTCCCGGAAGAACGGGATCTTGGTGAGGACCTCCATCATCGGGTGCGTGAACCAGAACACGACGGCGACGTCGATGATCGTCGTCAGACCCAGGGTGAACGCGAAGCCCTGCACGCCGCCCACGGCGAGGAAGTACAGGATGATCGCGGAGATCAGGTTGACGGCCTTGGCGGCGAGCACCGTGCGCCGGGCGCGGGCCCAGCCGCGCTCGACCGCGTAGGCGAGGGTCCGCCCGTCGCGCAGCTCGTCGCGGATCCGTTCGAAGTACACGATGAACGAGTCCGCCGTGAAGCCGATGGCGACGATCAGGCCGGCGACGCCCGCGAGCGAGAGCCGATAGCCCATCCCCCAGGAGAGCAGAGCGATCGACACGTAGGTGATCACGCCCGCGACCACCAGCGACGCGACCGTCAGCAGGCCGAGCGTGCGGTACTGCAGCAGCGAGTACACGACGACGAGCGCGAGGCCGATGAGGCCGGCGATCAGGCCGTTGCGCAGCTGCTCGGAGCCGAGGGTCGCGGAGATGACCTCCTGGCTCTCGACCGTGTACTGCACCGGCAGAGCACCGAAGCTGAGCTGGTTGGCCAGCGTGGCCGCGGAGTCGCGCGTGAACGACCCGGAGATCGTCGCCTGGCCGTTGGAGATGATCGTGCCCGGGGACAGGGACGGCGCCGAGACGACGAGCCCGTCCAGGACGATGGCGAACTGGTTGCGCGGCGCCTCGAGGCCCTGCAGACGGGTCGTGGTCTCGCGGAACTCCTTCGTGCCCACGGAGTCGAAGTTGAGGAAGACGCCCCACTCGTTGGTGGTGGTGCCGTTCGCGCCGGGGACCAGGCCGGAGCTCGCCGACGAGATGTGCACGCCGTCGACCTCCATCGGGCCGAGGATGTACTTCAGCCCGTCCTGCTCGCCGCACGTCACCAGCGGCCTGTCCGGGTCGTCCCCGCCGCCGCCCTTGAGGTTGGCGGGGTCTGTGCAGTCGAGCTCCTCGAACTGCTTCTGGATCTCCGGCGTGATCTGCGCCAGGTCGCTCGGGTCGGTCGCGGCAGCCTCGTCCGTGGCGCCCTCGTCCGTCCCCTCGGTCGCCGTAGGCGACGGGTCGGCGCCGTCGCCCGACGTCGCGGTGGCGGTCGGCGTGGCCGACGGGTCGACGTCCGTCGGGACGGCCAGCGGCGCACCCGCGCCCTTGCCGCTCGGCGCGTCGGCGGCGCCGTCCTCGGCGGTCGCGTCCTCCTTGGCGGCGTCGTCCTTGGCCGCGTCGTCCTGCGCCGCGTCGCCGGCGTCGGCGCTGGGCGAGGCGGACGGCTCGGGGGTCGGCGTGCCCGCGGCGTACGTCAGCACCGGGCGGAAGCGCATCTGCGCCGGCTGCGAGATGAGGTCGATGGTCTCCTGCGACACCTCGCCGGGGATGCCGACGACGATGTTCTGGGAGCCCTGCGCGGTGATCTCCGCCTCGGACACGCCCGAGGAGTCGATGCGCTGACGGATGACGTTGATCGACTCGTCGATCGTCGCCGACGTCACCTGCGACCCGTCGGTGGTGTCCGCCTTCAGGATCAGCTGCGTGCCGCCCTGCAGGTCGAGCGCCAGCCCCGGGGCCCAGCTCGCGCCGTCCGGGTTGGAGTCGGACTTGGCGTCCCAGAAGACGCCGGCGCCGAGGGCGAGGAACGGCAGGACGATCGTCAGGATCGTGAAGACCACGAGGGTGCGTACCGGACGCGACCGCTTCGTGCGTGAGTTCGCCAACTTCTGTCTCTTCCCGTCTGCGCGCCGCCGCAGGGCCGACGCGTGATGGCGCCGGCCGGGATCGCCCCGACCGGCGCGTCGTCAGGCCGACGGGCGCGAGCGCCCGCCGTCCCATGTCGCTGGTGCTGTCACTTCGATGCTGTCACTTGGTGGTGCCGGGCTCGCCCTCGTCACGACGCTGCTGCTCCCGGTACTCCCGCTGCGCGGTGTCCAGGCTCGACAGGTCGTCGGGGACGTCGATGTGACCGTCGCCGGAGGTGATCGTACCGGTCGCGGAGGAGTCGGTTGTGACGTCGGTCTCGTCGGCCTCGGCCACGGGCTCCTCGACCGGCGTGTCCACGCGCTTGGCGATGGCCGCGCGCAGCCAGCGGGTCTGCGCGCCGCCGGGGCCGGTCTCGATGGTGACGGTGTCGGTCGCCTCGTCGATCTCCACGACCGTGCCGAACAGGCCCGAACCGGTCATGACCTCCTGACCCGGCTCGAGCTGCGACCGGAACTCGGCCTGCTGCTTCTGCTGCTTGCGCGTCCGCTGGCTCATGAAGAACATGAGGCCGGCGAGGACCACGAAGAGGATGATGAGTTCCACGGAGCGTCCTTGTCTGTCGCTGCCCGACGGTCGTCGACCGACTGCCGGGCGTCGGGGGCGCACCGGTCGGCACGCCGGCGCAGTGTCCTGCGCACACGGCCCCAACGAGCACGGCACCCGTCGAGTTCCGGCCCTGGGCCGTCGGCGGCCGGGGGCGCTCCCAGTCTACTGGGGCGGCCCGGCGTCCCTGTCGGACGCGTCGGACCCGGCGGACCCGGCGGACCCGTCGAACAAGGTCCCCCCGAGCGGCGCGCCCCACGCGCCGGGCGGCGGCTCGAGCCCGAGGTGCTCCCAGGCGGCCTGCGTCGCGACCCGGCCGCGCGGCGTGCGGCCCAGGAGCCCCTCGCGGACGAGATACGGCTCGGCCACCGTCTCCACGGTGTCCGGCTCCTCCCCCACGGTCATCGCGAGCGTGCCCAGTCCCACGGGACCGCCGGCGAACCGGCGGCAGACGGCGTCGAGCACGGCACGGTCCAGCCGGTCCAGGCCGATCGGGTCGACCTCGTAGACCTCCAGCGCCGCCCGGGCCGCCCGGAGGTCGAGGCTGCCGTCCCCGCGCACCTGGGCCCAGTCGCGCACGCGGCGCAGCAGGCGGTTGGCGATGCGGGGGGTGCCGCGCGACCGGCCCGCGATCTCGTGCGCTGCGGCGTGCTGGATGTCGACGCCGAGCAGGCCGGCGGACCGGGTGATGACGCGCTCCAGCTCGGCGGCGTCGTAGAAGTCGAGGTGCCCGGTGAACCCGAAGCGGTCGCGCAGCGGGGCGGGCAGCAGGCCCGACCTCGTCGTCGCGCCGACGACGGTGAACGGCGGCAGCGCCAGCGGGATCGCGCTCGCGCCCGCCCCCTTGCCGACGACGACGTCGACGCGGAAGTCCTCCATCGCGACGTACAGCAGCTCCTCGGCCGGGCGGGCCAGCCGGTGGATCTCGTCGATGAAGAGGACCTCGCCCTCCTCGAGCGAGGAGAGCACCGCCGCCAGGTCGCCCGCGTGCTGGATCGCCGGGCCGCTCGTGACCCGCAGCGAGGTGCCGAGCTCGGCGGCGATGATCATCGCCAGCGTCGTCTTGCCGAGCCCGGGAGGTCCGGACAGGAGCAAGTGGTCGGGAGACGCGTCCCGCGCCAGCGCCGCCTGGAGCACCAGGGAGAGCTGGTCGCGCACCACCCGCTGCCCGACGAACTCGTCCAGCTTCTTCGGTCGCAGCGCCGCCTCGGCCGCGCGCTCGACGTCGTCGGCCGAGGAGGTGACGAGCCGCTCCCCGCCGTACTCCGCGTCCGCCTCAGCCACGGCGGCCGCCCAGGGAACGCAGCGCCGCGCGCAGCGTGGCCGCGACGTCGATCGGGCTGTCGGCCGGGTTGTCGTCGCCCGCGTCCGCGAGGACCCGGTCGACGGTGTCCTGGGCGACCTTGGCGGCCCAGCCCAGGCCCACGAGCGCCTCGACCACCTGGTCGCGCGCCGGGTCTCCCGCGGCGACGGGCGGCGCGTCGGGCACGACGGCGCCGGCGGCGGACGTCGGGGCGCCCAGCTTGCCGGACAGCTCGAGCACCAGGCGCTGGGCGCTCTTGGGGCCGACCCCGGGAACACGGCGCAGCGCCGCGAGGTCTTCGGACGCGACGGCGCGGCGCAGGGCGTCGGGGGTGAGCACGGCGAGCATGGCGAGAGCGATCCGGGGTCCGACGCCGGACACGGACTGGGCGGTCTCGAAGACCTCCCGCTCGTCCGCCTCCGCGAAGCCGAACACCGTCATCGAGTCCTCACGGACGACCAGCGTGGTGTGGAGCTGGGCCCGCTCCCCCACCCGCAGGCCGGCGAGGGTGCCGGGGGTGGCGTGCACGAGGTACCCGACCCCGCCGACGTCGAGCACGGCCCGCTCCAGCGTCACGTGCGTGACCGTGCCGGTCAGGGAGGCGATCACCGTGGTCCTTCCGTCGAAGAGGCCGTCGACGTGGCCGTCGAACACCCGTACGAGGCGTCACTGTAACAACCGGTGCCGACGCCGGGGCGGGCGACACTCGACGAGCCGCACGACGGCGACCGGGTGGCCCGGGTCCCGCTCAGCGCCGGGCTCGGGAGGGTGCGCCGCGGTGCGAGCCGGTGCGCGCGGTGCGCTCGGCAGCGGCCCAGGCGCGCTGGGCCGGGGTGAGCTCGTTCCGCTCGCCGCCCTGGAGCGCTCCGGACGGTCGCCACAGGTGGGTGACGGCGAGCGCGAGGGCGTCGGCTGCGTCGGCCGGCCGCGGCAGCTCGTCGAGCCCGAGGATGCGCGCGATCATGCGCTGCACCTGCTCCTTGTCGGCGCGGCCGGACCCGGTGACGGCGGCCTTCACCTCGCTCGGCGTGTGCATCGCGACCGGGACGCCGCGCCGGGCCGCCGCGACCATCGCGAGGCCGGCGACCTGAGCGGTGCCCATCACGGTGCCGCGGTTGTTCTGGGCGAAGACGCGCTCCACGGCGACGACGTCCGGCACCGTGCGCTCGAGCCACTCCTCGAGCCCCTCGGCGACGCGCAGCAGCCGGAGGTCGACGCTCAGCTCGGGCTCGCTGCGCACGACCCCGACGTCGACCATCCGGGCCCTCCGGCCCGGCAACGAGTCGACGACGCCGACCCCGCACCGGGTCAGACCCGGGTCCACCCCCAGCACGCGCACGTCGTCACCCTCTCACGCGGGCGGCCGCGGACGGCCGACCCGCGCCGGGAGCCGTCACTCCTCGTCGAGGGCCGCCATGACCTCGTCGGAGGCGTCGAAGTTCGCGTAGACGTTCTGCACGTCGTCGCTGTCCTCGAGCGCGTCGATGAGGCGCAGGATCTTGCGCGCGCCCTCCACGTCGACCTCGACCTCCATGGAGGGGTGCCAGATGGAGTCGGCCGAGTCGTACTCGATGCCGGCCTCCTGGATCGCCGTGCGCACGGCGACGAGGTCGGTGGCCTCCGAGAGGACCTCGATGACGTCGCCCTCGTCGCTGACCTCCTCGGCGCCCGCGTCGAGCGCGGCGAGCATGACGTCGTCCTCCGTGACGCCCTCCGCCTTCGGCACCACGACGAGGCCCTTGCGGGAGAACAGGTAGGACACGGAGCCCGGGTCGGCCAGGTTGCCGCCGTTGCGGGAGAACGCGAGGCGCACCTCGGAGGCGGCGCGGTTCTTGTTGTCCGTGAGGCACTCGACGAGGACGGCGATGCCGTTCGCGCCGTAACCCTCGTACATGATCGTCTGGTAGTCGACGGCGTCGGCGCCCTCGCCGGAGCCGCGCTTGAGCGCGCGGTCGATGTTGTCGTTGGGGACCGACGACTTCTTCGCCTTCTGGATGGCGTCGAACAGCGTGGGGTTACCGGCCGGGTCGCCGCCGCCCGTGCGCGCGGCGACCTCGATGTTCTTGATCAGCTTCGCGAAAAGCTTGCCGCGCTTGGCGTCGATCGCCGCCTTCTTGTGCTTGGTCGTGGCCCACTTGGAGTGACCTGACATGCGCTCCCTAACTCCTTCGCGATGCTTGGACGAGCCGGACGAACAACCCGTGCACGCGCGCGTCCCCCGTGATCTCCGGGTGGAACGCGGTGGCGAGCAGCCGTCCCTGACGTGCTGCGACGATCTTACCGGCGGCGGGCCCCACCGCGGAGCCGTCCGCCCAGCGGTCCGGTATGCGGGCGAGCACCTCGACGTCCGGCCCCGCCTCCTCGACCCACGGAGCGCGGATGAAGGCGGTGCGCACCGGACGCCCGCCCGGCGCGTCGGAGACGCCCGCGACCTGCAGGTCCGCCTCGAACGAGTCCACCTGGCGGCCGAACGCGTTGCGCCGCACGACGACGTCCATCCCGCCCAGCGTTCGCTGGTCGGCGGTGCCGCCCTCGATGCGGTCCGCGAGCAGGATCATCCCCGCGCACGAGCCGAACACGGGCAGCCCCTCGCCGATCAGCCGCCGCAGCGGGTCGGCGAGCTCGAACAGCCGCAGCAGCTTGTCGATCGTCGTCGACTCGCCGCCGGGCAGGACGAGCCCCTCGACCGCGTCCAGCTCGGACGGGCGGCGCACGCCCACGGCGCGCGCCCCCGCCTGCTCGAGCGCGGCCGCGTGCTCGCGGACGTCGCCCTGCAGGGCGAGGACTCCGATCGTCGTGGTCACCGGGGCAGTGTAGGGCGACCGTCGGCGAAGCCCGCAGCGTGCTCAGGAGCAGGTGCCCAGCAGGCCGAGCGTGATCGAGTACCGCCGCGTGCCGGACCACGCCGAGCTCCAGGTCGTGCCGCCCGGGTAGACGCGGTCCGCGCGGACCCGAGCCGTCGCGTTGGTCGCGGCCGCAGTGACCTGGTAGGTCGTCGTCCCCGCGGCCACCTGCGCCTGCGTGCTCCCGCCCGGACCGTAGCCGAAGGTGTAGCGGGTGGCGCCCGCCGCCGCCGTCCAGTTGAACGTCACCGACCCGATCCCCAGCAGGCCGCACGTCAGGTTCGTCGGGGCGGAGACCGTCGCGGCGGAGACCGCGGCGCTGGTCACCGTGCCCGTGTCGGTCCACGAGGTGCCCGGGATCGTCGCCGCCAGCGCCACGGACACGCCGCCGCTCTGGCCCTGCGTGGTGGAGGGGGCCGTGGCCGAGACCGCCACCGCTACGCACAGCGCCACGGTCCCGCCCGCGGGGACCGTCGCGGTGCCACCGGACCCCCCGCCGCAGCCGGTCCCCGTGTCCGCCGCCCCGAACGACGCGCTCGTCGTGAACGCTGTGCCGAGCGTCCCGGTCCGCGAGGTCGTCGCGGTCACCGTGGCGGAGCGGGAGCCGCCGTTGCGCACCGTGACGACCTCGGACGCGCCGGATCCCGGCACCGCGCCGGGAAGCGTGAGAGCGGGGAGGCTCACCGTGCCCCCGCGGCCCACGAGGCCGTTGCCGAGGTTCGCGACCTGCACGTCCACCGTGCCCGCAGAGATCGGCGTCGTCGGCGCCGTGGCGGTGCCCGACCCGCGCCACCAGGCCCAGGCGATCCCGCCCCCGGCGAGCACGCACACCATCGCCGCGACCACGAGGACGGCGACGCGGCGCACGGTCGCGCCGGGCCGCGCCGGCTCAGCCACGGTGGCCGCCCCCTCGTGCGCGGCCACGGCGCAGCAGCACGCCCGCCGCGACGGCGACCACCGCCGCGAGCAGAGCCGGCAGCGGCTGTCCACCGGTGCGCGCCAGCGCGCCCGGGCCGTCGCGGACGTCGTCGGCCGGGACGCGCCCGCCGTCCTGCTCGCCTCCGGTGTCCGCGGTTCCCGGCGGCCCGTCGCCCGCCAACGTCACGAGCACGTCGACGGGCGCGGTCTCGCCCCGCGTCTCGTTCCCCGCCGCGCCGTCGAGCGAGGCCTCCACCGTGACGGGCAGCACCTCCGACTCGGCCAGGAGCACCGGAGCGGACCCCGCGCCGTCGGACCACCGACCCCCCTCCGGACGCACCCGGACCCGCACCGCGTCCGCGAGGGCGGAGGCCCCGCGGCCGGTCACCCCCTCCCCGACCGAGACGGCGACGCGGCTGCCGGCCGGTCCGGGTCCGTCGTTGCGCACGAGCAGCACGGCCCGGCGCGTCTCGCCCGGCGTCCAGGGCGCGGAGCCGAAGAGCGCCGCCTCGAGGTCGGTCGTCCAGCGGCGGCCGTCCACGCTCAGCGCCACGCCTCCCGGCTCGACGCCGCCCTGCGCTCCCGCGGCCGCAGCCGGCGCCAGCAGGACCCCGACGACGAGCGCGGCCCCGCACGTGGCGACCCGGCGCCCGCCGCCCCTCATCGGCGGCCGTCCTTCCGGGCACCGCCCGCGGCGGGCGGCGCCGCCGGCCACCAGGTCGCGAGCCCCTCGGGCGCGGCGCTCCGCCCCGTGCCCGACGCCGGGGCGGGGGGCGACTCAGGCTCTCCCGCGCCGGGCGACCGGCGCCCCCGGCGCTCCCGGACCTCGCCCGCGACGAGCCACGACGCGTATGCCAGGAGGAGCACCGCGACCCCGGTCGTGAGGAACCGGCGCTGCTCAGGCGTCCCGAGACCCATGAGACGGCCCAGCTGCGGGACGGCGTACCAGAGCGCGCCGCGCACCTGCACGGCCTGCACGGGCTCCGGGTCGGCGACCTCGTTCGCGTCGCCCCGGGTCAGCAGCGTCCGCTCCCCGTCGACGGTGGTGCCGAGGCCGACCACCCGGTGCGTCACGACCGTGGGATCCCCGGAGCGCAGCTGGTAGGTGACCACCTGTCCGGTCGTGATCTCGTCCACGTCGACCGGGCGCACCACCACGAGCGTGCCGACGTCGAACGCGGGGCGCATCGACCCGGTCGCCACGCCGTACGGTGTGGCGCCGGCCAGGCGCGGGACCACGACGACGAGCAGCAGGGCCCCGCCCGCGACCAGCAGGACGACGCACGCGAGGACGCGCCCCGCCATGCGCCACACGGCACGGGGCGGGCCCGGCGGCGCCGCAGCAGCCACGGCGTGCTCAGGGGGCGGGGACGACGTGCGCCTGCGTGACCTGGACCGTGACGTCCTCGAGCGCGGCGGTCAGCGCCTGCGTGTCGTTCCCGGCGGCCGTGTCGAACGCCGCCTCGAGGTTGACGACGAGCGAGTCGGTCTCACCCACCGGCACCGGGGCGGTCAGCGGGAGCTCCAGGGTCTCGCCGCCCAGGGTCGCCGAGGTGAGGCTGAGGTCGAGCGCGCCGGTGAGCGCGTTCTCCGCCGCCCAGGTCGGCGACGAGACGGTGATCTCGCCCAGCGCCAGGTGGTCGCCGGTGCCTCCCACCGCCAGCGTGCAGGTGGTGGTGACCGTGTCGCCCGGCACGATGCCCGCCGCGACCGAGCCGCCGCCGTCGAGGGTCCAGTCACCGCACGCCCCGTCCGACATCGTGAGCGTGCCGGCGGTGACGTCAGACCCGGTGGCCGTGCCCTGTGCCGTCCAGTAGGCGATCGTCTGGGCGCCGCCGACGAGCAGGACGGCGGCCCCTCCTACCGCGATCGCAGCCTTCGTCAGTCGGTTCACGTCGACGTCCCCCTGCCGCTCTGTCCGCACCTCGGCGTGCGGACCCGATGAGACGACGGTAGCCAACTGCTGCCCGGGGCGCGCGTCGGCGGCCGGGGACGGGCGGCCGGGGACGTCGGGAGGGTCAGGGCGTGCGGGTACCCAGCTCCTCGGGGTCGGACGGCTCGTCGTCGTGCTGGACGCCGAGGTGGCGGACGCTGCCGTCCCACCCCCGGGCCAGGTCCTCGACGACGTCCGGCAGGCTGGTCGGGAAGACCTCGCGCGTCTCGGCGCGCAGCTCGGCCGTGGTCAGCCAGCGCATCTCGTCGAGGACGTCGCGCTCCTCCGCGGTCCACCCGTCGTCGGTGGGCCGGTGGCCGCCGTCGACGCGCGCCAGGAAGAAGACCTCCTGCTGCCGGCACGTCTCCGCGAAGAAGTGGAAGTACGCGTCGCGGGTCAGCACCGGGCCCACGAGGTCGTGCGGCGCGAGCGCGAGCCCGGCCTCCTCGCGCAGCTCGCGCAGGGCGGCGTCGACCTCGCTCTCACCGGCGTCGATGCCGCCGCCGACGGTGAACCACCACGAGCGTTCCGGCTGGTCGGCGTCGTGCCCGCGGACCAGGAGCACCCGGTCCGCGTGGTCGAGCACGATCACGCGCGCGGCGCGCCGCTGCCGCAGCCCGTCCGGCCCGACGGCCCAGTCGTCGCCGAGGGCGGGCGTCACCAGCCCCGCTCCGCCAGGCGCGTCGGCAGCAGCTCGGACTCGACGTCGGCACCGTGGTCCACGGCTGACGGGGAACGGGCATCCATGGCGCCCATGGTAGCCACGGAACGTCGCCACGAGACCAGGCGTCCCCGCTCACCGCCGAGGCTTCGCTCGCCTGGTCGGGAGGGCCGACAGAGGGTCCTCCGGCCACGGGTGGCGAGGGTAGCGTCCTCGCAGGTCGGCCCGGACCCCGGGATAGCCCTGTCTCCAGAAGGACGCGAGATCGCTGGTGATCGCGACCGGTCGTCCGGCGGGGGACAGCAGGTGCAGGACGACCGGGACGCGGCCGTCCGCGACGGCCGGGGCCGCGGTCCAGCCGAAGACCTCCTGCAGCTTCACCGCGAGGACCGGCGGCTCGGCACCGTCGTACGCGAGCCGGACCGCGGAGCCCGACGGTACCTGGAGCCGTTCCGGCGCCAGCTCGTCGAACCGGGCTGCCGCGGGCCACGGCAGGAGTCGACGGAGCGCCGAGGCCACGTCGATGCGGGCGAGGTCGCGCGAGCCTCGCACCGAGGCGAGCTCCGTCCCCAGCCACGCGTCGAGATCGGCGAGCAGCGCCTCGTCGTCGACCGCGGGCCACGGGCCTTTGAGGTGGGCGTGGCAGAACGCGAGCCGCTGCCGCAGGGCGAGCGCGGTCTCCGACCAGCGCAGGACGGACAGGCCGCTGCCCCGGATGCCGTCGCGCACCGCCGCCTGGACGAGCAAGCGGTCGGGGTCGGTCAGCGGGACGTCGCCCAGCACGATCGCGCCGAGCGCCTCGACCCGCCGCGTCACGATCCGGCCGTCGTCCCAGCGGATCCGGTCGGTGGTCGAGACGAGATCGCCGGCGACGTCTCGCGCGGTCTGCTCGTCGATCGGCGCCGCGGACCGGATCCTGGCGTCGGCGCGGCCGGGTGCCCGGTCGGCGACCGCGATCGCCAGCCAGGCGGTGCCCCGCCACGGCGACCGCGGATCCAGCGCGGCACCCGTACCGCCGGACATCTGGTACGTCGTCGAGTCGGTCGCCCGGGCCCGCGCGATCCGGTCCGGGTATGCCAGCCCCGCCACGATGCCCACCGCGAGATCGTCCGGCACCCCGGGCGTCCCCCGACCGGCCCGCCCGTCCGACGCGTGGCCCGTCGGCGCGCCCCGGCCGAGGCGCGCCGACTCCTCCCGCCAGCGGGCCGTCGCCCCGCGGTCGTCACCGCGGCGGAGGGCCCGCAGGCGTGCCGGCAGGTCGTCGCCGAGAGCGCGGCCCGAGTCGTCCGAGAGCATCGCGACGATCTCCCGCGCCCGGTCGGCGCCGACCCGCGGGGCCCCGTCCAGCAACGCACGGGCGAGGCGGGGATGCGCCCCGATCGCCCGCATCCGCCGGCCCCGCCCGGTGATCCTGCCGTCGTCGTCCACGGCGTCGATGCGGCGCAGCAGCGCGGTGGCCGCCGTCATCGCGGGCGCGGGCGGCGCCTCGAGCAGCGTCAGGCCGGCCCCCGCGGGCGCGCCCCAGGCCGCGAGGTCGAGGGCGAACGCCGCCAGGTCGGCGACCGCGATCTCCGGCGCCGCATGATCGTCGAGACGCGCGTGGTCGGTGGCGGACCAGCACCGGTAGACCCGGCCCGGCCCTTCCCGCCCGGCGCGACCCGCCCGCTGGTCGGCCGACGACCTCGAGACCCGGCAGGTGACCAGCGTCCCGAGACCCCGCGACTGGTCGGTCCGCGGTTCCCGGGCGAGCCCCGCATCGACGACGACCCTGACCCCGGGCACCGTCAGCGAGCTCTCCGCCACCGACGTCGTCACCACGATCCGACGCACGGCGGACGGCACCAGGGCCCGCTCCTGCTCGGCCCTGGACTGGCGGCCGAACAGCGGCAGGACGTGGAGGTCGGCCAACCGGCGGACCATGCCGTCGATCTCGGCCTCGCCCGGGACGAACACGAGGACGTCGCCGTCGTTCTCGGCCAGGGCGCGCCGGACGACGGCCGCGACGTGGTCCAGCAGGCGCGGGTCGACCCGACCGCCGGGAAGCAGGGGCGTGGGCAACGGCGGGGGCGCCCACTCGGTCGCCACGTCGAACAGCGCTGCGGTCGCCGTGATCACGGGTGCGGGAGCGCCCGCGCCGAGCGCGTGGCTCAGGCTCACCGTGTCCGCCGTGGCCGAGGTCGCGACGACGGCCAGGTCGTCCCGGAGGTTCGCCCGGACGTCGACGAGGAGCGCGAGCAGCAGGTCGGCGTCCAGGTGCCGCTCGTGGCACTCGTCGATCACGATCGCCGTGACGCCCGGCAGCTCCGGGTCCTGCTGCAGCCGGCGCACGAGGAGCCCCGTCGTCACCACCTCGACGCGGAGGTCCTTGCCTCCGCTGCGCTCACCGCGCATCGCGTAGCCGACCCGCCGTCCGAGCGGCTCGTCGACCAGCGCCGCCAGCCGGGTCGCCGCGGCACGGGTGGCCATCCGGCGCGGCTCGGCGACGACGATCGTGCCGCCGAGCGCGTCGGCCAGGGCCAGGGGCAGCAACGAGGTCTTCCCCGACCCGGGCGGCGCGACCAGCACCGCGGCGCCGCTCGACCGCACCGCGTCGACCGTGGCAGGAAGGACCGCCCGGACGGGCAGGTCCGCACCCGGCACCGAAGGTTCAGGGAGCAGCACGCCCCGACACTAGTCGAGCGCGACCAGGGGTCCCGCGGACGCGATGTCGGCGGGACCCCCTGGTCGCGGTCAGAGCTGGTGCTACCAGCCGCGCTCGGCCAGGCGCACCGGCGCCGGCTCGGCCTCGACGTTGATGCCGACCATGGCCTCTCCCAGCCCGCGGGAGACCTTGGCGACGACGTCCGGGTCGTCGTGGAAGGTGGTCGCCTGGACGATCGCCTTGGCGCGCGCGACCGGGTCGCCCGACTTGAAGATGCCGGAGCCGACGAACACGCCCTCGGCGCCGAGCTGCATCATCATCGCGGCGTCCGCCGGGGTGGCGATGCCGCCCGCGGTGAACAGCACGACCGGCAGCTTGCCGGCGCGCGCCACCTCGGCGACGAGCTCGTAGGGGGCCTGCAGCTCCTTGGCGGCGACGAACAGCTCGTCCTCGGGCAGCGAGGTCAGCCGGCGGATCTGCGCACGGATCTGGCGCATGTGCGTGGTCGCGTTGGAGACGTCGCCCGTGCCGGCCTCGCCCTTGGAGCGGATCATCGCCGCGCCCTCGGTGATGCGGCGCAGCGCCTCGCCGAGGTTGGTGGCGCCGCACACGAACGGCACGGTGAACTGCCACTTGTCGATGTGGTTGGCGTAGTCGGCGGGGGTGAGCACCTCCGACTCGTCGATGTAGTCGACGCCCAGGGACTGCAGCACCTGCGCCTCGACGAAGTGCCCGATGCGCGCCTTCGCCATCACGGGGATCGAGACGGCGTCGATGATGCCGTCGATCATGTCGGGGTCGCTCATGCGGGCGACGCCGCCCTGCGAGCGGATGTCGGCGGGCACCCGCTCCAGGGCCATGACGGCGACGGCGCCGGCGTCCTCGGCGATCTTCGCCTGCTCGGGCGTGACGACGTCCATGATGACGCCGCCCTTGAGCATCTCGGCCATGCCGCGCTTGACGCGGGCGGTGCCCACCTCGCCCGCGGGGATCCGGCCGTCGCTGCCGATGGTCTCGCTCAACGCAACCTCGCTCGTGTCGCAGTGGGACGCGTGACCGCTGTCACGCACCCTCCATCCTAGTTCCGCGCGTCAGGCCCCGGAGAGCCCCTCCGGCATCTGGTCGTCCAGCTCGACCATGCGCGGCAGCGCCGCGTGCCCCGAGAGGCGCAGCAGGCGCACGTACCAGGTGCGTCGCACCCGTCGCGCCTGCGCGACGGCCTCGTTGTGGAACCGGCGGGCCAGCTGGGCGCGGTACCAGGCCGCCGAGAGCTGCCCGACGAGCTCGTCGCCACCGGGCGCCCGGCGCAGCTCCGCCAGCGCCTCGTCGTCGCCGAGCGCGGAGCGCAGCGTCGCGGACAGCTCGCTCTCGGCGCGCTCCCGGTCGGGCCCCATCCCCTCGAGAGCGAGCACGGCGCCGGCCGTCGGCGCGGGCCCGGTGTCGTCCTCCAGGGCGGCGAACGCCGCGTCCGCGACGAGCACGGCCCCCGCCGGGTCGAGCAGCCCCGAGGAGGCCAGGTCGACGGCCGCGCCCGCGCGGCGCGCGAGCTGGGCCTGCAGGGCGATGCGCGACGCGACGACCTTGCGGTGCAGCCGGTCGAGGCGCGACGCCGAGATCCAGGCGAGCCAGACCGCGACGGCCGCGACGACCAGGACGAGGAGCGCGAGCTCGGACCAGGTCATGCGCCCTCACCTCCCCCGGCCCGCCGGGTGCGCAGCCAGCCGACGGCGCTCTCCGTGCGCGACGGGGCCACCGGGGAGCCCAGCGCCTCCCCCGCGGCGAGCGCCATCTCGTAGACCGCGAGCACCTGCGCGGTCACCGCGGACCAGTCGAACCGGCGCACGAACGCCGTGGCGCGCTCGCGCCGTTCGCCGGTGCCCGCGGGGTCCGCCAGGGCCGCGAGGATCGCGCGCGCCAGGTCGTCGGGCTCACCGGTCCGGAAGAGGCGCCCCGCGGCGCCGTCGTCGAGCACCCGTCGGAACGCCCCGAGGTCGCTGGCGACGACGCCCGCGCCGGCGCTCATGGCCTCGACCAGCACGATGCCGAAGCTCTCGCCGCCCGTCTGCGGCGCCACGTACAGGTCCGCCGACGCGAGCAGCGACGCCTTGTCCTCGTCGCTCACGCCGCCGAGGAACTCGAACGACCCGGCGTGCGGGCCGAGGGCCTCGAGGGCCGCGTCCCGGCCGTCGTCGCCCTTGCCGGCCACGAGGAAACGCGCCCCCGGGACCTCCTCGAGCACCCGCGGCGCGGCCGCGGCGAGCACCTGGAGTCCCTTGCGCGGCTCGTCGAGCCGGCCGAGGAAGGCGATCGTCGGTCCCTCGGGAGTGCCGCGCCACCGGTCGGACGGCGCGGCGGCCGCGAAGGTGTCCACGTAGACGCCGTTGGGGATGACGACGGCGTCGCCGCCCACGTGGTCGACGAGGGTGCGGCGCGCGTCCTCGGAGACCGCGATCCGCGCCGCGATCTTCTCCAGCGACTGACGCAGCAGCGGGTACGCGACCTGCAGCGCCCGCGACCTCGTCTGGGACGTGTGGAAGGTGGCCACCACGGGCCCCTCGGCGGACCACAGGGCGAGCATGGACAGGCTGGGCACCATCGGCTCGTGCACGTGCACGACGTCGAAGCGCCCCGCCTCCAGCCAGCGCCGCACCCGGGCCGCGGTGCGGGGGCCGAACGTCAGGCGCGCCACCGAGCCGTTGTAGCGCACCGGCACCGCGCGGCCCGCGGACGTGACGACGTCGGGCACCGGGGTGTCGTCGTCGGCCGGCGCGAGCACGGAGACGTGGTGCCCGGCGTCCTGCAGCGCGCCGGCGAGGTCGCGCACGTGGAACTGCACGCCGCCCGGCGCGTCGAACGAGTACGGGCACACGATCCCGACGCGCAGCGGGCGCGACGGCGTCGCGGCGGCGAGGTCGGCGGGCGCGCTCATGCCTCGCCCGCCTCGGCCCGGGTGCGGGCGTACCGCTCGGCGTCGAGGTCGTCGACGAAGACGCGCTGGAGCATGTGCCAGTCCTGCGTGGACTCCTGCAGGGTGACGGCGACGGCGTCCACCCAGCCCTGCGTCATGCGCGCCACGCGCTCCTTGCGGTGCAGCCCGGAGTCGTCGGGCACCGGGACCGGCGGGTAGAACCGGATCACGATGCCCCAGGCCGTGCCGGCGGCGCGGCGGCGCTCCCCCGTGAGCCGCTCGTAGGTGATCCCCACCGGGACGAGCGGGACCTTGGCCGCGAGCGCCAGCGCGGCGGGGCCGGCGGCCACGCGGGCGCGGTGCCCGCAGAGGTCGACCTCGACGCCGGACGACGTGAGGTCGCGGTCGGCGAGCAGCGGGATGATGGACCCGCCCCGCACCGCGCCGCGCACGAGGTTGCGGAAGACGTCGTGGTCGCCGAGCGGCAGCACCTCGATGCCGATCGAGCGGCGGAACTCGACGAACTCGACGAAGAGCTCCTCGGGCTTGAGCCGCTCCGCGACCGTGAGCACGGGCGCGATGTGCGGCGTCGCGTACGCGCCGGCGAGGTCCCAGTTGCCCAGGTGGGCCAGCGCGAGCGACACGCCCTGCCCGTCGGCGACCGGGCCGGCGAGGTTCTCGTAGCCGTCCACGCGCACGCGGGCGGTGACCTGTTCGGCGGTGGCCCCCTGCAGGGTGAACGCCTCGCGGAAGTACCGCATGTACGAGCGCATGCCCGCCCGGGTGAGGCGGCGCAGCTCTGGACCGTCGAGGTCGGGGCGCACGCGCGCGTAGTTCGCCTCGAGCCGCCGCACCCCCTCGGTGCGACGCAGCCAGGTGAGGTCCGCGACGGCGGTGAACGCCGCGCGCAGGACGGGCTCGGGGATCTTCGGCGCGTGGCGCCAGGCGAACGTGTACAGGCGGGCGACGTCGAACCGCATCAGGCCTCCGGGTCGGGACGGTCGGTGGGGGCGTGCGGGACCGGCCCCGCCGGGGCGAGCTGCCGCCGCACGGTCGCCACGCGCTGCACCACGGTGACGAGGCTGGCGACGGCGAGGAGCGTCAGCGCGACCACGGTCACGATCAGCGGCAGCCCCACCTGGGTGAAGGCCACGGCCGCGAGCGCCACGACGAGCCGGTCGGTGCGCTCGGCGATGCCGACGGCCGCGGTCGCACCGACGCTCTCGGCCCGGGCGCGGGCGTACGGCACCACCGAGCCGAGCACGAGGCACGCGAGCGACGCCACGATGCCCCAGGTCGCGTACGGCAGGTCCGGGTGGAGCAGGAACCACAGCGTGATGCCCGCGAAGACGGCGCCGTCGGAGATCCGGTCGAGGGTCGAGTCGAGGAACGCCCCCCACGGCCCGGTGCGGCCCGACAGGCGGGCCATGACGCCGTCCATCGAGTCCGCGAGCGCGAACAGGCCGATGAGGACGCCGCCGAGCAGCACGTGCCCGGTGGGCAGCAGCGTGAGCGCGAGGGCCACGACGACCAGCGTGCCGGCGATCGTCACGGCGTCCGGCGACACCCCGAGCCTCAGGAGCAGCCGCGCGGGCGGGGTGAACAGCCGCTGCATCGTCGCTCGTAGGCCGCCGAGCATCAGCGCCCTCCGTCGTGCTCGGCGTCGGGACGGGGCCAGGCCGCGGCGAGCCGGGCGCGCGTGTCCGCCAGCAGCTCCGGGAGGGCCTTGGTCTGCCCGACGACGGGCAGGAAGTTCGCGTCGCCGAGCCAGCGCGGCACGACGTGCTGGTGGAGGTGCGCCGCGATGCCGGCGCCGGCGACCTCGCCCTGGTTCATGCCGATGTTGTACCCGGCCGGCGCGTAGACCGCGGTGAGCGTGCGGATCGCCGTCTGCGTCATCGTGGCCAGCTCGGCGGTCTCCGACGCCGTGAGGTCGACGTAGCCCGACACGTGCCGGTACGGCAGCACCATGAGGTGCCCGGAGTTGTACGGGTACAGGTTGAGCACCGCGTAGCACTCCGCCCCGCGGGGGGGGGGGGGGGGGGGCCGGGGGGCGCCCCCCCCGCGCCCCCCGCCCGGGCGCGCCCGCCCCCCCCCCGCCGGCGGGGGGTGGGGAGCCCCCCAGCGGAGCACCGC
>NZ_JBHTVZ010000002.1:352137-373377 GCF_042792715.1 Isoptericola sp. NPDC056618 | reverse complement strand
GGGCCGGCCCGGCCCCCCCCTTGGGTGGCCGGTTTTGTTGGGGCTCCTGTTGCCCCCCCGCTACCCCCCCCCCCCGGGGGCCCCCCCGGCGGCCCCCCCCCCCGCCCCCCGCGGGGATGCGGCAGAACGGGCACTGCGCCACCGTCCCGTCGGCGGGCTTGTCCTGCCCGCCGATGTAGACCATGCGGTGCGGGGTCCACAGCCGCTGCAGCCCGTCCTCGGGCGGGCCGAAGCCCGCCGCGGGCACCGTCGTCGAACCGTCCTCCGCGCCGTGCTCCGCGCCGTGTTCCTCGTGGTGGCCGCTCATGCGCGCCCCGCTCAGACCTGGACGCGGTCGCGCACCGCCGCGACGATGCGCTCGACCGCGTCGGCGACGGGCACCCCGTTCTCCTGGGTACCGTCGCGGTACCGGAACGACACGGCCCCGGCCTCGACGTCCTCGCCGCCGGCGATGAGCACGAAGGGCACCTTCTCCTTGGACGCGTTGCGGATCTTCTTGCCGAAGCGGTCGTCCGACAGGTCGACCTCGGCGCGGATGCCGCGGGCCGTGAGCTGGGCGACGACGTCCTTGAGGTAGTCGTCGAACGCCTCGGCGACGGGCACGGCGAGCACCTGGACGGGCGCGAGCCAGGCCGGGAAGAGCCCCGCGTAGTGCTCGATGAGCACGCCCATGAACCGCTCGATCGAGCCGAACTTGGCGGAGTGGATCATCACCGGCTGCTGCTTGGTGCCGTCCGCCGCGGTGTACTCCAGCCCGAAGCCCTTCGGCTGGTTGAAGTCGTACTGCACGGTGCCCATCTGCCACGTGCGGCCGATCGCGTCCTTGGCCTGGACGGAGATCTTGGGGCCGTAGAAGGCGGCGCCGCCCGGGTCGGCGACGAGCTCGAGACCCGAGGCGACGGCGACCTCCTCGAGCACCGCCGTGGCCTTGGCCCAGTCGTCGTCGGAGCCGACGAACTTGTCCTTCTTCTTGTCGTCGCGCGTCGACAGCTCCAGGTAGAAGTCGTCGAGGCCGAAGTCGCGAAGCACCGACAGCATGAAGTCCAGCAGGTGCTTGACCTCGGCGGGCGCCTGCTCCGGGGTGACGTAGGAGTGGGAGTCGTCCTGGGTCAGGCCGCGCACGCGCGTCAGGCCCTGCACCACGCCCGACTTCTCGTACCGGTACACCGACCCGAACTCGAAGAGCCGGATCGGCAGCTCGCGGTACGAGCGGCCACGGCTCGAGAAGATGAGGTTGTGCATCGGGCAGTTCATCGCCTTGAGGCGGTAGCGCCCGTGGTCGCCGACGTCCTCCAGGTCGAGCGGCGGGAACATCGTGTCGCCGTAGTACGGCAGGTGCCCCGACGTGTAGAACAGCTCTTCCTTGGTGATGTGCGGCGTGCCGACGTAGGAGAAGCCCTCCTCGATGTGGCGCTGGCGGACGTAGTCCTCCATGACTCGCTTGATCACGCCGCCCTTGGGGTGGAAGAGCGGCAGGCCCGACCCGACCTCGTCGTGGAAGGAGAACAGGTCCATCTCGGACCCGATGCGGCGGTGGTCGCGGCGCTCGGCCTCGGCCAGGCGCTCGAGGTACGCCTTGAGCTCGTCCTTGCTGGGCCAGGCGGTGCCGTAGACGCGCTGCAGCATCGGGTTCTTCTCGCTGCCGCGCCAGTACGCGGCGGCGTTGCGCATGAGCTGCACGCCGTTGCCGATGAGCCTCGTGCTCGGCAGGTGGGGCCCGCGGCACAGGTCCTTCCAGACCACGGTCTCGCTCTCGCGGCCGGCGCCGCGGACGTTGTCGTAGATCGTCAGCTCGCCGCCGCCGACCTCGACCGAGGACCCGTCCTCGTCCGAGGAGCCGCCCTTGAGGCCGATGAGCTCCAGCTTGTAGGGCTCGTCGGCCAGCTCGGCGCGCGCCTCGTCCTCCGTCACGACGCGGCGGCGGAAGGTCTGGCCCTCCTTGATGATGCGCGCCATCGCCTTGTCGAGGGCCTTGAGGTCCTCGGGGGTGAACGGCGTCGCGACGTCGAAGTCGTAGTAGAAGCCGTCGGTGACCGGCGGGCCGATGCCGAGCTTCGCGTCCGGGTTCACCTGCTGCACCGCCTGGGCCAGCACGTGCGCGGCGCTGTGGCGCAGCACGGCGAGGCCGTCGGGCGAGCCGATCGTCACGGGCTCGACGACCGTGCCGGCCGCCAGGTCGCGCGAGAGGTCGAGCAGCTCGCCGCCGACGCGCATCACGACGACGTCCTTGCGGTCCGCGAACAGCTCCGTGCCCGTCGTCGGCGTCTGCACCGTCACCGTGTCCTGGCTGGCGTCGTCGGGGTTCGGTGGCATCGGCGAGGCGACGTCGGACACGTGCTGCTCCTTGCGGGTCGTGGGCGCTGCGGACGGGCACGGGCAGCACCTGGGCGGGACCGGCCGGGGCTGGGCGCCGGACACGGTCGTGGGGCGCCACCATCGGTGACGCCCCACGATCGTACTCATCCGCAGGCCCCCGGCCCGCGCCACGCGCCGTCGGGCGGGCGCGGGCCGACCTGGTCAGGCGCCCTGGCCGCCGCCGGGCCGGGCGGCAGGGCCGTCGTCGTTGCGCTTCTTGGCCTCCGCCGCCGCCTTGTCGACGTAGCCGTCGACGTTGTCCGGCGTCCGCTTCTTCACCTCGGCCGCCGCCTTGTCGATGTTCTCGTCGGTGGCGAGGTCCTTGATCTTCTCCTTGGCCTTGTCGAACAGACCACCGAGACCCGAGCTCTCGCTCATGCTGCTCCCCCTTCGGCGCCGGCCGGCCCGGTGCCGTCCGGCCGCCGTCCAGACCACCACGCCCGCCGCGCACGCGCGACCGGGGCGAGCCGCACGATCACCGACGGTCGCCCCGGGATTCTTTGTGAAGGACTTCACAAAGAATCGTCGGTGCAGGTCAGGAGCTGTGGTCTTACCATAGAGACAGCGCCAGATCCGGCGCAGTCCAGACCGGCCGCGGACCACGCGACCCGGCACCCGGAGGGGACCATGACCACCACCCGCACCACCCAGCGACCGGTTCGCATCGTCGGCCTCGTCGCGCTGATCGCCGGCGTCCTGATGATCGGTGCCGGCGCCGCCACGTGGGCCACCGTGAGCACGCAGCTCGCCGCCCAGGACATCACCGTCTCCGAGGACGCCGCGTTCCTCGGCGGAGCCACCGTGGACGGCCCGCTCACCGCGTACGCCCAGGCGCAGGTCATCGACAAGCACGCGCTCGAGGCCACCGGCGGCCAGACCTACGCCCAGCTCGAGCAGGACGACCCGCTGCGCGCCACCGCGATGAATGCCTCGTTCCTGCGGGCCTCGCTGTTCACGTCGGTCGTCGCCTACGGCGTGAGCGCGCTGGTGATGGGCCTCGGCGTCCTCTTCGGGCTGCTCGGCTGGTCGGTGCGCCGCCTCGCCGCCGAGCCCGCCGTCGCCACCGCGACCGTGCCCGCCGCCACGGCCACCCCGGCCCGCGGCCGGCTCAACCCGGCGGTCTGACCCCGCCGCGTCGTCCCGACGACCCCCGCGCGGCCCGCCCTCCCCGACCCGGGACGGCGGGCCGTCGTGCGTCGCCACCGCCCGCGCCGTCGTGGAGCCGGCCGTCGTGCGCCACCATGGACCGGTGCCCGCCGTCCCGCCGCCCGACTCCCCTGCCTACCCGCTCGCCGCCCGCACCGCGCCGACGCTGGCGGCGCTCGACGACCACCTCGTGGAGTGCCGCGCCTGCCCGCGCCTCGTCGCGTGGCGCGAGGAGGTCGCCCGCGAGCGCCGCGCCGCCTTCCGCGACGAGCACTACTGGGGGCGCCCCGTCCCGGGCTTCGGGGACCCGGCCGCGCGCGTCGTGGTCGTGGGCCTCGCCCCCGCGGCGCACGGCGCCAACCGCACCGGTCGCATGTTCACCGGCGACCGGAGCGGGGACTTCCTGTTCGCCGCCATGCACCGCACCGGGTTCGCCAACCAGGCGACGTCCGTGGCGGCCGACGACGGCCTGGAGCTGCGCGACATCCGCGTCACCGCCCCCGTCCGCTGCGCGCCACCGGCCAACAGGCCCACCCCCGAGGAGCGGCGTGCCTGCGCGCCGTACCTGGCGCGGGAGCTCGAGCTCGTCGGCTCCGGCGTGCGCGTCGCCGTCGCGCTCGGCGGCATCGGCTGGCAGGCGCTGCTCACGACGCTCGCCGAGCAGGGCTGGGACGTGCCGCGCCCGCGGCCGCGGTTCGCCCACGGCGCCGAGGTGACGCTCGCGCGCAGGCCCGACGACGGCACCACGGCGGGCCCGGGAGCCACCCTCACCGTGCTGGGCTGCTTCCACGTCTCGCAGCAGAACACTTTCACCGGGCGCCTCACCCCGGCCATGCTGGACGACGTGCTGCGGCGCGCGCGCGAGCTCGCGGAGGCCTGAACCGTCCCGCCGCGCGCGAAAAGACGGGCCGCGCGCCGGGCCCCCGGCTAGGGTCGCGGCGTGACCGTGACCATCCTGACCGGCCCGCCCGGCGCGGGGAAGACGACCGTGGCCGCGCTGCTCGGCGCCGACGCCGAGCGCCCCACCGCGACCCTCACCACCGACACGTTCTACCGGTCGATCAGCACCGGGTTCGTGCCCCCGTACCTCACCGGGTCGCAGCGGCAGAACGAGGTCGTCGCCGAGGTGGTCGTCGCGGCGGCGAGCGCCTACGCCCGCGGCGGCTACGACGTCGTGCTCGACGGCGTCGTCGGCCCGTGGTTCCTGCCCCCGTTCCGGGCGGCGGCCGCGCGCGAGGGCTGGGACCTCGCGTACGTCGTCCTGCGCCCCGGCCTCGACGCCACGCTCGCGCGCGCCACCGGCCGCGCCGACGCGGAGCTGCGCGACCCGGCCGCCGTGCGCAGCATGCACGCCGCGTTCGCCGACCTCGGCGACCTCGAGCCCCACGCCCGCGACACGACGGACGAGGAGCCGGCGGCCACGGCCGCGGCGGTCCGTGCCGCCCTCGACGACGGCGCCTTCCGGCTCGCCACCCCAGCGCGCGACGAGGCCCCCGACGACCGCGTCGACCCGCCCCTGCGCGCGGACGAGGTCACCACGCTGCGGGCGTTCCTCGACTACCACCGCGACACCCTGCGCCGGAAGACCGCCGGGCTCAGCGCCGAGCAGCTGCGCACGCCGCACCCGCCGAGCAGCCTGACGCTGGGCGGCCTCGTCAAGCACCTGGCGCTCGTCGAGACGAGCTGGTTCGCCGAGACGTTCGACGGCGAGGCCGCGCTCGCCCCCTTCGACACCGTCGACTGGGACGCCGACCGCGACTGGGAGTTCCACTCCGCTGCGCAGGACTCGCCCGAGGACCTCCGCCGGTTGCTCGACGCCGCCGTGGCCGACTCCGACCGGCGCATCGATTCCGCCCTCGCAGCGGGCGGGCTGGACGGCACGTCGGCCCGGGAGTCCAGGCGTCCCGGCGAGGGCGCGTTCAGCCTGCGCTGGATCCTCGTGCACATGATCGAAGAGTACGCGCGGCACAACGGCCACGCGGACCTGCTGCGCGAGGCGCTGGACGGCTCGACCGGGGAGTGACCGGCGCGGCCCGCGAGGTCAGCCGGCAGCGGCGCGCGCCCGGTCCCTGGCCTCGCGACGCGGTCGCAGCAGGAACTGCTCGGTCGTGTACCCCACGACGACCGCGACGATCACGACCGGCGCCATCGCCGGCGCCCCGGACCCCAGGAGCATGACCACCAGCACGGTCGAGGAGACGGGGAACGGCAGGGTCGCGGCCGTGGCCGCGCCCATGCCGGCCGCCAGGGCCGGGACCGCCCCGTACCCGGGCAGGTCCGCTGCGAGGACGCCGGCGGCGGCGCCCAGCAGGACGGCGGGGAAGATGGGGCCGCCGCGGAGGGTGCCGAGGGACACGGCGTAGGCGACGCCCTTGAGCAGGAGCAGGGCGACCAGCGCCCCGGCTCCCCACGCCGCGGGGTCGGCCGCGAGCGTCGGGAGCAGCGCCTGCCCGGAGAGCGCGACCTCCTCGGGCGACCGGCCGGTGGCCAGGGCGTAGGCCGACGCGCAGACCGCGACCACGAGCGCCCCGACGACCGCCCCCGAAAACGGCCGGGACGCCGCCCGGCGGGCGACCGCCTCGCCCAGCCGGTGCACGAGCCGGACCAGGACCGCGACGAGCACGGCCACCGGCAGCGTCCACAGCACGTCGCCGACGTCGGGCCGGGCCGGGGCGTCGACGTCGGGCAGCGCCAGCGACGCGATCTCGAGGCCGGTCCACGTGCCCATGCCGGTGAAGACGAGGGCGCCGACCCCGGACGCCGCCAGGCTGGGCAGCACGACGGCCGCGAGCCGCGCCCCGGTCACGCCGGTCATCGCCGAGGCCTCCACGACGAACACCGCCCCGACCACGGGACTGCCGAAGATGGCCGACAGTGCCGCGGCGGAGCCCGCCACCGCGAGGACCTGGCGCGCCGGGTCGCCGAGCCGCGCGTCCCACGGCCGCACGAGGACCAGGGCCAGCGCTGCCCCGATCGCCAGCAGTGGCGCCTCGGGTCCCAGCGCGACGCCGAGCGGGAGGCCGGCCAGCGCGGCGAGGAGGACCCCCGGGACGTGGGACGCGGGGACCGGGCCGAGGCTCAGCCCGTGCACCGGCAGATGGCCTCCCTGCCCGGGCAGCGAGCGCACCGCGACGCCGACCATGACACCCGCCACCGCCAGCCACGGCAGCGGCCACCACCATGGCGGCCCGTCGAAGCCCCAGGTCTCCGGCAGCGTCTCCCAGACCAGGTGGGTCAGCTCGTGCAGGACCGCGAGGAACAGGAACGCGGCCACCGACACCGGGATGCCGAGCAGCGCGCACACGCCGAGGAACCTCGCCCAGGGCCGGCGGGTGGTCGGGTCGTCGGCGACAGCGTCGGTCACGGCTCCTCTTCGGGGTGCGCGGGTGGCGGGTGGCGGCGCTCGATCAGCCGAGCAGCTTGGCCTTGGCGGCGGCGAACTCCGCGTCGGACAGGATGCCGGCGGCCTTGAGGTCGCCGAGCTGCTTCAGCTGCGCGATGAGGTCGTCCTCCGCCGGCGCCGCGGGAGCCGCAGCGACCTGCGCCTGCTGCTGGGCCTGGAGCTGCGCCTGCTGCTGGGCCCAGGCCTGCTCCTGCGCCTGCTGCGCCTGGTACTGCTGGGCCTCGTACTGCTGCTGCTCGCGCGAGGCGGCGCGACGGTTCATCGCCCTGCTGGTCGCGTTGGCGGTGCCGGTGATCACGGCCGTGCGGGCCATCGTGCCGATCAGGCCGGGCCGGCCCATCCGTCGCATGGGGGGCATCTCAGTTCTCCTTCTCGATCTCGTCGGCGAGGGCGTCGATCGCCTCGGCCGGCACGCGCGTCCAGTCGAGCACCTGCCCGCCGGCGCCGCGTACGGCGGCTCCGAGGCCCCGCGCCCACGTGTGCTCGAACACGAGCATCCCGACCGCGGAGCCCGGGGCGAGCTCGTCCGCGATGTCCTCGACGTCGTCCGCCGCGAGCAGCCCGGCGGGCTCGCCCACGATGCGGGCCAGCTCGTCGGCGCCGCTCTCCTCGCTCGCCTCGAGCCACTCGACCGAGCCGTCCTCGCCCTTGCGCACGACCAGCGCGTCGAGCACGTCGATCGTGCCGGCGTCGACGAGACGCCCGAGCTCCGCGACGATCTCGCCCTTGAAGTCGCTCCGGGGAAACTCGATGAGCACGAGCTCTACGGGTCCTGTGGGTCGCATGTCCTGCCTCTCGGTCGACCTGTCGGCGGAGGGCGGGCATGGCCGAGGCCGTCCGCCCCTGCCCGTCCTGCCGACACTCTGGCACCGCTGCGGACGGTCCGCATGCCGGGCGGGGCAACTCACCCGACCACCTGTTCCGGGGGCGAAGTCGCAGGTCATCCGACACGATGAGCCGTGACCGCGGCGGCGACCGGAGACCCGGCGCGGGGACGGAGGGCGACGCGATGACGCAGCGGGACGAGAGCGGCCCCGGCAACCCCGGCGACGGCACGGTGAGCCGGCGGGTCGAGCTCGCCGCCACCGTCCTGCTCGCCCTGGCGACCGTCGTCACGGCGTGGTCGGCGTTCCAGGCCACCAAGTGGTCCGGGGTGCAGGCCAACAGCTACGCCGCGGCCGGAGCCGCCCGGGCCGAGTCCACGCGCGCCTCGACCGAGGCCGGTCAGCTCACGGTGATGGACGTGACGGCGTTCGCGTCCTGGATCGACGCCGTCGCGGCCGAGACCCGCGCGGGCCGCGACTCCGGGCTCGCCGAGGACGGGACGTACGAGCCCGTGGACGGGACCGAGTCCGGGTTCCTGTACACGCGGTTCCGGCCCGAGATGGTGCCCGCGTTCGACGCCTGGCTCGCCACCGACCCGATCCACGACGACGACGCGCCGCGCACGCCGTTCCTCATGCCCGAGTACCGGCTCGAGGCCCAGGCGCGCGCCGACGCCGAGCTCGACCGCGCGGAGGACCTGTCGGCCACTGCGCGGCAGGCCAACCAGACGGGCGACAACTACGTGCTGACGTCGATCCTGTTCGCGTCGGTCGCCCTGTTCGCCGCCCTCAGCACCAAGCTGGCGCACCGCACCGCCCGGCGCGGGCTGCTCGGCGTCGCCGCGGTGCTGTTCGTCGTCTCCACCGTCGTGGTGCTGACGTTCCCGAAGGAGCTGTAGCGCGGTCCCGCAGGTCAGGGCGCGGCCGCGCCGCAGGAGCCCCGGACGGTGAGCCGCGGCAGCAGCGCGACGTGCCGCGGCGACCCGTGGGCCCCCGGCACCTCGCCGCCCTCGTCCCCCACGATCCGCCCGACGAGCACGCGCAGCGCCTCGCGGCCCAGCTCGCGGCGGGGCGGGGTGACGGTCGTGAGCGGCACGACGGCGAGCTCGGCGTTCTCGTCGTCGTACGCCACCACGGCGAGGTCCTCCGGCACGCGCAGGCCGCGGTCGAGCGCCGCCTCGACCAGGCGCGCGGCGTGGTCGTCGGTGTGCACGAGGACGGCGCGCGTGCCGGTGTCGCGGCACCGGTCGAGGAACGCGGACAGCTCGCGCTCCAGCCCGGCCGGGTCGCCCTCGCCCTTGGGCAGCGACACGTCCGGCCCCGGCTCGACGCCGAGCCGGGCGACCGCCGTCGCGAAGCCCTCGCGCACGTGCGGGGCGGTCGGCGTCCGGTCGTACACCGCCAGGCCGATCCGGCGGTGCCCGAGCCGCGCGAGGTGCTCGACCGCGAGCACCGCCCCGTGGGCGTGGTCCGACCGGACCTGGTCGAGCTCGCTCAGGGCGGTGAGCCCGTCGACGCGCCGCTCGACGACCACCACCGGCACGGGCACCGACCGCAGCCATGCCGCGAGCTCCTCCGGCGACCGGTCCCGGGTGGTGGGGGCGACGACGATCCCCTGCACCCCGAGGCCGACGAGCCGGTCCACCTGGGCGGCCTCCAGCTCGGGCCGGTACTGCGAGACGCCGAGCACGAGACGGACGTGCAGGCTGGGGGCGAGCGCCTCCATGCCGCGCACGAGCGGCGGGAAGTGCACCGTGGAGCTCGGCACGACGACGCCGACCAGCACGCGCGCGGCCTGCGGCTCCCGGGCCGAGCGCACGGTCACCGCACCGCCGTGCACGCGCGCCAGCCGCCCCGCGCGGTCGAGCTCGACGATGTCGCGGCGGATCGTCACCTCGGCGACGCCGAGCGCGGCGGCCGCCTCCGCCGAGCGCACGCTCCCCCGCAGCTCCACCTCGCGCAGCAGGTACTCGTGCCGGGCCGTGGGCAGGTGCATGGGTGGTCCTCCGTCGTCGTCGAGCGGATCGGGTCGTCGTGGCAGAGCAGCACCGTAGCCGACGATGTCCGGGGATGATCGGAAATGTTCGGACCTTCCGCGACCGCCTCCCGCTGGGCGAGGATGCCGAGGTGACACCCGCCGCGACGACGCCCTCCAGCACCATGACCACAGCCACGACGGGAGGGACGGGGGGTGCCGCGACGTCCGACCCGCGTCTCGCCCCCGCGCGCCGCTGGACCCGCGAGCGGTGGCTCGCGACCGCCGACGGGCTGCTGGACGCCGTCCGCCCCTTCGCCTCGCCGGGCGGCGCGCTGATCACGCTGCCCGGGCCCGTCAGCGGGTCGGGCACCTGGAGCGACGGGCTCGAGGGGTACGCGCGGACGTTCCTGCTCGCGGCGTTCCGCCTGCGGGGCGAGGACGGTCGTGACCCACGCGGGCTGCTCGAGCGGTACGCCGACGGGCTGCGGCACGGCACCGACCCCGCGGGCGCCGAGCGCTGGCCCCGGGTCGACGAGCGGCGGCAGGCCGTGGTGGAGGCGGCGTCGGTGGCGATCGGGCTGTCGGAGACGCGGCCCTGGCTGTGGGACCGGCTCGACGACGGCACCCGGCAGCGCACGGTCGACTGGCTGGCCGGCGTCGTCGGCACCCGCGGGTACACGAACAACTGGCTGTGGTTCCAGAACGTCATCGAGGCGTTCCTGGCGAGCGTCGGCGGCCCCTGGGAGCAGGCCGACCTGGACCACAACGCCGAGACCGCCGAGGCCCTGTACGTGGGCGACGGCTGGTACTCCGACGGCCGGGGCCGCGGCGGACGGCGGCAGAACTTCGACCACTACGCGGGGTGGGCCTGGCACGTCTACCCGCTGCTGCACGCCCGGATCCAGGGCCGCCCGCTCGACGCCGTGCACGCCGGGCGCCTGCGGGCCTACCTCGACCAGGCCCGGCACCTCGTCGGCTCGCGCGGGGCGCCGATGCTGCAGGGCCGCTCGGTGACCTACCGGCACGCCGTGCTCGCCCCGTTCTGGGCGGGGGCGATCGCGGACGCGACGCCGCTGTCGCCCGGCGCCACCCGCGCGCTCACCGCCGCGGTGGCCGGGCACTTCGACGCCGCCGGCGCCATCGACGACCGCGGGCTGCTGCCCGTCGGCTGGCACGGCCCGTACGACCGCGTGCGCCAGCTCTACACCGGCGGGTCGTCGCCCTACTGGGCGAGCAAGGGCTTCCTCGGCCTGCTGCTCGGCGCCGACCACCCCGTCTGGACGGCGGCGCCCGAGCTGCCCGAGGCCTGGCAGGTGCCGCACGCCGTGGCGCTCCGGGCGCCCGGGTGGCTCGTGAGCGCGACGCCCGCCGACGGCGTCGTGCGCCTGCTCAACCACGGGTCCGACCGCGCGATCGAGCACGCGCTGGCGCCCCGCGGCGACGACCCCTTCTACCGGCGCCTCGCCTACTCCGGCGCGACGTCGCCGCAGCTGGGCGCGGCCGACGTCGCCGCCCCGCTCGACTCGCACACCGCGCTCCTCGACGCGCGGGGCGTGCCGTCCCACCGCGACGCCGTCGAGCGCGTCCACCTGGACGACGCCGTGGCCGTGTCCCGCTCCCGGGTCTGCTGGCTCGACGTCCCCGGCGGCGCGCCGGACGACGAGGACCCGGCCGCCGCGCGGCCCGCCGTCGGACCGGGCGACGACGCCGGGTGGGCGGGCCTGCGCCTCGGCCCGGTGCTCACCACCGCCTCGGTGGTGCGCGGCCCCGACGAGGTACGGCTGGCGTGGTGGACGCCCGCCGCGACGGCGGTGCCGGGCCGGGCGCCGGCGCCGGGCACCACGGCCGAGGCCCTGGACCGGGACGCCGCGTGGCCCGTCGACCCCGGTCCCTGGCGGCTGCACGTGGGCGGGTGGCCGCTCGCCGCGCCGAAGGACGGGGCGCTGCACGTCGAGCGGAGCGCCGACCGCTCGGGCACCCTGGTCCGGGTCGTCCGCGACGACGGCACGTCGTCGCACGTGCGCGCCCTCCGCGTGACCGGCCAGGACGACGACGCGCCGGACGCCGCGCCGGACGTCTCCCTCGACAGCGCCGGGGCGGCACGCCGGACCGGGTCGGACCCGTTCGGCGCGGCGTCCGCCGTGCCCTGGCTGCGCACCTCGGGGCCGGTCGACGCCGGCGAGGTGGTCGCCGCGCTCGTCGTGCTGACGGGCGAGGACGGCGCACGACGCCGGCCGGTGCCCGCGGTGCGGGTGCTGCCCGGCGCGGACGGCGGCCCGCCCGCGGCCGTGGAGGTGGCGTGGCCGGACGGCCACGTCGACACCGTCCCGACGGGCAGGACGGGCACGACGGGCACCGACGGGGCGGCGTCGTGACGCGGCTGCGCGCCGCCTTCGCCGTGCGCCACCCCGACCTCGTCCCCGAGCTGTTCGACGACGCCGCGGTGGCCAGGCTGCGCAGCGTGGCGGACGTGGCGGAGGCCGTGCTCACCCCGGACGCGCTCGACCGCGGCGGCGACCCGGGACAGGGGCCGGCCGGGGTCCTCGCGGACGTCGACGTGCTCCTCACCGGCTGGGGCGCGCCCCGCCTCGACGACGCGCTGCTGCGGCGCGCGCCGCGGCTGCGCGCCGTCGTGCACGCCGCCGGGTCGGTGAAGCCGCTCGTCACGCCCGCGCTCTGGGCGCGCGGCGTGCGGGTGTCCAGCGCCGCGGCCGCGAACGCACGCCCGGTGGCCGAGTACACGCTGGCGACGGTGCTGCTGGCGGGCAAGCGCGTGCTCGAGGCCGCGGACGCCTTCGCCGCGCACCGCCGCTTCGACGGCTGGTCGCTGCCCGACCCGCTGGGCAACCACGGCCTGACGGTCGGCGTCGTCGGGGCCTCCCGGATCGGCCGGCAGGTGATGCGGCTGCTCACGCCGTTCGACGTCGACGTGCTGCTGCACGACCCGTGGGTCGACGCCGACGGGGCGCGCGCCCTCGGTGCCACCGCCGTGTCCCTCGACGACCTCGCGCGGGCGAGCGACGTCGTCACCGTGCACGCCCCCGACCTGCCGGAGACGTACCGCATGATCGGCGCGCCTCAGCTCGCCCTCATGCCGGACGTCGCGACCCTGGTGAACACCGCGCGGGGGCGCCTCGTCGACACCGCGGCGCTCACGCGGGAGGTGCTGTCGGGCCGGCTGCGCGCCGTCCTCGACGTCACCGACCCCGAGCCGCTGCCCGGCGACCATCCCCTGTGGGACGCCCCCGGGGCGCTGCTCACGCCGCACGTCGCGGGGTCGCTGGGCAACGAGCTGCGGCGGCTCGGCGACCTCGCCGTGGGCGAGGTGGAGCTCCTCGCGGCCGGCGCGCCGCTCGGGCACGAGGTGCTCCCGGGACAGCTCGGCACCACCGCCTGAGCGTCCCGCGTCGCCGCTGGTCCGGTTTTGCACGTTTCACGACCGGATGCGCGAACTCCTCGCACGATGGGCACGTCCACCGACGGACAACGCACCCACCGTCACGAAGGAGTGACCCACCGTGGTCGACGTCAGCCGCCGTACCGTCCTCACCTCCGCCCTCGCCGCCGGCGCGGTCGCCGCGCTCAGCGCGCGCACCGCGAGCGCCGCACCGGCCACGGCCGCGGTCCCGTTCGCCCCCACCGGGCACGACCCCGTCGACGTGCGCTGGCTGGAGGGCGGCGCCCCCGCCGCCCTCGCCGGCGGCGCCACCTGGGGCGTGCCCTGGCCGCGCGGCGCCCTGGCCGGCGACCAGGCCTTCGCCCTGACGACCGCGGCCGGCGAGGCCGTGCCCGTGCAGACCTGGCCCACCGCCTGGTGGCCCGACGGGTCGCTGAAGTGGACCGCGCACGCCGTGAGCGAGTCCGCCCCACGTGCTGAGACCTATCGCCTGGCACCGGGCGCGCCCGCGAAGGGCACCCACGCGATCACGGTGCAGGAGAACCCCGGCCGCGTCGTGGTCGACACCGGGGTCGTGCAGGTCGAGTTCGGCCGCCAGGGCGACAAGGTCGTGCGCGCGATCCGCCGCGACGGCGCGGTGATCGCCCGGGACGGGCGGCTCGTCGTGCAGCGGCAGGACGCCCCCGACACCGACCGCGGCGCGAAGGTCGGGTTCGAGGAGTTCGCCGGGACGGTCGAGAAGGTCACCGTCGAGCAGTCCGGTCCGGTGCGCGCGGTGGTCAAGGTCGAGGGCAGGCATCGCAAGGGCCGCCGCGACTGGCTGCCGTTCGTGCTGCGCTTCGCGCTGTTCGCCGGCTCGGACGGGATCCGGCTCGTGCACACGTTCGTCTTCGACGGCGACGAGGAGAAGGACTTCGTCACGGGGCTCGGCGTGCGGTTCACGGTCCCGATGCGCGGCGAGCTGTACGACCGTCACGTGCGCTTCGCCGGGCCCGACGGCGGCGTCCTCGCCGAAGCGGTGCGCGGCATCACGGGGATGCGCCGCGACCCGGGCGAGGCCGTCCGGACCGCGCAGGTCGAGGGCCGGGCGCTGCCCGACCCGGCCACCTGGGACCAGCGCGTCACGACGCGCCTGAAATGGATCCCCGCGTGGGGCGACCACAGCCTGTCGCAGCTCACCGCGCACGGCTTCGAGATCCGTAAGCGCACGGGCTCCGGGCACTCGTGGATCCGGTCGGACGCCGGAGGCCGTGCGCCCGGCCTCGGCTACGTCGGGACGCCCGCGGGTGGTCTGGTGTTCGGGATGCGGAACTTCTGGCAGCTGCACCCCACGGAGCTGGAGATCACCGGCGCGGCGACCGACGAGGCGGACGCCACGGTATGGATGTGGTCGCCGCGGGCCGAGGCGATGGACCTGCGCTTCTACCACGACGGCATGGGCCAGGACACCTACCCCGAGCAGCTCGACGCCCTCGAGATCACCTACGAGGACTACGAGCCCGGGTTCGGCACGCCCTACGGCGTCGCGCGCACCACCGAGCTGATGTTCTGGGCCCTGGCCGCCACGCCCACCGCCGCGCGGTTCGCGGAGCTCGCCGCGGCGAACGCGACCCCGCCCCTGCCCGGCAGCAGCCCGGACCACAACCACTCCGCCGGCGTGTTCGGGTCCTGGTCGCCGGTCGACCGGTCCACGGCGGCGCGGTCGACCATCGAGGACCGCCTCGACGCGATCCACCGCTATCACCTGGAGCAGGTGGACCAGCGCTCCTGGTACGGCTTCTGGGACTACGGCGACGTCATGCACTCCTACGACGGCGACCGGCACCAGTGGAGGTACGACGTCGGCGGCTACGCGTGGGACAACTCGGAGCTGTCGACGGACCTGTGGCTCTGGTACCACTACCTGCGCACCGGCGACGCCGCCGCGTTCCGGTTCGCCGAGGCCATGAGCCGGCACACCGGCGAGGTCGACCAGTACCACCTGGGCGAGTGGAAGGGCCTCGGCACCCGGCACGGCGTGCAGCACTGGGGCGACAGCGCCAAGCAGGTCCGCATCAGCAACGCGAACTACCGCCGGTTCGCCTACTTCCTCACGGGCGACGAGCGCTCCGGCGACCTGCTGCACGAGCTCGTCGACTCCGACCGCACGTACCTGGTCCTCAATGCGGGCCGCAAGGTCGACGGGTCCACCGGCGAGTACGACCCGGACCCGACGGCGCTCCCGCTGAGCAAGACCACCGACTGGGGCGCCATCGCCGGGGCGTGGCTCACCGAGTGGGAGCGCGGCGGCGACCCGAGGGCGAAGGAGCGCCTGCTGGCGAGCGCACGGTCGATCGCGGCGCTGCCCAACGCGTGGGTCCAGGCCGGCTCCACCTACGACCTGGAGACCGCGACGTTCAGCTCCGGACCCGAGAACGCGGTGGAGGTCGGCAGCCTCAGCTCCGTGTTCGGCCTGGTCGAGGTCATGACGGAGCTCCTCGACCTCGTCGACGAGCCGGAGGTCGAGGCCCGCTGGGTGGAGTTCTGCCGGCTCTACAACAGCTCGAAGGCCGAGCAGAAGGAGGCGACCGGCGCGGACTGGGGCAGCCTCAACCTCAAGCAGTCGTACTCCCGCGCCACCGCGTACGCCGCCGTGCGCCTCGACGACGACGCGCTCGCCGCGCGCGCCTGGAAGGAGCTCGCGACCGGGCACGCCGGCTACCCGGACGACATGGACTGGGGCACGCACCGCGTGGAGCCGCCCGCCGTCCTGCGGGCGGTCGACGAGGCCGGCTTCTCGTCCAACGCGTCCGCGCAGTACGGGCTCGCGGCGATCCAGTGCCTCGCCCTCGTCGGGGGGAAGCTGTCGTGAGCGCCCGACGTCGCCCTGTCGGCCGGGGCGCGGCGGCCGCGCTCTGCGCGCTCGCCGCCGGCGCCGCGCTCGGAGGTCCGGCCGCGCACGCCGCCGCCGGGCGACCGGGCCTGGACGGCCCCCGCCCGGACGCGGCGCTGCTCGAGCGGTGCACCGGCACCGACCCGGTCGTGTGCACCTACCCCGACCTGGCACCCGGCCACTACGACGTCACCGTCATGCTGGGCGACCGGCACGGCCCGGCCCGCACCGAGGTGCAGGCGGAGGCACGGCGCCTCATGGTCCCCGAGGTCGACACCGCCGACGGCGAGCTCGCCCGCCGCACGTTCACCGTCGACGTGCGCGACCCCGAGAGCCAGCAGAACCAGCCTGCCGGCGAGGGCACCCCCGGCCTCACGCTCACGTTCACCGGCGACGCGCCGCACGTCGCCGGGATCGGGATCCGGGCCGCCGACGCCCGCACCCCGCGCATCGCCCTGCTGGGCGACTCCACCGTCACCGACCAGGGCGGGGCGCCGTACACGGGTTGGGGCCAGCGGCTGCCCGCGCACTTCCGGCTCGGGGTGAGCGTCATCAACCACTCCGGCTCCGGCGAGAGCACGGTCTCGGCGCTGGCCGAGCCGGAGATGTTCGACGCCCTGGTGCCCCAGCTGCGCCCCGGCGACCTCGCGCTCGTGCAGCTCGCGCACAACGACAAGACCACCACCGCCGAGCAGTACCGCGCCAACCTCACCGAGATCGTCACCCGGGTGGGGGCCACGGGGGCCACGCCCGTGCTCGTCAGCCCGATCGTCCGGCTCCGGTTCGACGGCGACCAGCTGAACTCCGCCGGCATGATCGAGACCGCCGCCGGCAGCCTCCCCCAGCACGTCCGTGACGTCGCCGCCGACCTCGACGTCGGCCTCATCGACCTCACCGCGCTGAGCGAGGCCCTGGTCGAAGGGCTCGGACCCGTGGACGCCCAGCCGATCTACCTGGTCCGGGAGACCGGCGACCGCACCCACACCTCGTGGTACGGAGCCGGCGTCTACGCCGACCTCGTGGCCGACGAGCTGCGCCGGCTCGGTCTCGTGCCGGAGCGGTACTGGCGCTGAGCCCTCGCGCCCCCGAGGCTCAGATCCGCCCGCGCACCGGCGTGGTCTGGGCGTCCGTGCCGCCCTCGGGCATGACCATCTCGGCGCGGACGCCGAGCAGCCGCACCTCGCGGCCGGGCTCCAGCCCGGCCGCGAGGTCGAGCACCGCGGCGGTCACCTCCTCCAGGGAACGCGTCGGTGCCGGCAGCTTCCGCGAGAGCGTCCGTGTGAAGAACGGCGCGTACCGCACCTTCAGGCCCACCCGGAACACTGCCCGGCCCTCGGCCTCGGTGTCCGCGTGCGCCTGCGCGGCGAGCTCCCGCAGCGCCGCCGTGACCTGGTCGGCCGTCGTGAGGTTGCGCTGGTAGGTGGTCTCCCGGCTGTGCCCGCGGGCCACCCACGGGGTGTCGTCGACGACGGCGGAGCCCTCCCCGCGGCCCAGCTCCCCGTACCAGGCGCCCATCCGCGGCCCGAGCTCGCCGACCAGGACCGCGTCGTCCGCCGCGGCGAGCTGCGCGACGGTGTCGATGCCGTGCGCCGCGAGCCGCCTCGACACCCGGGAGCCCACGCCCCACAGGTCGGCGGTCGGGCGCTCCCCCATCACCTCGAACCAGTTCTCCGCGGTGAGCCGGTAGACGCCCGCCGGCTTGCCGAACCCTGTCGCGATCTTCGCCCGGACCTTGGTGTCGCCGATCCCGACCGAGCAGCGCAGGTCGGTCGCGTCGAGAACCGCCCGCTGGACGGCGTGCGCGAACTCCTCCGGGGCCTCCCCGTCGTACCCGAGGAACGCCTCGTCCCAGCCGAGGACCTCGACCACCGTGCCCAGACGGCGCAGCGCCGCCATCACCTGCGCGGAGGCCGCCTCGTACACCGGGTGGTCGACCGGCAGGATCACCGCGTCCGGCACCTTGCGGGCCGCCACGCGCAGCGGCATCCCCGACCGGACGCCGTACGCCCGCGCCTCGTACGACGCGGTGGAGACCACCGCGCGCTCCGTCGGGTCGCCGCGTCCGCCGACGATCACGGGCCTGCCCGCGAGCTCCGGGCGCCGCAGCAGCTCGACCGCGGCCAGGAACTGGTCGAGGTCGACGTGCAGCACCCAGCGGAAGCGGCGCGCGCCCATGCCCCGAGTCTGCGTCACGTCACGGAGGTCCGCGCCGTGCAGGGACCTACGCGTGGCCCGCCGGCGGCACGACGAGGTCGCCCAGGTCGGGCGGCCGGTAGCCCGCCCCCTTGAGCACCTTGCCGTCCGACCGCCGCAGCACCCGGCCGTCGGCGTCCACCTTGCTCATGTTCGAGCGGTGGACCTCGACGAACACCGCCGGCAGGTCGATCCCCAGCGCGTCGGCCGCGCCGTAGGTGACGTAGAGGACGTCGGCCAGCTCCTTCGCCACGGCCCGGTACGCGGCAGTGACGTCGCCGCCCTCGTCCAGCGCCGTCGCGAGGTCCGCGAGCGCCTCCGCCGCCTCCCCGGACTCCTCCGCCAGCAGCGCCCGGCGGTGCTCCGCCAGACCGGGTCGGGCGGTCTCGACCTCGAGGTCGAACGCCGCGCGGAACTCGGCGACACGTCGCATCGGCTCGTGGTCCATGCCGGCACCGTAGGCGGTCCCCGGTGCGTCGTCGAGCGGGTGAGGACCGGGCGAAAACCGGGGGCGCGCGCATTCCCGGCGCCGTGGGCCGCTCTCTCCCAGGGCGACCACCCCCGGGTCGCACCTCCCCCTGGAAGAGAGCACCACCATGTCCGTCTCCACCCCGACCCACCGCACGACCGCCGGCACCCGCGCCCCGGGCGCCCCCGCCGCCCGTCGCCTCCCGAACGCCCTGGCCGAGCAGGTGGCGCTGCGGCTCGACGTCGCCGTGACCGCCCTCGCCCGGTTCCTCACCCGGTGGTCCGTCCCGGCCCTGCGGGTCGCGCTCGGGCTCGTGTTCCTCGGCTTCGGCGTCCTGAAGTTCTTCCCGGGCGCCAGCCCCGCCGAGGAGATCGCGGGCCGCACCGTCGAGACGCTCACGCTCGGGCTCGTCCCCGCCACGACCGCCGTCGTCCTGGTCGCCGTCATGGAGACCTTCATCGGGCTCACGCTGATCTCCGGCCGCCTGCTGCGGGTCGGGCTGGTCGCCCTCGCCGTGGCGATGGTCGGCATCCTGTCCCCCGTCGCGCTGTTCGGCGACGAGCTGTTCGGGCACGGCATGACCCTGCTGGGCCAGTACGTGCTCAAGGACGTCGTCCTGGTCGCGGGCGCCGCCGTCGTCGCGGCCGTCGCGCTCGGCGCGCGCCTGCGCCTCGAGGCCTGACGAGTCAGACGCCCTCGCACCACCCCGGAGCCTCCGGCCGTCCCCCGGCCGGAGGCTCCGGCGCGTCGGCGTGTCCGGATGGTGAGAAGTCTCCGGACGGCGCTGGCGCTCGCCGGATCGGCTGCTATACCTCCGCCCAGGTCACGAGCCCCAGCGCGAAGCCCCGGCTGGCTGGGCAGCAACCCCACGTCACGGCGGGGTGCTCCGGGAGATGACCTGGCCGCCGGCCGGTCCGCGCACGCGGGCCGAGACGCCGTGCGGCAAGCGTGATCGACGGACTGCGAGGGACGACCCATGACCGAGAACACCCGCCCCGCCACCCCCTCCGTGGTGGTGGTCTCCGGCAACCCGCGCGCGGGCTCGCGCACCCTGACCGCGGCGGAGACCGCCGCCCGCCGCGTCGCCGAGCTGCTCGGCGCCGCGGACGTGGCGACGATCGAGCTCGCGGCGTTCGCGGGCGAGATCCTCACGGCCGCGCACCCGGCCGCCGACGCGGCGAAGGAGCGCCTGGCGCGCGCCACGGTCGCCGTCGTCGCGACCCCCGTCTACAAGGCCTCCTACACGGGCCTGCTCAAGGCGTTCCTCGACCTCTACGGGCCCGACGGCCTGGCGGGCGTCGTCGTCGTGCCGCTCGTCGTGTCCGGCAACCCGGCGCACGCCCTCGCCGGCGAGGCGCACCTGCGGCCCGTGCTCGTGGAGCTGGGTGCGGTCGTGCCCACCCGCACCCTGACCCTCACCGAGGCCCAGCTGCCGGACCTCGGCGAGGCGCTGGACCCCTGGTTCGCCCGCTGGGCGACGCCGCTGCGCCGGGCCGCCGGCGTCCCCGCACCGCCGGCCGCCACGACCACCACCCCCACGACCACCGAGCTGACGGGAGCCGCCCTGTGACCACGGAGCACGCCCACCAGCGCACCGACCTGTCCGCGCTCTCGGGGATCGAGGAGCTCCTGGCCCAGCAGGACGAGCCCCAGCTGTCCCCTGACGAGTTCAAGACGGTGTTCCGCCAGCACCCGGCCGGCGTGGCCGTCGTCGCGCTCGAGCACGCGGGCCGCCCCGTCGGGTTCACGGCCACGTCCGTGATCTCCGTGTCCGCCGCACCGCCCCTGCTCGCGTTCTCGCTGGCGTCCACCTCGTCGTCCTGGCCCGCCGTCTCGACGGCCAGCACGCTCGCGATCAGCTTCCTCGCCGATCACCAGGACGACCTCTCCGCCCGGTTCGCCACCAGCGGCATCGACCGCTTCGCGGGGGGCGGCTGGACGGCACTTCCCTCGGGCGAGCCCGTCATCGACGGCGCCGTCTCCTGGGTGCGCGCCCGCGTGCTGCAGCGCACCCCGGTCGGCGACAGCTACCTGGTCTCGCTGCGCGCGCTGCAGTCCGGGTCGGACGGGACCTCACCCCTGGTCTACCTCGACCGCACCTACCACCGGCTCGGCGACGAGTCCGCGATCTGACGGGACCACGACACATGACCGACCTCACCACCCCCTTCGTCGTCGGGCTCGACGTCGACGGCGCGGGCGCCCACCCGGCGGCAGCCGCCGCGACAGGCCTCACGCCGGCCGAGACCGTCGGCGCGCCTCGCCTCGCCCGCAGCGTGCGGCGGGCCGAGAACGCCGGCGTCACCTTCGCGACGTTCGCCGACGCGCTGCTGCCCGCGGTCGCCGGGTCGCCCGGCTCGGCGCGGCTCGACGCCGTCACCCGCGCGGCGTTCGTGGCCCGCACCACCACCACGATCGGGCTGGTGCCCCAGGTCCCGGCCACCTACCCGGAGCCGTTCCACGTCGCGGCCCAGCTCGCCTCCCTCGACATCGCGGCGGGGGGGGGCCGGGGGGGGGGCGCCCGGGCCGGGGGGGCGCGGGGCACGCCCCGGGGCCCCGGGGGCACCCCGCCGTAAACAGGGGGTTGCCCGGGGGGTGTCCGC
>NZ_JBHTVZ010000002.1:262465-352127 GCF_042792715.1 Isoptericola sp. NPDC056618 | reverse complement strand
CCCACCACCCCGGGGGGGGGCGCCGGGGGGCGGGCCCCGCCCCCCCCCCCCGCGCCCCGGAGACGGCCGACGCCTACGGTCGCGAGCCCGTCGCCGACCTCGCCCGCGAGACCCGCGACGTCGTCCAGGTGGTGCGCGACCTCTGGGACTCGTGGGAGGACGACGCCGTGATCCGCGACGTCGCGACCGGACGCTACGTGGACCGCGACCGGCTGCACCACGTCGACTTCGTGGGCGAGACCTTCTCGGTGAAGGGCCCGCTCATCAGCCCCCGGCCGCCGCAGGGGCAGCTCGTGGTGCTCGCCCCGGCCGGCGACGTCGCGCCGTCGGTACGCGACGAGCCACTGGTCGACGTCGTGCTCGTCGGCGGCTCCGACATCGCGGCCGCCCGGGCGGCGGCGCGCGCCGCGACCTCCCCCGGGCCCGGCGCGCACGACGGCGCCGCCCTGGCGGTGGTCGACCTGGAGGTGGTGCTCGACGCCGGCGGCCGCACCGCACGGGCCCGGCTCGCCGAGCTCGACGCCGCGGCCCCCACGGGGGCGCGCACGGGCTGGGGGGCGGGTGCCCTGCGGTACTCCGGCGACGCCGCGGGCCTGTCCGGTCTCCTCGCCCGGCTGGCCACCTCGGGCGACGTCGCGGGCGTGCGCCTGCTGCCCGCCGTGCTGGACGTCGACCTGCCCGTGCTCTCCCGCGACGTGCTCCCCGCGCTGCGTGCCGCCCGGCTCACCGCGGCGCCCCGTGCGGGCGCCACCCTGCGCGAGACGCTCGGGCTCCCGCGCCCCGCCAACCGCTACGCCACCCGCCCCGACGCCGGCACCCGGGCGCGGCACGCCGCCCCGCACGCCGCCGCGACCGCCTGAGGAACCCCGATGACCGCACCGACGACACCGCCCCACGCCCCCGACGCCCCGATCACCCGCCCCCGCGCGCAGGTGCACTTCGGCGTCTTCTTCCAGGGCGTCAACCACACCACCATCTGGTCCGACCCGGAGTCCGGGTCGCAGACCGACTTCGCGTCCTTCGAGCGCGTGGTCCGCACGGCCGAGCGCGGCCTGTTCGACGCGTTCTTCCTCGGCGAGGGCCTGCGCCTGCGCGAGACCCGCGGCCGGATCCACGACCTCGACGTCGTGGGCCGCCCCGACGCGATCACCCAGCTCGCCGCGCTCGCGGCGATCACCGAGCGCATCGGCCTCGTGGCCACGCAGAACACCACGTACCACGACCCCGCCGACCTGGCCCGGCGCCTCGCGAGCCTCGACGTCCTGTCCGGCGGGCGGGCGGCGTGGAACGTCGTCACGACGGACAACGCCTGGACCGGCGAGAACTTCCGCCGGGGCGGGTACCTCGACCACGCCGACCGCTACGAGCGCGCGGCCGCCGTCCTCGCGGTCGCCCGCGGCGTCTGGGACGCGTTCCCGGACGCCACCGGCGCGGCCGGGGAGGGAACGGTGGCGCGCGTGACCGTGCCCGGCACCGACCTGCGCACGCCCCGCGACCTGGTCCTCGACGCCACCACGCCCCGCAGCCCGCAGGGCCACCCGGTGATCTTCCAGGCGGGGGACTCCCCGCAGGGGCGGGACTTCGCCGCCGCGCACGCCGACGTGATCTTCTCCCGGCACGGCGCGGTCCTCGCCGACGCGCTGGGGTTCGCCGCCGACGTCCGCCGCCGCGTCGTCGCCGCCGGGCGCCCGGAGGACGACGTGAAGATCTTCCCCGGCACCGCGATCGTCGTGGGCGACACCCCGGCCGAGGCCGAGGAGAAGGCCCGCTGGGTGCGCCGCGCCCAGGTCACCCCCGCCACGGCGCTGTCGATCGTCGGCAACATCTGGGGCGAGGACCTCTCGTCCTACGACCCCGACGGTCCGCTCCCGGCGCACGACCCGGTGGTCGCCGAGCTCGGCGGCGAGCGCGGCTCCGCCACGACCGGCGCCCGCACGCACGAGATCGCCCGGCAGTGGCGCGCCGTCGCCGAGGCCGAGAACCTGTCGATCCGCGAGCTCGTCATCCGCAACGCGGGCGAGCGCGGCTTCACCGGCACCCCCGGGACCGTGGCGGACGAGCTGACCCGCTGGGTGCGCACCGGCGCCGTCGACGGATTCAACCTCAGCCCGTGGATCGTGCCGTCAGGCCTCGACGACGTCGTGGACAGGGTCGTGCCCGCGCTGCAGGAGCGGGGGGCCTACCCCACCGCGTACGAGGGCGGCACGCTGCGCGAGCACCTCGGGCTGCGCGCACCGCTGACCCGTCGTGCCCGGGACCGGTCCGGGGCCCTCGACGCCGACAGCGAACCGACGCCCGTACCGGTGCCCTGAGCACGTACGCTGCACCGGCAGACCAGGAGGCGACATGACCACCACGACCACCATGCCCGACGCTCCCGCCGGCACCCCCGACGAGGCGTCCGAGGCCGTCCTCGACAACCCGCGCTGGTCGTCGCTCACGGGGGCGCACGCCCACATGGCGGAGGGTAACGACCTGGTGCTGCGCTACCCCGCCGACGTGTCCCCGTTCGCCGCCGTGCGGTCGTGGGACGACCCGGACGTGTGGGACGCGATCGTCGACGTCGCGGGCCGCGGGGCCGAGTTCCCCGGCCCGCCGGCCGACGTCGTGCTCCCCGCGGGCTGGGAGCGCGCCTCGCTCCACGAGGGCGTCCAGCTCGTCGAGACGGACCGGCTGCGCACCCGCGCCGACGACGAGGCCGTCGTGCTCGGTGCCGAGGACGTCCCCGACATGCTGGCGCTCGTCGAGCGCTCGCGGCCGGGCCCGTTCCTCCCGCGCACCTACCTCATGGGCCGGTACGTCGGCATCCGGCGGGGTGGGCGCCTCGTCGCGATGGCCGGCGAGCGCCTGCAGCCGGAGGGCTGGACCGAGATCAGCGCCGTGACCACCGACCCCGACCACCGCGGCCAGGGCCTCGCCACGCGCCTGGTGCTGGACGTCGCCCACCACGTCCGCGAGCGTGGTGCGCGCCCCATGCTGCACGCGGCGGGGAACAACGCGAACGCGATCCGGCTGTACGAGAACCTCGGGTTCCGGCTGCGCGCCCGCACCGCGTTCGGCGCGGTGCGCACGCCCTCGGCCTGACACCGACCGCGACGGCCCGGGTCCCCGCACGGGGGCCCGGGCCGTCGCACGCTGCGCTCCCGGCGCCTGGTCGCGCCGTCGCCTCAGGCCTCCAGCAGGTCCGGCTGCGGGTGCCGCACCCCCTGCACGGCGCCGCGGGGGATGGCCTCCGAGATGGCCGCGACGTCGTCGGGCGACAGCGTGATCGACGCGGCGGCGACGTTCTGCTCAAGGTAGCGCAGGCGCTTGGTGCCCGGGATGGGCACGACGTCGTCGCCCTGCGCGAGCAACCACGCGAGCGCGAGCTGCGCGGACGTGACTCCCCGGTCCGCAGCGAGGTCCTCCAGCGCGCGGACCAGGGCGCGGTTGTGCTCGAACGCCTCCCCGGCGTACCGGGCGTGCCTGCGCCGCACGTCGTCCTCCGCGAGCTCGGCGACCCGGTCGACGGTGCCGGTGAGGATGCCGCGCCCGAGCGGGGAGAACGGCACGAAGCCGATGCCGAGCTCGCGCAGGGCGGGCAGCACGGCGTCCTCGGGGTCGCGGGTCCACAGCGAGTACTCGCTCTGCACGGCCGTGACCGGGTGCACGGCGTGCGCGCGGCGCACGGTGTCCGCGCCCGCCTCCGAGAGGCCGATCGCGCGGACCTTGCCCGCCGCGACCAGCTCGCCGAGCGCCCCGACGGTCTCCTCGACGGGCACCTGCGGGTCCACGCGGTGCAGGTAGTAGAGGTCGAGGCGGTCGGTGCCCAGGCGTGTGAGGGAGCGGTCGATCGCTGCACGCAGGTACTCGGGTCGCCCGTCGACGGGGCGGCCGTCGGGGTGCTGCCCGAGCCCGGCCTTCGAGGCCAGCACGATCCGGTCGCGCTGCGGGCCGAGCACGCGCCCGATGAGCTCCTCGTTGCGCCCGGCGCCGTACACGTCCGCGGTGTCGATGAACGTGACGCCGAGCTCGAGGGTGCGCCGCAGCACCGCCTCCGCCTCGGCGGCGTCGGCCGGGCCGTACGAGTCGGCGACGGACATGCCGCCGAAGCCGAGCGCGGACACGGTGAGGGCGTGATCGCCGGAGCCCAGGGTGCGGGTGGGCAGCGTGCCCGTGGAAGGTGTCGTCATGGCCGCAGCCGACCACCGCGACCGCCGGCGCGCAAGGGCCGGGGCGCCCCTCTCGGATGCTGGACGAGCGGTGCGCGCGAGCGGGTCAGCCGACCGAGCGGCGGTGGCGCTCGGCGAGCTCCTGGTACTCGATCGCGTTGCGGCGCACGCGCTCGGCGCCCTCGGCGTCGAGCTCACCGCGGTCCTTCGCCGGGACGCCGACGGCGAGGTGCCCGGCCGGGATCTCCTGGCCCTCGCGCACCAGCGCGCCGGCCGCGACGAACGCGCCTTCGCCGACGACCGCGTTGTTCAGCAGGGTCGCGCCCATCCCGATCAGGCTGCCGTCGCCCACCGTGGCGCCGTGGACGATCGCGCCGTGGCCGACCCCCACGCCGGCGCCGATGGTCGCGGGCACGCCGGTGTCGGTGTGCACCACGCAGTTGTCCTGGATGTTGGAGCCCTCGCCGAGCACGATCGCGTCCATGTCGCCGCGCAGCACCGCGCCGTAGAAGACGCTCGCCCGCGCGCCGATGTGCACGTTCCCCACGATCGTCGCCGTGGGGGCGACCCAGGCCGTGGGGTGGATGTCGGGAGTGTGACCGTCGAAGGGGAGCACCGTCGCCATGGCGGCGACCCTACCCGCCCCGGGCAGGCGCCACGCCACCGGCGTATCGCCACCGACGGAGCGCCAGCGACGTCGTACCCGCTGTCGCTTCCCGGCCCGGAAGCGACAGCGGGTGCTACGTCGAGGTCCCGGACAGCGCCCGGCGGCCCGGGATGGCCGTGACGAGCTCGCGCGTGTAGTCCTCCCGCGGGTCGAGCAGGATCCGGTCCGCCGCGCCCTGCTCCACGAGCCGGCCCCGGTGCATCACCCCGACCTGGTCGGCGACCTGGCGCACGACGGCGAGGTCGTGCGAGATGAACAGGTACGCGAGCCCGTGCTCCGCCTGCAGCCGCACCAGCAGCTCGAGGATCTGCGCCTGCACCGAGACGTCGAGCGCGGACACCGGCTCGTCCAGCACGACGAGCTCCGGCTGCAGGGCGAGCGCTCGCGCGATGGCGACGCGCTGGCGCTGCCCGCCCGAGAGCTCCCGGGGGCCGCGCCGCAGCACGTCGGCCGGCAGCGCGACGTCCTCGATCAGGGCGCGCGCCCGGTCGGCGCGCTCCGCGCGGTCGCCGACCCCGTAGGCGCGCAGCGGCTCGGCCACGATCTGCTCCACCGTGAACCGGGGGTCGAGCGACGCGTACGGGCTCTGGTAGACCACCTGGAAGCCGCGGCGCAGCCCACGCAGCTCCCGTCCGCGCGCGTCCGTGATGTCCCCGCCGCGGAACACGACGCGCCCGGCGGTGGGCTGATCGAGACGGAGCGCCAGGCGCGCCGTCGTGCTCTTGCCCGAGCCGGACTCCCCGACCAGGGCGTAGGTGCGCCCACGCCCCACGGCGAGGCTCACGTCGTCGACCGCGACGAGGGTGCGGCGCTCCGCCCCGCGCGGCAGGGGGAACTCCTTGCGGACGCCGTCGAGCGCGAGCACCGGCGACGTCGTGCCCTCCGCGGAGGACGTCGCCGGCTCGGCGCGCCGCGCGGCACCGGCAGCAGGGTCGCGGTCGCCGCCGACGACGAGGCGCGAGCTCGCCAGGCTCGGCGCGGCCGCCAGGAGCGCGCGCGTGTACGGGTGCTGCGGGTCGGCGAGCAGGCGGGCGGTGGGACCCTCCTCGACCACCAGCCCCTGCTCGAGCACGACGATGCGGTCGGCCCGGTCGGCGGCCACCCCCAGGTCGTGGGTGATGAGCAGCACCGCGGTGCCCGTCTCGCGCACGAGCGAGTCGAGGTGGTCCAGGATGCGCCGCTGCACGGTGACGTCGAGGGCGCTGGTCGGCTCGTCCGCGACCACCAGGCGCGGCCCGGCCGCGATGGCGATCGCGATGAGCACCCGTTGACGCAGTCCGCCCGACAGCTGGTGCGGGTACTGGCGCGCCCGGGCCGCGGGATCGTCCACGCCGGCCTGGCGCAGCAGCTCGACGGCGCGGACCTTGGCGTCCGCGCGTCGCGCCAGCCCGTGGATGACGAGCACCTCGGCGACCTGGTCCCCGACGCGGACCACCGGGTTGAGGGAGACGGTCGGGTCCTGCGGCACCAGGCCCACGTGGCGGCCGCGCACGTCCTGCCACTCCTTCGCCGTGAGGTCGGACAGGTCACGGCCCTCGAGCCTGATGCGGCCTGCCGTGACCTCGCCGCCGCGGGGCAGCAGGTGCAGGGCGGCGTGCGCCGTCGTGCTCTTGCCCGAGCCGGACTCGCCGACGAGCGCCACCACCTCCCCGGCCCCGACCCGCAGGTCCACGCCCCGCACGGCGGGGCGGGTGCCGCCGTCGGCGGCACGGTAGGCGACCTCGAGCCCCGCGATCTCGAGCACCGGGGCCCGTCGCTGACTGTCGGTCACTGGTCCTCTCCCGTCTTCTCCAGGGCCCGCGACACCCGGTTGGCGGCGAGCACGACGGCCACGATGACGAGGCCGGGCAGGGTGGTGAGCCACCACGCGGTGGCGAGGTAGTCGCGCCCGCCCGAGACGAGCGCGCCCCACTCGGGCGCGGGCGGCGGCGTGCCGTAGCCGAGGAAGCTCAGCGCGGACACGGCCAGCACGGCGGTGCCGAAGTCGAGGGCGACGAGCGCCAGCACCGGGCCGGAAGAGTTCGGCAGCACGTGGCGCCCGAGCACGGCGGGCCAGCGCAGCCCGGACGCGCGGGCCGCCTCCACGTACACGGAGGTCGACACGCGCAGCACTTCGGCGCGCATCACGCGAGCGAACGTGGCCACCGAGCCGATGCCCACCGCGACCGCCACCTTGACCGGGCCGAAGCCGAGCGCGGTGATGATCGCCAGCGACAGCAGGATGCTCGGGATCGCCAGCAGCACGTCGACGAGCCGGCCGATCAGGTCCTCCACCCAGCCGCGCAGGAAGCCCGCGAGCAGGCCAAGCAGGGACCCGAGGACGAGGCCGACGACCACCGCGAGCGCGGTCGTGCGCAGCGTGAGGGACGCCCCGTGCACCACCCGCGCGTACACGTCGCGGCCCAGGTGGTCCGTGCCGAACCAGTGCGCGCCCGACGGTGGCTGGAGCCGGTCGGCGGGAATGCCGACCAGCGGGTCCTGGGCGGTGAACGCCTGCGGCACGACCGCCCAGGCGGCGACGAGCAGCAGCACGGCCACGGCGATCAGCAGCCCCGGCTGTCGCAGCAGGTGGCGGACGGCACCCGCCGCGCGCAGGGATCGGCCGCCGCGCGCCGCGCCGGCGGCGGGCGCCGGGTCGGGAGAGGCGGCCGCCGCGGCGGGCCGGGAGAGGATCTGGAGCGTCATGCGGTCACCGCCGTGGGGCGCCTCGTGCGGGCCCGGTGCGGGGCCCGCATCTGGATCCGGGGGTCGAGCAGGGGGTAGACGAGGTCGACCACGAGGGTGACGACGACGAAGACGAGCGCCGAGAGCACGACGATCGCCAGGACCACGGGCACGTCCTGCTGGTTCACCGACTGCACCGTGAGCCGGCCGAGCCCGACGCGGGAGAACACGGTCTCGGTGACCACGGCGCCCCCGAGCAGGCCGCCCACCATGACACCGAGCACCGTGAACGCCGGGATGGCGGCGTTGCGCAGGGCGTGCACGAGGTGCACCCGGGTGCGGCTCGCGCCCTTGGCCCACGCCGTCTCGACGTAGGGCTCGCCGAGCGTGCCCCGCAGGGAGCGGGACAGGATCTGGGCGAGCTGGGCCCCGGCCGGGACGGCGAGCGTGATCGTGGGCAGCACGAGGCTGATCGCGCCGTCGTTGCCGATCGCCGGGAACACCGGCACCCGGAACGAGAACCATTGCAGCAGCACCAGGCCCACGAAGAACGTGGGTAGCGCGACCCCGAGCGGGGGCAGGGCGGACAGGGCCTGCCGCAGGAACCGGGAGCGCGGGAAGACGCTGGCCACGGCCACCGCGGTGCCGCCCACGACGGCGACCAGGAGCGCCGCCCCGGTGAGCTTGAGGGTCTCGGGCAGCGCCTGCGTCACGAGCGACGTGGCGGGCGCGCCGCTCACGTACGAGTCCCCGAAACTGCCGGTCAGCGCGCCCAGGAGGGCGTCGCCGTACTGGACGAGGATCGGGCGGTCGAGCCCGTACTCGGCGCGCAGGGCGGCGAGCTGGGCCGGGTCGACCTGGCTCACCTCGCCGCCCCCGGACGCGACCAGCGCGGCCGGGTCGCTCGGCAGCAGGTAGAGGACGAAGAACGCGACGGTGAAGGCGGCCCAGAGCACGAAGACCCCCTGCCCGGCGCGTCGGAGCACGTAGCGCGTCATCTCACTCCCCCGCGCCGTCGGTGACCCACGCGTCGTAGAAGTCCAGCCGCGACGAGGCCTCGAACGTGAGCCCCTGCACGCGGTCGGCGGCGGCGATCGTGGTCGACAGCTCGTAGACGGGGATGGCGTGCCCGCGCTCGATCAGCAGCGCCGACGCCTCGGTCACGAGCTTCTTGCGCTCGTCCGCGTCGGTGGCGGCGGCGGACTCGTCCAGCAGCTGGTCGACCTTCTCCGGGTCGCGCTGGTTGATGTTGCGGGCGTTCGCCGAGAAGATCGTGCGCAGCACGTCGGCGTCGGACCGGGTGAGGTTGTAGTAGTCGAAGTCGAAGTCGCCGGCCTCGTTGGCCGCCTCCTTCTCGGCGACCGTCACGTGCTTGAGCTGCAGGTCGACGCCGATCTGGCGCAGCTGCTGCTGCACGAGCTCGAGCGGCTCGGGCACCTGCCAGAAGGTCACGGTGGTGGTGAGCTTCTGCCCGTCCTTCTCGCGGATGCCGTCGGCGCCCTCGGTCCAGCCGGCGTCGTCGAGGATCTTCTTCGCGCCCTCGGGGTCGTAGGCGAGCAGGTCGCCCGCGTCCTCGAACAGCGGCGTCGAGTGGGACAGCACGCCCGTGGCCGGCCGGTCCTGCGGGGTCAGCACCGTGTCGACGATCTGCTGCCGGTCGATCCCCTTGACGAGCGCGGTGCGCACGGCCTCGTCGGCGGCCAGCGGGCTGGACTCGTTCGGGAACAGGTTGAACACGACACCGGGGTTGGCGCGGTACTCCAGCCAGAAGCCGTTGCCGTCGAACTGCGGCAGGTCGACGGCGTTGAGCGCGGCGGTGGCGTCGATCTGGCCGGACTGCAGGGAGCCGGTGCGCACGCTCGCCTCGGGGATGACCTTGAAGGTCACGGTGTCCAGGTAGGCCTCGCCGGTGTGGTCGTTCGCCTCCGAGCCCCAGGAGTAGCCCTTGACCTTCTCCAGCACGATCTCCTGGTCCTGGGTGTACGACTTCACCGCGAACGGGCCGGAGCCCACGTACTTGCCGGCGCAGCGGTCCTCGGCCGAGAGCTTCGCCGAGTCGGGCGACAGCAGGCCGAGGGAGAAGGTCGACGTCGCCTGGAGGAACTGCGCGCTGGGCTCGTCGAAGTCGACGGTCACGGTGTGCTCGTCCACGACGGTGGTGCCCGCGTAGCCGACCAGGTACTGGGACCCGAGGGACGCGACCGCACCCAGGTCGACGATCGCGTCGAGGTTGGTCTTGACGGCCTCGGCGTCGATCGGGGTGCCGTCGGCGAACGTGGCGTCGTCGCGCAGGTGGAACGTGTAGCTGGAGGCGTCGCCGTTCACGTCCCAGCTCTCCGCGAGCCAGGGCAGGATCTCGCCGGACTCCGGGTCCTGCGCGGTGAGGGAGGCGACGGTCTGCCGGGCGGCCGCGATCGCGTCGTTGTTGCCGACCTGCTGCGGGTCGATGCAGTGCGAGTCCACCGTGATGGCGAACGTCAGGTCGCCGCCGGCGACGGGCTCGCCGTCGGCGGAGGCGCCGGTGCCCGCGGCGTCGGCGCCCGTGGAGCAGCCGCTCAGCAGGAGGCCGGCGGCCGAGACGGTCGCGGCGAGCCCGACGACGGTACGTCGCGGGGTGCGCCTGGGGTCCTGGGTGCGCGGTGCGCGCGGGGTGGTGGTCATCGCGTGGTGTTCCTCGTGGTCATGGCGGGTCGTCCCCGCGCCGGCACGGGCCGGGGCGCGGTCGTGGACGACCGGAGCCGTGCTTACCCCGCCGCGGGCGCGGCGGGGTCAGGTCGTTCCCGGAGCACCCCGTCACGTCGAAGGGTTGCTGGCCAGCGAGCCGGGCCTGGGTGCTGGCGCTCGTCACCTGGGCGGCAGGGAAGCCGCCGCGGCCGCACGAGTCAAGGGCTGGCCGGGCCGTCTCACATCACGGACGCGGACGGGCCCCTTCGGTGCCGCAGACGCCGAAGGCCCCGCCGTCGGTGACGGCGGGGCCTTCGCGGGTCGGGTGGTGGGCGGCGGCCTCAGCGGGCGGAGGGCCGCAGGCGCGCGCCGAGCAGGTAGAGCTCGCAGCCGAGGCACAGGCCGACGACGGCGTTGAGGCCGGCAGCGACGAACGCGATCCCCGCGGCCCACGGCACGGCGGCCAGCACGCCTGCGAGCCCGAGCACGACGCCGACGCCCGTGACGACGAGGCCGACGAGCTGGGCGAACCGCGGCGGGCGCGGGTCCTCGAGCTCGACGGGCGGGGCGAGCCGGGGGCGCACGAGGGTCTTGAACAGCCAGCCCTGCACGGTCCCCTGGGCTCCGCGCACGGTGCCCAGCAGGAAGCCTGCGGCCACGACGGCGAGCAGGACGAGTCCGGCCGTGCTCGCCCCGAGGAGGACGACGACGGCGAGCAGCAGCGCCGTGATGGCGGCGCCCACCCGCGGGCCGCGCGGGTCGATGCCGGCCGGGGCCCGCGTGACGGGGGCCTGGCCGGCGGGACGCTCGGAGGTCATGGGTTCTCCTCGGGGACGGGTCTCGACGGGCTCAGCCGACGGGGACGACGGCGGCCAGTGCCTGGCGCGCCTGCGCGGGCGACATGCCGCCGCTGCTGCGTGCGGCCTGCGCCCCGGTCGCGTCGAGCACCAGCACCGTCGGGGTGGTGAGGACGCCGAGCTCGCGCACGAGGTCGAGATGGTCGTCGACGTCGAGCTCGTGGTGCTCGACGCCGGCCTCGCGCTCGACGAGGCCCTTCAGCACGCGGGCCGTGGCGCGGCACGGGGCGCACACCTCGGCGGACAGCTGGACGAACGTCGCCCGCTCGCCCAGCCGGACCCCGCGGGCCGCCCAGTCCACGGCCGGGTCGTGCCGCGCGGGCGTGGTGCGGACGCGCCCCTGGCGGGACCTCCACACCGCGCCGAGGACGGCGGTCGCCAGGACGAGCACGACCAGGATCACCAGCTGGGTGGGCTGGACTGTCACGGTGGTGGCCTCCTCACGCGGTCGACGTCGCGGTCATTCTCCCCGCCGCCCACCATCCGGTCGACAGGATGACCGCATGCCGGACACCCCGTCGGACGGTCAGACGGTCAGCGCCGCGGCACGCGCGCCGCCGTGCACCGTGGGCGCCTGCGCCGCGGTGAAGCCGGCGGCCCGCCGCTCGTCGTCGGGCCCCCAGAGCGTCGTCGTGACCTCGGCGCGGACGACGGGCGCGACCTCGGCCGCGAACCGACGCAGCACGTCCTCCTGGCGGGACGGCTCCAGCAGGTGGTTCACCGAGACGGACTGCAGCACGTGCCCGAAGGAGCCGTGGTAGTCGAGGATCTTCTCGGCGACCCGCTCGGGCGAGCCGACCAGCGCCGGGCCGCGCTCGACGGCGTCCTCGATCGTCTCGAACGCCTGGGCCTTGCCGACGTGCGTCGCGGGGTCGTAGCCGCGCGCCCGCAGCCGCGCGACCTGCCCCTCGTACAGCGGCCGGTACTGCTCGATCGCCTGCTCCGTGGTGTCGGCGAGGAACAGGCCCCCGGAGCCGGCGCCGACGAACCCGTACGCCGGGTCGTGCCCGGCGGCCGCGTACCGCTCGCGGTACCGGTCGATCAGTCGCCCATAGCTCTCCCGCGGCTGCAGCGCGTTGGCGCTCACGATCGGGTCGCCCCACCGGGCGGCCAGGTCGACGGCGAACTCGCTCGTCGCGGACCCGTGCCAGATGCGGAAGGGCCCGGCGAAGGGTCGCGGCAGGGTGGTGGCGTGCTCCAGCCGGTGGCGGTGGCGACCGGACCAGGCGACGTCCTCCGACGACAGGAGCAGCCGCAGGAGCTCGTAGTTCTCCTCGAGGTACTCGTACTGCTTCGCGATGTCGAGGCCGAGCAGCGGGTACTGCAGCTCCTCGTTGCCCTTGCCGATGACGATCTCCAGCCGCCCGCGGGAGAGCTGGTCGACGGTCGCCAGGTCCTCCGCCACCCGGATCGGGTCGAGCAGGGACAGCACGGTCACGCCGGTCGACAGCAGGATGCGGCGGGTGCGGGCCGCCACCGCCCCGAGGATCACCGTGGGCGCGGAGGACAGCACGTCGCCGGCGTGCCGCTCCCCCACCGCGAACGAGTCGAACCCGAGCTCCTCCGCCAGCACGGCGTGCTCGACGACGCGCTCGAGGCGGTCCGCGGGCGGCACCGCCTCGCCCGTGACGGGATGCGGCGGGTTGAAGACGATGTCGAGCAGCTGGAAGCGCATCAGGCCACGCGCTCCTCGTCCGCGGCTCCCGGGGTCTCGGCCTCGGCGGCCTCCGCGGCGGCGCGGTCGCGCGCGGCCACGCCCTCTCGCACCAGCGGGATGACGTACCGGCCGAAGTCGATCGCGTCGTCGAGCAGGTCGTACCCGCGCGCCGAGATGACCCGCACCCCGAGGTCGTAGTAGGCGAGCAGCGCCTCGGCGACCTGCTCGGGCGTGCCGACCAGCGCGTTGGAGTTGCCGGCCCCACCGGTGGCCTTCGCCGTGGCGGTCCAGAGCGCGGAGTCGTAACGGTCCCCCGCGGCGGCGATCTCGAGCAGGCGCTGCGACCCGGCGTTCTCGGGCCTGTCGATCGGGTGCCGCCGGGACAGCTGCCCGCCGAGCTCCGCCTTGCGCGCCTCGATCCGGTCCAGCACGCGGTGCGCCTTCTCCCAGGCCAGCTCCTCGGTGGGCGCGACGATCGGCCGGAAGGCCGCGTGGATGCGCGGCGGCGTCGCGCGTCCCGCGGCCGCGGCCTCGGCGTGCACGCGGTCGATCTGCTCCTTCGTGCGGGCCAGGGGCTCGCCCCACACGGCGTAGATGTCGGCCTCGGCCGCCCCCACCCGGAAGGCGGCGTCCGAGGACCCCCCGAAGGAGATCGTCGGCACGTGGCCCGCGGCCGGCTTCGCGTCGAGCGCGAAGTCCTCGAAGTCGTAGAACTCGCCGTGGTGGTCGAACGCCTCCGCGCTGGACCACGCCTGCTTGACGATCCGGATGTACTCGTGGGTGCGCGCGTACCGCTCGTCCTTGGTGAGCCGGTCGCCCTCGCGACCCTGCTCGTGGTCGTTGCCGCCGGTGATGAAGTGCACCGACAGCCGGCCCCCGGAGAGCTGGTCGAGGGTGGCGAACGTCTTGGCGGCGTACGTCGGGTACGAGACGTTGGGCCGGTGCGCCAGCAGCAGCTCGATGCTCTGCAGCCGCGCGGCCGTGTACGCGGCGAGGGCCGCCGGCTCCGGGCCGGACGACCCGTAGGCGAACAGGACCCGCGTCCACCCGTTGTCCTCGTGGGCGCGCACGATGCGCTCCAGGTAGGCGGGGTCGAACGCGGCGGTGGTGCGGGCGGACGTCTCGGAGGCGTCGTTCGTGGTCGCGATGCCGAGGAACTCGACGGGCATGGTGGTCTCCTTCGCTGCAGCGTGGTGGCTGGGTCGTGCCGGTGCCGGGCGGGTCAGGCGCCCGCGACGTCCGACGGCGCGGTCGCCGGGAGGCCGGCGTCGCGCCAGGCGGGGAACCCGCCGTCGACGTGGGTCACGTCGGTGTAGCCGCGGGCCGCGAGCGCCGCGGCGACGGGGCCGGAGCCGTTGATCGAGCCGCACACCACGACGACCGGGGTGTCGAGCGAGATCGCGGGTGCGTCGGCCGGCCCGAAGAGGGCGTCCAGGTCGTCCCTGTCGGCGAGCGTCGCCCCGGGGATGTCGCCGGTGGCGGCGCGGCCGCGCGCCGACCGCACGTCGACCAGCAGTGCGCCGTCGGCGACCCGCGCGCCGGCCGTGCGCGCGTCCTGCGTCGGCGGGGTGGTCGGACCGGTGCCCTCGGGGGCCGTCTCGTGCGTGGTGTCGGACGTGGTCTCGGACGTGGTCATGGGTCCTCCTGAGGGGGGTGGTCGGTCGGTGCGGGTCAGCGCGTCGCGGCCAGGGCGGGGACGCGGGGCGCCTCGCCCTCGGTCGCGCCCCACGCCTGGGCGAGCAGCGCGAACGACCGCTGCCGGTCGGCGGGGTCGTGCGTGGCGGTGGTGACGAGCAGCTCGTCGGCCCCGGTGACGCGCGCGAGGGTCTCCAGGCGTTCGACGACGGTCGCCGGGTCGCCGACGACGCGCGTGTCCACCCGGTCGGCGACCACGGCTCGTTCGGCCTCGGGGCGCTCCGCCCAGGCCGTGGCGTCGGCAGGGCGCGGGTAGGCGATCGCGCCGTCCGCCCCGCGGCGGATGGACAGCACCCAGTCGGCGAACGGCGCCGCGAGCTCCCGGGCCCGCTCGGTGGTGTCGGCGACGAGCACGTCGGCGGAGACGACGACGTACGGCTCGGCGAGCACCCCGGGGCGGAACGCCGCCCGGTACGCGGCGACGGTCTCGAGGGTGTTCGACGGGCTCACGTGGTAGTTCGCCGCCAGGGGCAGACCGAGCTCCCCGGCCACGCGGGCGCTCTCGCCGCCGGAGGACGCCAGCACCCACAGGTCGAACGCGGCGTCCTGCACGGGCGGCGACACGTACCGGCGGCCGCTGTCGTCGGCGTACGTGCCCGCCCGCAGCCCGAGCACGAGCTCGACCTCGGCGCGGAAGCTCGCCGGGGTGCGCGAGGCCCCCACCACGGCGGCCTGCGCGAGGGCGCGCTCGCGCAGCACGGAGTCCCCCGCGGTCGGCGGCGCGGGAGGCACGTACAGCCCGTCGACGACGCGCGGTCCGCTCGCCGGCGCCGCCGCCGGGGCCGGGCGCGCCGCGCCGCCCTTCGGCGGCGTGAACGCCCGGCCCAGGCCGAGGTCCACCCGCCCCGGGTGCAGCGCGGCGATCGTGCCGAACTGCTCGGCCGCCACGAGCGGGCTCGTGGTGCTCAGCAGCACCGCGCCCGAGCCGACGCGGATGCGCTCGGTGCGGGCGGCGACGGCGGCCGCGAGCACCGCCGGCGCGGCGGACCCGACCCCCGGCGACAGGTGGTGCTCGGCGTACCAGACCCGGCGGTAGCCGAGCCGGTCGAGGTCCACGGCGAGGTCGACGGCGTCGCGCACCGCCTGCGCGCCCGCGCGCCCCTCGGGCACGAGGGCGAGGTCGAGGACGGACAGGGGCACCCTGCTGCTCAGGGTCGCGGCGGGGTCGGTCATGGTGGTCTCCAGGTGGCAGGTGGCAGGTGGTGCGGGTCGGGCGGTACGGGCGTGGCGCGCGGTCGGTCAGCGCGACGGCAGCCCGAGTGCGGTGAGCGCCTCGCGCAGGCGCTCACGGCCCTTGAGCGAGCCGCCGCCGCGCAGCCGGTCGACGACCCGTCGCGACCACGAGCCGTCGAGCCGCTCGTCGCGGTAGAAGGCGTCGATGCGCGGCGCGTAGTCGGCGACGTGCGCGACGCGCCCCTCGTCGTACGTCTCGCGGTGCAGCACGGCCGCCTGGGGCAGGCGCGGCTTGACGCGCGGGGCGTGGCCGGGGTCGGGGTGCCCGACGGCCAGCCCGACGACGGCGACCGCGCCGGGCGGCAGGCCGAGCTCGGCCGCGAGGTCCTCGGGGTGGTTCCGCACCGCTCCGACGTACACGGTGCCGAGGCCGAGGGACTCGGCCGCGACGACCGCGTTCTGCGCCGCGAGCGCGGCGTCGAGGAACGCGACGACCGTCGTCTCCAGGTAGCCGGCGGCCTCGAGCTCGACGCCGTCCTGCGCGCCCAGCTGCCGGGCCCGGGCCACGTCGGCCACCCACACGAGCAGCAGTGGCGCGTGGCGCACGTGCTCCTGGTGCCCGGCGAGCGCCGCGACCCGGGCCAGCCGGTCGCGGTCGGTGACCGCGACGACGCTCCACAGCTGCAGGTTCGACGACGACGGCGCGGACTGCGCCGCCGCCACCACGGTGGGCAGCACCCACGGTTCCAGCGGCCCCGGCAGGAACGCCCGCACGGAGCGGTGGCCCAGCTGGACGTCGAGGACGGCCGGCGCGCCGGTGACCGCCGTGGTGAGCGACGCGGTGAGCGCTGCGGCGACGCCCGGCGCGGCGTCGTCCGCGTCCTCGGGCCGCACGCCGTAGCGGGCGGCGACCCGGGCGCGGGCCTGCAGGTCCCGCAGGTCCGCGGCCACGCGGGGCGTCGTCGGACGGGCGGGGCGGGGGCCGCTCGGGGGTCGCGGCACCGCGACTGCGGACGGCGTGGCGTTCTCGGTCACGTGCACTCCTCGGGACGGTCGGGACGGGGACGGGGACGGGGTGCGGACGGTCGGGTGCCGTCACTCCGTCTTCGGCAGGCCCGGCGGGTTGGTCTCGGGCTTCTCGACGGCCTCGGTCTCCAGGCCCCAGCGCTCGAGCACCTGGGCGTACGTGCCGTCGTCGAAGGCATGCTGCAGAGCGGCCGTGACGGCGGGCGCGAGGTCGTTGCCCTTCTTGGTCGCGACGGCGATCTGCGCGGTGTCGGGCCAGCCGCCGTTGAGCGTGCCGACGACGGCGAGCTCGTCGGGCGCGATCTTGGCCTGGTAGGCCAGGGACGCGTTGGGGCCGACGTAGACGTCGAGGCGGCCGGACTTCAGGGCGAGGAGCACGTCGGAGAGCTGCTCGTAGTACTCCGGCTGACCGCCGGCGAGGGGCTCGAGCCCCTCGGCGACGTTCTGGTCGTTCCACTCGAGCAGGATCTTCTCCTGGTTGGTGCCCGAGCCGACGCCCACCCGCAGCCCCGCGACGTCCTGCCGCTCGGCGATCTCCGGGACGTCGGAGCCCGCCTTGGTGAGCCAGCCCAGCTCGTCGTTGCGGTAGGAGGAGAAGTCGATCGTCTCCTTGCGCTCCTCGGTCACGGTGACGTTGGAGATGACGGCGTCGACGTCGCCCGACTGCAGGGCCAGGGGCCAGTCGGCCCAGGCCTTGACCTCGAGGCGCAGGTCCTTGCCGAGGCCGTCGGCGACGAGCTGCGCGATGTCGGTCTCGTTGCCGATGGGGGTCTTGTCGTCGTCGGCGAAGAAGCCGAGCGGAGGCGCCGCGCCGGCGCTCACGGCCACGACGAAGTCGTCCTTGTCCGCGAACGCCTCCGGCAGCAGGCCGACGGCCTCGGCCGACTCGGTCGACCGGATCCGGTCCTGGTCGGGGCTGGTGCTGACCTCGAGCCCGGCTGCGGCGGCTCCCTCGGAGCTGGTGCCGGCGGGGGCCTCGGCGCCGTCGCCGGTGCCGGCGGCCTCGGGGGCCGAGGTGCTCACACCGGCGCAGGCCGTGAGTGCCAGCAGGGGGACGGTGGCGAGCAGGGCGAGCGCGCGGGCTCGGCGGGTCGGTGCGGTCACGGGTGTCTCCAGGGGATGGGTGTGCGGCCGGGGCCGCAGGTCAGGGGGATGTGAGCGGTCGTGGGAAGGCGTCTGGGGCCGGAGAAGGTCAGAGGACCTTGTCGAGGAAGGCGCGGGTGCGGGCGTGCCGCGGGCGGGAGAGCACCTCGGCGGGCGGCCCCTGCTCGACGACCACCCCGCCGTCCATGAAGACGACGTTGTCGGCGACCTCGCGGGCGAAGCCGATCTCGTGGGTGACGACGACGAGGGTGGTGCCGGTGCTCGCGACGTCCTTGATGACCTCGAGCACCTCGCCGACCAGCTCGGGGTCGAGCGCGGAGGTCGGCTCGTCGAAGAGCAGCACCCGGGGCCGCAGCGCGAGGGCGCGGGCGATCGCGACGCGCTGCTGCTGCCCGCCGGACAGCTGCCGTGGTCGCGCGTCCGCCTTGTCGGCGAGCCCGACGCGGTCGAGCAGCTCGCGGGCCTCGGGCTCCACCTCGGCGCGGGGGCGGCGCTGCGCGGACAGCGGCGCCTCGACGACGTTCTCCAGCACGGTGAGGTGCGGGAACAGGTTGAAGTTCTGGAAGACGAAGCCGATGCGGGTGCGCTGCCCGAGGATCTCCCGCTCCTTGAGCTCCTGCAGCACGTCGCCCCGGCGGCCGCCACGTCGGGTGTGCCGGCGTCGGTAGCCCACGAGGTCGCCGTCCACCGTGACGAAGCCGGCGTCGACCTTCTCGAGGTGGTTGATCGCGCGCAGCAGCGTGGACTTGCCGGAGCCCGACGGCCCGAGGACGACGGTGACGGTGCCGGGTTCGAAGGTGAGGTCGACGTCCCGGAGCACCTCGAGGGTGCCGAAGCTCTTGTGCAGGCCGTGCACCTCGACCCGGCCCGCCGCGCCGTCGTGCGCCGTCGTGCGCGTCGTCGTGGCGGTCATGCGGGGCCTCCCGAGGTGCGGGTCGTGCGGGTGAGGACGCCGACCCGGGCGCGGGCCGCGAACGCCGGCGGCACGTGCGAGGGCACCGGGCGGCCGGTGAGGCGGGCCACGGCCACGGCGGACGACCAGCGCAGTCGCTGCAGGGGCGTGGGCGGCAGGGTGCGCACGGCGCCCTTCGCGTAGTGCCGCTCGACGTAGTACTGGACGATCGTGATCAGCGTGGTCAGCACCAGGTACCAGATCGCCGCGACGATGAGCAGGGGCACGACCTTGCCGTTGCGGCCGTAGATGACGGACGCGATGTAGAACAGCTCGCCGTACGCCAGGACGTAGACGATCGAGGTGCCCTTGAGCAGGCCGATGACCTCGTTGACGGCCGTCGGCACGATCGAGCGCATGGCCTGCGGCAGCACGATGCGGGTCACCTGGCGCCGGCGCGGGATGCCGAGCGACGCGGCCGCCTCCTGCTGCCCCTGGTCGACGCTGAGGATGCCGGCGCGCACGATCTCGGCGGAGTACGCGGCCTGCGAGAGCCCCAGGCCCAGGATGGCGGCGCCGAACTTGTCGATGACGCCGAGGGTGTCGAACCAGAGGAACTCGGGGCCGAACGGCACGCCGAGGCTCAGGTGCGGATACAGATAGGCGAGGTTGTACCAGAGCAGCAGCTGCAGCAGCAGGGGCACGGAGCGGAACACCCACGTGTACGCCCACGACACCCCGACGAGCAGCGGCGAGCGCGACAGCCGCATGAGCGCCAGCACGGTGCCCAGCGCGAAGCCCACCACCGACGCCGCGGCCGTGAGCCGGATCGTCGCCCAGGCGCCGGACAGGATCGAGGGCCAGGTGAGGTACTGCGCGACGACGTCCCACTCCCACCGGTCGTTGGTGAGCAGCGAGCTGACGACCATCGCCAGCAGCACGGCCACGCCGGCCGTCGCGACCCAGCGCCCCGGGTGGCGGGCGGGGACGATGCGCAGGGCCGCGTACGGGGTGGCCGCGGCGTCCCGAGCCGGTGCTGCGGGCCCCGGACCCTGTGCGCCAGGAGTCTGTGTGCCAGGAGTCTGTGCGCCCGGCGTCGTGACGGCGGTCATCGCGGCGCCCTCTCCCCCGCCGTGACGGCGAACGGGACGTGGTTGCCCGGGGGCGGGGCGGGGCACGTGCCGTGGTCGCTGAACGCGTACGGCAGGTTGACGGCGTGGTTGAGGTCGAGGCGTGCGACGCCCGTGTCGCCCGGGGTCAGGGACCCGCGGAGCTCGGGGCGCGCCACGCGCCAGGGCGCGACGCCAGGGGCCTCGTCGCTGAAGAGCAGCGTCGGGGCGCCCCCCGGGGAGCCGGTCAGGACGAGCGTGACCGTCCGGTCGCCGCGCGTCAGGTCGAGCTCGCCGACCGCCTGCAGCCGGTGCACCAGGCCGGGGCGGGCGGCCCCGACCACGAGCTCGCGGGGTTCGTCGTACAGGCGGACGGGCGCCTCGACCTCCCACGAGAGGTCGTGGTCGAAGACGGGCACCCCGGCGAAGTCGAGGCGCGTGCGGGCGTGCGGGTCGCGCAGCCTGATCGCGAGGCGTCCGGTGCGCCGCACCAGCTCGATCGCCACCGCGGCCGTCTCCCCTGCCTGCTGGTGGTCCGGGTCGGCGCCGTCGACGGGCTCGCGCCCGGAGGGCAGGAACGTCCCCAGGACGACGCTGCCCCCCTCGGGGACGTCGCCGTCGTACGCGCCGTCCACTACCTCCGGCCCCCGGACCCGGGGACCGCCGGTCTCCCCCGGCCGCAGGTGCGCGCCGGCGGCGTCGGCGAGCCACAGCCCGGGCACGCCTGGCAGCGGCTCCGGTCGCGAGGGCAGCCAGTGGAACCCCGCCAGGCTCAGCCAGCCGTGGGGCGCGGCGAGCGCGCGCTCGCGGTCGGCCCGCCGGCGCGCGCGCCGGGCCACGGCAGGACCGGCGACAGGATCGGCGGCCGGTGCGTGGGCAGGGGCGCCTGCGGGGTCGGTGGGGCGGACGCGCGGTGCGTCGGTGACGGTCATCGGGGACCTCCGGTCACAAGAGGGCGTGCGGCGTCGCGGCGGGTGTCGGCGACGCGGGCGGCGGGGGCGACGTGGCGGGCGTGGGTGCGGGCGGTCACGCGCGCACCAGCCGGGAGTCGGCGGTTCGGCCCGCCCGGGCGCGCGGCCGCGCGTGCGCCGACGCGGGGGCGACGACGGCGCTGCCGGCGCTGCCGGCAGGCCCCACGTCCGGCAGCCCGAGGGTCGCGCGGAGCGTGCGCGGCGCCGGTGACGCCACCGCCCGCACGCCGTCGCGCACGAGGCGCGGGAGCACACCGTCGACGAGGGCGTCCAGGTCCGGGCCGAGCGACGAGGGCCGCAGCAGGAACCCGTCGGACGCGCCGGCGTCCCGCCAGTCCACGATCGTCTCGGCGAGGTCGTCGGGGGTGCCGGCCACCACGAGCAGCCCGCCGGAGATCTCCGGGCCCTCGAGGGCCTCGACCAGCTCGAGCCGCGCCTGCGCGCTGGCGCGGTCCTCGGCCAGCACGACGTACGCCTCGGTGAGCACGCGCAGCGTGTCGGGGTCGCGGCCCGCGGCCTCGGCAGCGTCGCGCAGCCGGGAGCGCAGCCGGACGGCGCGGGCCGGCGCGGTGGCCGCGACGCGCACGACGTCCGCCGTCCGGGCGGCGAGGTCGAGCGCGGCCTCGCTCCGGGCGGAGACGACGACGGGCGGCCGGCCCTGCCGCGTCCCGGCGCCCCGGGGCCCGTCGGCGGCCCGGCTCTCGGCAGGCCGGTGCCGGCGCACGGCGAAGCGGATGCCGTCGTGGTCCACGCGGAAGCGCCCCTCGTCGTCGACGGCGACGGCGCCGGCGGTGTCACCCGCGTTCGGCCCGGTCCCCGTCGCGAGCCCGTCCCAGTGCCGCACGACCTGTGCCGCGACGCCGCGGGCCTGCTCCGCCCACGCGTCGTCCTGCACCACGGCGCCGGTGGGGAGCCCGACCTGCCACCCGGCACGGCCGGAGCTCGCCTGGTCGACGCGGGCGACGGCCTGGGCGACGTGCGCCGGGTCCACGTGCGCGGTGTCGACGGCGGCGACCAGCCCGGCCCGCGTCGTGTGGGGGGCCACCCGTGCGGCGGCCACGGCCGCGTCGAGCCGCCCGGTCACCTGCCGCCGGCCCGGGTGCAGCAGGAAGCCCTCGTCGAGGGTGACGAGGTCGAGGCCGCCGCCGTCGGCGGTGCGCACGAGCTGGACGAAGCGCTCGGCGTCGAACGACCGGGGCTGCACGATGCCGCGCGCTCGGTGCACGCCGGGCCGGGCGCCGGCCGCCGTGAGGTCGACGCCGACGACGAGAGCGGACGGGGTGCTGGGGGTGGACGTCGAGGGCAGGGAGGAGGGCACGTCGGCTCCGATCAGGGCGCGGCGGACGGACGCACTCGGGCGCGGGTCGTGGACCTGCGGGTGCGCGCCACCGCCGGGAGGGCACGGGGAGGAAGGCCCGCCGGGACCGGCGGGCGGGGCCGTCTGCGGCCGGGGCCCGGCAGGTGCCGGGCCGTCGAGGAGGGTCGTCCGCCGCGAGGGGCGGACGATCAGGCCGCGATCAGCGGCGTCGACACCACGCCCGGGCGGACGCCGAGGTCACCGGCGAGGCGGACGGCACGTGCCGGGACGACAGGGGGCGCACGGTGGTGGCGTCGCGGTGCATGCTCGTCCTCTCCTGCTCCCCGCCGGGGCGGGGGTCGCGTGTTGCCGTGCCGTCGGCGACGGCCGGCCTGGTCCTCACCCGGGGCACCCGCCCGCGCTGGGGGTTGCCGTCCGACGAGCCGGGGCTTCGCGTCGGAGCTCGTGACCACCCGGGACGTCCGGCCGCACCACCTGGGGCGCCGCGGTCGTCCGACCCGGTGCGCAGGAACGTAGGTCTCCGGAAGGGGGGTGTCAACGGTTCGTCCCGACCGTCTCGAATACCGAACAGTCCCGACCGGTTTTATCGGATTCTCGAGCGCCAGGAAACCTGGCTACCGTGGTGCCCGTGAGCCAGGACGCAGGGCAGGACGCACGGCAGGACGCACGGCAGGACGCACCGCACGAGCACCGGGACGGCGCCTCCCAGGACGCAGCACCGGAGACCCCGCACCACTCCCCCGAGGCCGCGGAGATCCGGGCTCTCGTCGACCGCCTGCGGCGGCTCGTGCTGACGTACAAGTTCGGGATCGACGAGGTCATGACCAAGATCTCGATCCTGCGCGACGAGTTCCGGCACATGCAGAACTACAACCCGGTCGAGCACGTCAGCTCGCGCCTCAAGTCGCTCGAGTCGATCGTCGCCAAGTGCCGGCGCAAGGGCATCCCGCTGACGCCCGAGGGCGTGCGCGAGCACATGTTCGACGTCGCCGGCGTGCGGGTGACCTGCAGCTTCGTCTCCGACATCTACAAGGTGCGGGACATGCTCATGAACCAGGCCGACCTCACGGTCCTGGAGGAGCGCGACTACATCGCCCACCCCAAGGCGAACGGCTACAAGTCCCTGCACCTCATCGTGCAGGTGCCGGTCTACCTGTCCGACCGGGTCGAGCACGTCATCGTGGAGATCCAGCTGCGCACCATCGCCATGGACTTCTGGGCGAGCCTGGAGCACAAGATCTACTACAAGTACGCGCGCGACGTGCCGCGCCACCTCACGGACTCGCTCAAGCTCGCCGCCGACGTCGCGTCGTCCCTCGACAGCTCCATGGAGCGGATCCACGACGAGGTGAAGGCGATCGCGGGCGCCGAGGAGCCGGTCGAGCACCGCGACTCGCTGCTCACCCCCGAGGAGATGCTCCGCAACTTCTGGAGCGCCGCCGAGGTCGAGGGCGACGCGCTGCGCACGTCCCGACAGGACTGACACGGCGTGGGCCCCACGCAGCACCAGGACGTCGCCGCCGCCACCGCGCTCGCGCTGCCGGGCGTCACCCGCACCTGGCCGTTCGGGCCCGAGCACGACGTGTTCAAGGTCCGGGCGAAGGTCTTCTGCATGACCACGGAGGTCATGGGCACCCCGCTCGTGACGCTCAAGTGCGCGCCCGACGACGGCGAGGCGCTCCGCCAGGAGCTCGAGACCGTGACCGCCGGCTACCACATGAACAAGCGCCACTGGATCTCGCTGGCCGCGGGGCCGGGGATCACGCCGGACCTCGTGGAGGAGCTGGTCCTCGAGGCGTACGCGCTGGTCGTCGCGGCGCTCCCCCGGCGCCTGCGGCCGATCGACCTCGACGACACGGAGCGGTTCCGCACCGGACTGAGCGAGCTGATCGACGGCCGGCCCCCGGCGGGCGGCTGATCCTGCCGGCCGGTCAGGACGGGCCGGCGGTGCTCGCGCGCACCACGAGCCGCGGCTCGCACGTGACGAGCCGGTGCCGGTGGGCCTCGGGCCCGGTCTCCAGCTCCTCCAGCAGGAGCCGCACCGCCTCCCGGCCGACCGCCTCCCCCGGCTGCCGGACGGTCGACAGCGGGACGGCGGAGTCCCACGCGGCGCGGTTGTCGTCGTAGCCGATGATCGCGACGTCGTCCGGCGCCCGCAGCGAGGACGACAGCAGCAGCGACTGCAGCACGCCCACGGCGAGCAGGTCGACGTACGTGCTCTGCTTCTCCTCCGACATGTCGGAGTTCGCCAGCAGCAGGTTCAGCCCCGCCCGGCCGGCCTCCTCCTCGGCGCCTCGCGCGATGTCCAGGAAGTAGGAGTTCGCGAGGTCGATGATCACGAAGCCGAGCGTCGAGCTCCGGCCGGCCGCCAGCGACCGCGCGACGCCGTTGCGGACGAACCCGAGCTCCCGGATCGCGGCCTCGACCCGGGCCCGGGTCGCCGGGGTGACGCGCACCGTGCCGTTGAGGACGTTCGACACCGTGCCCATCGACACACCGGCGGCGCGCGCGACGTCCGAGATGCTGGGGGACGAACGTCTCACCAGGGTCGTCGCTCCTCGGGCCGGCGGGTGGGGACGAGAGGAAGGCTCGGGTCGTCCCCTCGGGCGGGCACGGGCACCTGCGCCTACGGTCCAGGCATGCCGTCCACGCCCAGGGTCTGCGTCATCGCCCCCGAGCCGCTGCTCACGATCGAGATCGAGACCGACCCGGTCCGCGACGCGCCGGAGGTCCACGTCCACCCGGGCGGTCAGGGACTGTGGGTCGCGACCATGGCACGGTCGCTGGGCGCCGAGGTCGTGGTGTGCGGGGCGTTCGGCGGAGAGACCGGCGAGATCGCCGCGCACCTGGCCCGCACCCGCGAGCTGGAGGTGCGGCCGACGCGTCGCGGCGGGGGTGGCGCCCTGGTGCGGGACCGCCGCCACGGAGACGATCCCCACCACGTGGTCATGCCGTCGGTGCCGCTCGACCGGCACGCGCTGGACGACCTCTACGGCACGTCGTTGGTGGCGGCGCTGGAGGCGGACGTGTGCGTGCTGACCGGGACCCAGCACGGCGTCGGGCTGCCCCAGGACTACCTCACCCGCCTCGCACGTGACGTCGCGGCCTCGGGCACGCCGGTCGTGGCTGACCTGAGCGGGGGCCTGGCCGCCGCCATCGACCGCGCGACGCTCTCCGTGCTGAAGATGAGCCACGAGGAGATGGTCGACGACGATCTGGCGGACGCCGACTCGGTCCCCGCCCTCCGGGCGGCCGCCGGCCGTTGGGTCGCCGACGGCCTCGACGCGTTCGTCGTCTCCCGGGCCGACGAACCGACGCTCCTGGTCACCGCCGACGGCACGGCCGCGCTGACCACGCCGCCCGTCTCGACGGTCGACCACCGAGGCGCGGGCGACTCGATGACGGCCGGCGTCGCGGTCGGTGTCGGCCGCGGGCTGCCCGTCGTCGACGCGGTGCGCCTCGGTGCTGCGGCGGGCGCCCTCAACGTCGCCCGGCACGGCCTCGGCACCGGCAGCCGCGCGGAGATCGAGAGCTTCGCCGAACGGGTCACGGTCGACGATCTCGGGTGACACCGGGACCACCGCACGACAGGAAGGACCACGATGCTGGCACTGGTGACGAACGACGACGGGATCGACTCCCCTGGTCTCGCGGTCCTCGCGCGCTGCGCGGTCTCCCTCGGCCTCGACACCGTCGTCGTGGCCCCCCGCGAGGAGTCCTCCGGCGCGTCCGCCGCGCTGCACGGTGCGCAGGAGGGCGGTCAGCTGATCGTCGAGCAGCACGAGGCTCCCGGGCTGCCCGCGGGCCTGCGGTCTCTGGCGGTGGCCGCCGACCCCGCCCTCATCACCTTCGTGGCGGCGTACGGGGCGTTCGGCGACGTCCCCGACGTCGTCCTGTCCGGAGTGAACCGCGGACCGAACGTGGGCAACGCCGTCCTCCACTCCGGCACCGTGGGGGCGGCGCTGTCCGGGGCCTCGCTCGGGATGCGGTCTCTCGCCGTCTCCCTCGACGCGGCCGCGCCCGAGCACTGGGACACGGCGGAGCACGTCGCGGCGCACGCCCTGGCGTGGTTGCTGGAACACCCCCGCAGCAGGCGGACGCTCAACATCAACGTGCCCGACGTGCCGCGCGACGGCCTGCGCGGGCTGCGACAGGCACCCCTGGCCACCTTCGGCGCGGTCCACGCGCGCATCGCGCGGAGCGACGACGACCCGGGCCTCGTCGTCCGTTACGAGGGCACCGAAAGGTCCACCGAGCCGGACTCCGACGCGGGGCTGCTGGCACGCGGGTGGGCCACCGCCTCGCTGCTGCTCGCGCCGTACGCGGACGAGTCCGAGACCGTTCCCGGACTGCCCGGAGACGCCGGTCAGCACCGCTAGCCCGCGGCGAGGAGCGACGTGCAGTGCTCGAGCAGGTCGGGGTTCCCGTCCACGACGTCACGCTCGGTCATGTCGTACCGCTCCTCGCCGGCCACCCCGACGTCCTCGATCGCGAGGCCCGCGGAGGTGCCGGACCGGACCATGCGGCGCACCGCGATCGCGAAGCCGACCCCGGGCGGCAGGGGCGGGAGCGTGCGGTGGGCCGCGTGGTAGGCGTACTGGACGTCGTCACCGGTCCAGACGTTCGCGCCGCCCCCGCCGGTCGCGGCGCCCACGGCGACCACCCGCCCGATGCCGTGGTCCACGATCCCGGCCGCGAACAGGTCGCCGCACGAGTAGGTGTTGGGGTCGACGACGGCGACGACAGGTCCCCGGTAGGCGCGGGCCGCGCCGTTGCAGAGGTCGGGGTCGGCGAGCGGCAGGTGCTGGGAGAACTCCTCGCCGAGGTCGAGGGCCGCGCGCAGGGAGCCCGCCCAGTCGGCGAGGTCGGCGCCGTTGCCGTCCGCCTCGGCCAGGTCGGCCATCGCCGGCGTCGCGCGGCACGCGAACCGCACCGGCTCGACGTGCCGGTCCGTGAAGAGCTGGAACAGCCGCTCGGCCGCGTCGACGACGCCCCCCGGGTTGGAACGCAGGTCGACGACGAGCCCCTCCTGGGGCAGCCGGCGCAGGAGCCGGGCGACCTCGTCGACGAACCGGCCGGGGTGGCGCACGTCGAACGTCCAGATGCGCAGGTAGCCGAACGTGCCGTGCGACGTCGTCACCGGCCGGGCGGCGAGGGCGTCGGCCACGCTGGTGCGCAGCCAGCCGGAGCCCTTCGCCCGGGGCTGGACGCCCTGCCGGTCGCCCTCCCACAGGTCGGTGGCGAACAACAGCTTGCGGGCGCGGCGGGCGGTCTCGCCCACGACGTCGATCCCGCGGCGCGTCCGGGTCGCGACCCGGTCGTCGGCGGTCGCGGCGGCCCCCGGGCGGATCGCCCGCCACGCGAACCGGGCGGTGCGGTCGGGGTCGCCCGCCGGGTCCCCGGGAAGACGGAAGCCGACGTCGACCCACAGCTCGTCCGGCGGGGGCAGGTAGGCGAGCGGCCGCTGGGTGAGCGTCTCGAGGGCCCGCGCCCGGCGCGCGTCCGGCCGGCCCCCGGTGAGGGTGTCGGCGAACAGGTCGACCGCCCGGGTGAAGGGCACGGCGTTCCAGGTGGTGAGCCGCACCCCGGGGGCGAACGCCGGGTCGGGCACCTCGCCCGTCGTCTTGGTGACCAGGAACGTGGGGGACGTGTACGGGCCGAACGGCTCCACGAGGAAGGGCAGCGCCGCGACGTACGGCTCGGCCCCCGGTGCGCCCACGAACAGCTGGGTGTGCTGGTCGCGCAGCCGGTTGACCACCCTGGTGAGGGCCCGGAGGAACCCGGCGCTGTCGAGCAGGGGAAGCTCCCGGCGCAGGGCCGCGAGCGCCCGCAGCGGGTCGTAGCCGTAGAGCGCGCGCTTCTGCCCGGCGTGCACGTACACGTCGGTGAGGAGCGTGGTCCAGAGGTCGACGAGGTCGTGCTGCTGCGTCGCGGTGAGCGCCACCGGCTCGGGTCCGGGCTCGGCCCTCGCGGGCACCACGTCGTCGAGGCGGCTGCCGGCGCGTGCCCGGAGCGCCGCCGGGCTCGGGGTCGTCACTGCCCGAACCTCGCGCGCAGCGGGGCGAGCACGCCCTGCGGGATCGGCGCGGCGTCGAGGAGGTCGAAGTACGCCGCGTCGTGCTCCGGCGCCGGCACCGGCGGGATCCGCACCGTGGCCGGGTCCTTGGGCGGCCCCGCGCGGCCCGTGCGCCGGGTGTCGGGCATGTCGAGGAAGAGCTCGAGCTCGGCGTCCTCCGCGAAGCGTGGCCCGGCGGACGCGCGCGCCTGGGCGGTCGCGATGGCCTGCTGGGGGTCCTGCTGCACCTCCCGCAGCGTGTCCAGGACCGCCCGCCACGACCAGGCCCGCTGCGGGTCCGCGGGGTCCGGCAGCGCGACCCGGCGCCGTCGGCCCCCGACCGTGGCGGCGAAGCTGGGCGGCGCGGCGGCCGCCGTCATGAGGCTCGTGTCCCCGTAGCGCGCGACGCCGCCGACGACGACGAGGGCGACGTCCCGTTCCCGGGCGGCGACGACGCGCGTCCAGGCGTCGCCCCGCCCCCGTCCCCGCACCACGGTGACGTCCGCGAGCGCCCCCGGGACGAGGCGGCCGACGGGTCGGTGCCAGCACCGCTCCAGCAGCGTGCCGGGGTTGCTGGTGACCATCTCGACGATCTGCGCGTCGGTGAGGTCGTAGCCGAGGTGGTCGGCGGCGATGCGGGCCACCTTCATCTCGCCGAGGAGGTTCTTCGTGCCCGACGGGCCCCAGTCGCTGCCCAGGCACACGGTGATCCCGCGGGCGCGCGCGTCGTCGACGAGCGTCGTCTCGGCGTAGAGCAGGAGGTTGGACAGCGGCGACCAGACGACGCCGCCCGCCTCGGCGGCGTCCCACCGGGCCCACCCGTCCGCGTCCACCGCGCAGGCGTGCACGGCTAGCAGGGTGGGGAGCAGCCCGTCGGCGCGGTCGAGGTCCGTGTAGTCGGACAGGACGCGAGAGCCGCGGCGCCCCTCCGCGCAGTGGTAGATGAACCCGGAGCCGGCGGCCATGCGTCGGACGGCCGTGGTGAGCGCCTCGCCCGTCTTGGTGACCACCGAGGTGTAGATCAGGTCGTCCCGGCCGGTGCCGACGTCCTCGGCGTCGACGTTGCGCATCACGGTGCGGTACCCGCGGTTCGCGGTGGGCCACCCCTGCGCCGCGGTCGCTCCCCCGGCCATCGCCCGCACCTGCACGTACGCGAGCAGGGCCTCGGGGCAGGCCTTCGCGTACACCCAGGCCGGCTCGGTGATCGACTCGGTGTAGGTGTCGGCGTCCGGCCAGTGCTTGTTGTGCAGCCACGGCTCGGTGCGGCCGGGCTCCGTCCAGAGCGGCAGGGCGTTGTAGGCCAGGTGGTTGTGCATGTCGACGAACCCCGGCAGCACGACCGCGGCGCCGACGTCGACCTCCTGGGCCCGCGAGAAGCCGGCGACCCGCCGGCGCCCGGTCGTGACGTCGACGACGGTGTCGCCGTCGATCCAGACCCGTCCGGGCACCAGGGACGCCGTCGCCCCCTGCGCCATCGTCGCGACGTTCCCGGTGATGACCAGCTGCGCCATGGCCGTCCCCCTGAGGTCGACCCCGGCGGGGCGGGCGCCCGCACCGGGACTGCTCCCTCATTGTCGGCACGGGCGACAGCGTCCCACCGGCTGCGCGCACCGACTTCACCCGGTCCCGCGCGTGCGTGCGGACGCCGCGCGGCGCTCCCTGTCGGTGAGGAGGCGCCATGATCACCGACCCGTTCGACCCCGGGCCTACCGGCCGGTTCCGGACGCTGTGCCGCCGCTACCCCGACGACACGGTGTTCCGTGGCGCCGACGGCTTCCGCTCGCTGTGGGGGCCCGTGTTCTACCGGGGCCGCGCGAACGGCACCGCCAGGCTGCTCGTCGTCGGGCAGGACCCGGCCCAGACCGAGGCGTTCACCCGGCGCATCCTGTCCGGGCAGGCGGGACGGCGGGTGCAGGGCTTCGTCGAGAAGCTCGGGTTCACCTCGAGCTACCTCATGGTCAACGCGTTCCTGTACGGCATCTACAACCAGAAGATGGCGCTGCCCCACCTGAACGACCCGGAGGTCGTCGCCTACCGCCACCGGTGGTTCGCGGCGGCGCTCGCGCCGGGCCGCATCGAGGCGGTGGTGACCTTCGGCACCCCGGCCTTCGAGGCCTGGCGCACGTTCGTGACCTCGCCCGAGGGCGCCGACGTCTCCGTGTTCCACCAGCGAGCCCTGCACCCGACGGCGGACAAACCGGGCGGGCCGATCAGCCGCCGGGACCTGCTCGACAACTGGAACGTGGCGCTGGGGCGGCTGCACGCGAGGGTCCAGCAGCCCGACGAGGCGCGCCCCCTCGTCCCCTACGGCGCCGACTTCACGCCCGCCGAGCTGCCCGCCATCCCGAGCCGCGACCTCCCCGCCGGCCTCCCCGGCTGGATGCGCGACACCGACTTCTGGGCGACCCTCGGCGACCCGCCGGGCACCGAGCGTGCCAACATCAGCGTCGAGGTGCCGCCGGCCTGACGTCGACCGCCGCCGCACGCACGGTTCGACCGGCAGCCGACCGAGCCACGTGTCGCGGCCGGGCGCCCGCCCGTCCAGACTGCTCGTCGGCAGGATCGCCTCGACCGCACCTGGGAGGACCGGCGTTGGACGGATCGACACCGGCGGACGTGTTCGCCGCGACCGCCGAGCGGCGGCGCGCCGTCGCCGACCTGCTCGAGGCGTTGGACGTCTCGCAGCTCGCCGCGCCGAGCCTCTGCTCCGGCTGGGACGTGCGCACCGTCGGCGCGCACCTCGCGCAGACCGCGGCCCCCGGCGCCCTCGGGGAGTTCCTGCGCGACCTCGTCCGCGCCCGGGGGAGCATCCATCGCGCCAACGACGCCGCCGCCCGGCGCGCCGGGCGGCGGCCGGTCGCGGAGACCGTGACACTGCTGCGCGAGCGCGCCGAGAGCCGCTTCAGCCCGCCGATGACCGGCCCGAGGGCGCCGCTCACCGACCTGCTCGTCCACGAGGGCGACATGCGGCTCCCCCTCGGGCTCGCCCACGACCCGGACCCCGAGACGGTCCGTGTCGGGCTGGAGTTCGTCACGACCGGGCACGCGATCGGGTTCGTGCCGCGCGGCCGGCTGCGCGGGCTGCGCCTGGCGGCCTCCGACCTCGACTGGGCCTGGGGCGACGGCGCCGCGCTCACCGGCCGTGGCATCGACCTGCTGATGGCCGCGTGCGGGCGCTCCGCCGTCCTGCCCCGTCTCGACGGTGCGGGCCTCTCCGCCCTCGCGGGCCGGCTCTAGCCCCACGAGCCGGATTCCGCACGAGCCGGGGGGCCGACGGTGATCTCGCGGCCCGCCGGCCTCAGTCGCGAGACCTCGCCATGAAGCGGGCGGCCCGCATGCCGAACACGGTGGCGGGGCCGATCGTCGAGCCGGGACCCGGGTACGTGCGCCCCATGACGGACGCCGAGGCGTTGCCGGCGGCGAAGAGTCCCTCGATGACCGTCCCGTCCTCGCGCAGCGCCCGCCCGTCGGCGTCCGTGACGACGCCGCCCTTGGTCCCGAGGTCGCCGATGACCACCCGGTACGCCGTGAACGGCCCCCTCTCGATCGGCCCGAGGTTGGGGTTGGGGTGCACGAGCGGGTCGGAGTAGTAGCGGTCGTAGGCCGAGTTCCCGCGCCCGAAGTCCCCGTCGACGCCGGAGCGCGCGAACCCGTTGAACCGCTGCACCGTGGCCCGGAACGTCGCCGGGTCGACGGCGATGGCGTCCGCCAGCTCCTCGAGCGTGCCCGCCTTGCGCACGATGCCCGCGGCCCTCATCGCCGTGGTTGCTCGTGGGTCCATCGCGAAGGTCTGCAGGTACCGGCGCGGCGCGCGGGAGTCGAAGACGAGCCAGTACGGCCCGTCCTTGTCGTGGTCGAGCATGTGATGCCCGAGGTCGACGTACGACTCGGACTCGTTGGCGAACCGCGCGCCCTGCGCGTCGACCATGATCGAGTACGGCATCGACCGTTCCCCGACGATGAACGCCGGCGTGCCACCCGGCGGCGCCTCGATCGACGCGCCCCACCAGGCGTCGTCCATGAGCTCCAGGGCCGCGCCGGCCTCGCGCGCGATGTCGATCACCTGCCCGACGTTCCCCGGGTTGCCCGACGGGTTGCCGTCGATCCCGTGGTACTTCTGCCGCCAGTCGGAGTTCGACTCGAAGCCTCCCGCCGCGAGCATCACGCCGCGGCTCGCGCCCACCGTCACGACCTGCCCCTCGCGGCGCACCCGGACGCCGACCACCCGGGCCTCGTCGACCACGAGGTCCTCCAGCGGCGAGGACAGCCACAGCGGCACGTCCCGCTCCACCAGCAGCGCGCGACCGAACGACGTCATCAGCGCGTTCCCGATCCCCACCAGGCGCTTGCCGGTCACCAGGCCGCCCAGGGCGCGGAACACGAACCGGGCTCCCCGCACGAACCCGGACGGCGTCGACCACGCCCGGCCCAGCAGCCACACGTCGTCGGTCTTCGCCGGCAGCGGCACCGCGGAGCGGAGGGTCCCCCACCAGTCGCCGAGCGGCCGGGAGTCCAGCGGTTCGACCTCGATCGACCGCCCGATCTTCCCGCCCGGGAGCTCCGGGTAGTAGTCCGGGTAGTCCTTGCCGCGCGCGAACCGCATCCCGTGGCGCTCGGCGGTCGTGACGAAGTCCGCGACCCCGTCCACGAACGCCTCCTTGCGCTCCCGCGAGGTCGACCGGCCGACCTCCCCGACCGTCTCCTCGAGGTAGGTGAGGGCCTCCTCGCGGGAGTCGCCCGCGCCCGCACGCTCCATCAGCGGGTTGACCGGCAGCCAGAGCCCGCCCCCGGACATCGCCGAGCTGCCACCCCACTTCTCCGTGCCCTCGACGATCAGGACGCTGAGCCCCGCGTCCACGGCACCCAGGGCGGTCGCGAAGCCCGCGGACCCGCTGCCCACCACCACGACGTCGTAGGTGTGGTCGAACCGGGGCTGGGACGGCACGGGCATGACGGCTCCTCTCATCCGGACACTACTGTCCGGTTCGCTGGCACCGATCGTCCTGCACCGGAGGCCGGGCGTCAATGGGCCAGGCGAAGGCCGACAGGCCGGTCGAGTCGCACCGCGGCCCCGCTCGCCGACAACGTCCTCTACCCGCCGACTCCGGACCTGATCACGCTCGCGTCGCGTGGCTCATCGATCGACGCGTCGATCGGGCCCGTCGGGGAAATCGAGGTCGCGGCTCTGGTCTGCGTCCTGACGCAACCCCACGAGCCTCCGGACTCACCGGGACGGCTCAGTGCCCATCGGCTCTCATGCGTCTGGTGTCGTATGCCCACATCGCGACCTCGACGCGGTTGCGGGCGCCGAGCTTGGTCATCAACGATGCGACGTGGGTCTTGACCGTGCTCAGGCCGACGAAGAGCACGGTGGCGATCTCGGCGTTGGTCCGGCCCCGCGCCACCAGCGCGAGCACCTCCTCCTCGCGCTCGGTGAGCGGGTCGATGGGCTGGACCGGTACCGCCGGCGCCTGGTCGGCGAAGGTTGCCAGCAGCCGCCGCGTGACGTTGGGGGCGATCAGCGCGTCCCCGTCGGCCGCCGCGTGGACGGCCTGCACGAGGAGTCCTGGCCCGGCGTCCTTGAGCAGGAAGCCGCGGGCACCGGCGCGCAGGGCGCCGAGGACGTACTCATCGAGGTCGAAGGTGGTGATCACGACGACCGCCATCGGGTCCGTCACACCTGGCCCGGCCAGGCGCCGCGTCACCTCGACGCCGTCGAGCCCGGGCATCCGGATGTCGACGAGGAGGACATCAGGACGCAGTCGAGTCGCCAGATCGAGCGCTGCGGGCCCGTCTGCCGCCTCCCCCACGACCTCGAGGTCGGGTTGCGCACCGAGGATCATCACCAGCCCGGTCCGGACCAGGTCCTGGTCGTCGGCCACGACAACACGGATCGTCATGTCGGCGTCTCCACCGGCAGCACGGCCTCGACCACCCAGCCGCCCTCGGGTGCCGGGCCCGCGGAGAGCGACCCGCCGAGGAGCTGGGCACGTTCGGCCATGCCCAGCAGGCCGAATCCAGGCTCCGGTGCGGGCCCTGGCTCGGTCCGTCCGTCGTCGCTGACACGCAGCCTGACGGCGTCGCCCTCCCGGCGTACGTCGATCCCGACGCGGGTCGCGCTCCGGGCGTGCCGTACGGCGTTGGTCAGCGACTCCTGCGCGAGCCGGTAGATCGTGGCGTCCACGGGTCGTGCCAGCCGGGTCAACGAACCGTTCAGCGAGACCTCGACGGTGGGCGTCGCGTCGGCGCGCGCCAGAGCAAGCAGATCCGCGACACCCCGCTGCGGTGAGCAGGCGACGGCGTCCTCCTCACGCAGCACCCGCACCATGGACCTCATCTCCTCCAGGGTTCGCGACGCTTCGGACTCGATCGCAGCGAGGACCTCGACAGCCTTCTCGGGCTGGACGCCGGCGACCACGCCACCGGCCTGCGCCTGCACCGCGATGGCCGAGACGTGGTGGGCCACGGTGTCGTGCAGCTCGCGCGCCAGCGCCACCCGCTCCTGATTGCGGATCTCGCGCTGTCGGCGATGCCAGAGGTCCGCGCGGTAGCGGAACACCACCGCGAGAGCGACGAACAGCAGCAGGAGGACGGTCCCGCCGAAGACGTCGGCCCAGGTCGCGGACGAGGCGAACATCCCGAGCACGACGACGACCGCCACGAACGCCGTCCCCAGGACGATCTCCCGTCCCGAGCCCCACCGCACCAGGGAGTAGAGCAGGATCGGGACGGCGATCATGGAGTAGAGGCCGAGGTCCCCGGCGTGCGTCGTCAGCTGGAGGACCGAGAGCAGCCCGGCAACGCCCCACCCGACCAGGGCGGCCGTCAGGGGGCGGCTCCGCCGCCAGAGCAAGGCAGGGATCAGCGCCAGGGCGAGGACCGACACCAGGGGTCGCCAGGCCACGTCCGGCCGGACGATGCCCTCGACCAGGGCGGCCGCCACGAACATGCCCACCAGCAGCCAGTCGAGCCGACCGACGGGTCGGGCGCCAGCGGGCCGCGGCTCGTGCCAGATCGAGCGCCGGACTGTGACCACGGCTCCAGCCTAGGGATCGGCGTGCCCCAGCGTACCGGCCGAAAGCATGAGAGGGAGACCGTCCGATCGGCCAGGTGGGCTCCGGCCCCCTGGCCGGTGCGCACGCCGCCCGGGCTCGACGAGCGTGGACCTACCGATCCTCACCACGACGACGGAGCCCATGATGAGTACACGACAGCCCACCACCACGCTGGAAGACCCGCGGATCACGGTAAGAGCAAAGCTTGCCGCAGCATGGACCAGCTTCATGTTCCTGTACGCCTACGTCGACATCCTCGGCTTCTTCACGCCCGGCATCGTCGAAGACATCCTCGACGGCCGGGTCTTCGAGTTCGACCTCTCCCAGATCTTTTCGACCACGGCACTGACCCTCATGGCCATCCCGATCTTCATGGTCGTGCTGTCGATGACGCTGCCCGCCCGCATGAGCCGCACCGCAAGCCTCGTCGTGGCCGTGCTCTACGTCCCCGTCACCGTGTTCAACGTGGCCGGCGGGTTCTGGCTGTACTTCTACGGGCTCGGCGCCGTCCTCGAACTGATCGTCCTCGCCCTCATCCTGAGGTACGCCTGGACCTGGCCCCGCACTGCACCCACGGCAGCCGCGGCGACCAACCCGGAACGTGAAGCCGCTCGCGCCCAGCAGGAGGCGTGACCCCGAGCGCAGTCCGAAGTGACCAGCATCATCGCAGGTCAGGGACTCGCCGCTGGTCCCACAGCACGCACGGCAAAGGCCCCCTGCTCAGCGTTTCCGCTGGCCAGGGGGCCTTGCTCACGGGTGGGCGATACTGGGTTCGAAGCAGCGACTTCCGCCGCTCTGACCAGCATCGATGATGCTTCCGAACCTGCCGTGGGCCACCAGTGGGCCAACGATCCGCAGCTCGTGAGAGCCGGACTCACAACTGGAGCGAGCACCGCGCGAGGCGGCTACCGCCAGCACCAATCCTAACGATCGTGGGCGCAACCAGCCGACGCCAGGCGACGCTGGCCAGCGATTCCGAGCGCAACCCCGACGGGCACTGATCGCGCCAGCGTCCCACGTCAAGCTGCTGCCGACCTCCAGAAGCACGTACTGCAGCACGCGAGCCTGGCCGTTCCGGAATAGGAATCGCTCTTGCCCCTTCCACGATGCGTTGGCAAGACCGTGGTCGGCACCGCCTGACACGTCTAGGACTCCGCACGGCAGGGGGCGTACTCGGGTAGACCCACCTCCCAGAATGACGTGAACTCGTCAAGCACGACGGCGCACCGCGTGACGGCACCCATCAGCAGGTCGCACGCTGTCGGTTCCAAGCGACAAGATGGCCACCGTGACGACGAAGCAACTGGAGCTGCCGGCGCGGTTGTGGTCTTTCCCGGACGGCCCGCGGCCGCGCCCGCCGGTTCAGACTCGCCCGGCGCTGCTGCCCGTGAACGAGTTGACCCCGGAGAACGCGGAACGCCTGTTCACCCGACTGCTGGAAACGGAAGCGCACATCGACCACGCCACCCTGTACGGGCTGCCCGGGCAAGCCCAGGCCGGAATCGATGTGTACGCACGGATGGCACCCTCACTGGACCCATCGCCAGCGGCCGGGAGGGGTTTTGTGGCCTTGCAGTCACGCCGAGTGAAGGACCTCACCCCCGCGTCGATCACCTCGGCGGTCACTGACTTCCTCGCAGGCGAGTGGGCGGACCGATGCTCCCGCTTCTACTACGCCACGAGTTCGTCGCTGCGCGACACGAAGCTGGATGCCGCTATCCGGTCCGCGCATGACGCCCTCGCAGGGAAAGGCATCGCGTTCGAACCGTGGGGTGCGGAGGAGGTTTCCGTCCGACTCCGCGATCACCCCCGGCTCGTGGACGACTTCTTCGGCCGGGCGTGGGTGACCGCGTTCTGTGGGGAGGACCGCGCTGAGGAACTCGCCCGGCGAATCACCCCTGAGCGGGCACGAGCTGCCCGCGCCGCCCTCGGTAGCTTGTACCGTGCGGCATTCCGGGCGCAGGGTGCCGCGCCGACAGTCACCGGCACACACACGCCGGGCATGTCGTATCTCATCCTCGATACGCAGCCGGTCTCCGAGGACACATCGGCGCGGGCGGCTGCCCTGGAGCCGGAGCAGACAGAGCCGCCGGTATCGATCCGACCGCTGGAGGAGTACGCGGGAACGCCCCGAGTGATGCGTCGGCGCACCCGCCGACCTGCGCCGCGGAACCCGGTGCGGACGGCGGATGAGGATCGGGCACGCACACCTGTCGACGAGTGGGCCGAGTCCGCGCGCCTCCGGCTGCTCGTCGGCGCGCCCGGGTCAGGCAAGTCCAGTTTCCTGATGTTCGCTGCCGCGGACATCCTTGCGTCCGAACCTCAGTCCGCGGCGCTGCAGCGTGCACATGGCGGTGACTTGCCGCTGTGGTTGCCGTTCGGGTTCCTTTGCCGTCATCTCGACGGGTCCACCACGAACTCGGTCGTATCGGCCATCCAGGCCTGGGTCACCCAGCAGGGTGGACCGTCGGCGTGGGATCTCACGCAACCGGCGCTCGACGACGAACGGGCGATCCTGCTCGTCGACGGCGTCGACGAGTGGAACGACCCTGCTTCTGCGGAGTACGCGCTCGGGCTCATCGAATCGTTCGTGGCCCAACGCAGTATTGGTGCAGTCCTCACCGCCCGCCCCTACGCGGTGGACCGGTTGAACTGGGTGGCGCCCTGGGCGAAGGCGGTCCTTGCCCCGCTCTCGCACGCTCAGCAGGTCGGCCTGGTCACCCGGGTGTTGTCCGAGTCCGACACGATCGGTCGAGACGGGCCGTCCACCCCGCATGCAGAGGCGTTCCTGGCCGAACTGAGCCAGGTACCGGCGTTGAGCCCTCTTCTAGGCACACCGCTGTTCCTCGGCCTACTGGCGAAGTCGTGGCGTGGTGAGTCGCTACCACCGCAACGGTTCCGCCTGTTCTCCGCACTCGTCCAGCTTCTGGTCGACAAGCATCCGCAGATGCGCCGCCGCGCCTCCTCCGCGGCGGGATCCGAGTTCTCCACCAGCGACATGCTCACCGTGCTCCGGGGTGTCGCCTACCAGGTCCGGGTCGAGGGGGGATCTGCGATTCTCCCTAGGCGAGAGGCAGAGCGACGATTCCGGGAGGAGCTGCGCCGCGATGACGGTCTCGCATACCCGGCGGCCGACGCGGCCCGGGTCGCAGCGGCGGTGCTGTCGCAGGCGGAGGACGAGTACGGGCTGCTCGTGCCGCAGGGCGTTGGCATGGTCGGGTTCTTGCATCGTGTTCTGCTCGATCAGCTCGCCGGCGAGCACCTGGCCAAACTCCGACCCGACGAGCAGGAGAGCGCCCTGACCGCCCGGGCCGGCGACCCCACCTGGCGGGACGTCCTCATTGCCGGGCTGGCCACGCAGGTCAACGCACATGTGAACGCGTCCTTGCTCGCCCGGCTCAGCGAGCATCCCGACGTGGACCCGGTCGACAAGTACGAACTTGTCGCCGAGACCATCGCAGCCAACGTCGCTCTCACCGCGCAGACGCAACTACAGTGGGTGACGCAGATCGTCGACCGAGTCAACGAGCACGCCGTCACCGCCCACAGGGCCACGCTGATCGCGTCGCTGGTTTCGATGACGAAACACGCCTCGCTGCGACCGCTGCTGCTCACAACCTTCAGACGATGGCTCAACGCCGCGCACCCCGAGCCGACGTCACCGCTGTGGATGCTCCGCGACGCCGCGGTCGCGGAGACGGGCGTCCTACCTGCGCTGCAGTGGGGGCTGCGGCACGAGGACGAGGCGGTGCAGCTCAACGCTGCTCATGCCATCGCGATTCGCTACGCCGGCGATGCTTCGGTCGGCGCCCGCATCGAAACGAACGTCCGTGAGGGTGCCAACGCCATCGACCAGGCGTTCGCGCTGCTGTGCCTGGGGACAGGGTGGCCAGACTGGCCGCAACTGCCCGCCCTCCTGGAGTGGGCAAGAGCGCAGATCACCCCGGAGCTGCGAGTGTGCGCTCTGCACCTGATGCGGGAAGCCGCGGGACGGCAGTTCGATCACCTCTCCGCCGCCGAGCGCCACTGGTTCGGAGGGTTCTTGTGGCGTGAGGGGTTGCGGCCGCGAGAGCACTGGACGGACCTCGCCATCCCGTTCGTGCAACATGTGCTGTCCGAGCAACCGAAAGCGGCGCAATTCGTCCTGCAGACGCTTTCGGGCAACGGTCAGAACGGCGGCGACAGGTCGATGGCTTGGCTGCTGGCCTGCACCACCTTCAGCAACGACGACGCGATCAAGAACTGGGTGGCCAGTGAACTGGAACACCCCGACCGCCACGGGCTCATACTGCACAACCTCGCGCTCATCCCGGAGTCGTGGCGCGCAGACCCCGCTTTCGCGAGCAGCGCCGTGGCGACTATTCGCGAAAAAACTCCAAACCCTCCGTTCAGCGAAGGCATAATCACCCTCGCAGAATCGTTGCCCGACGACGAAGCGCTCGATGTGCTCCTGCCCGCCCTGGACTCGTGGCGTCCCGTGCGTGTCGGGGCCGCGTTGCTGCAACGCTTCGGGAAGCGTCCCGAGGTGCGCGCGCTGTTCGATGAGCGCCTGCACGGGCCTCTTGAGTCGGCGGCACCGCTCGCGCCGCTCGCGCTGGAGGCGCTCGGTGCCGCGGAAGGCTTCCGGGTGCTCGTCGCGTTGTTGCGTGCCTCGGCCGACGAAAGTGACGGGGAAGCGCGGGTCCTGGTCGCGATGTCCGTCGCCGACGCCTGGGCGCAGTTCGCCAACAGCCCGGAGGATCCTGAGTCCATTGCGATCCTGCGCGAGTACGACCCTGGCGAACTCGCGATGCGCTGCACCGCAGTCGGAACCGGGCACCTCACCTGGCATGTCGACTCGATCATTGCCGCGTGGCCCACGCACGAGGCCGTCGTCGCATTCGCGTTGCGGGACCTGAAGCACCCCCGGTACATCAGCAGCGGCATCCACGACCCAGCACCCCCGGCGATCGTGCGCGCGTATGGCGCCCGCGCCGACGCCACCGCCAACATGATGATGGATGCGGTTCTCGACCAGCTTGCCTACCTGCCACCGCACCTGCGGGAGGTGCTCGTCGATGCTCTGACCCGCTCCGATCTGGCCCCCGCGACCCTGCGAGAGCTTCTCGGGGACTGGGGTGAGGACACGGACCCCTGGGTACAGCGCGCCGCACTCACTGGACTGGTCCGTCGCGTCGAGCGGTACCGGATCTCACCGAACGCTGAGCACAGGCAGACCGAGCAGACCAAAGACTGGTTGCGCGCACAGGTTCGGGCCGAACTGTGCGGGTACGGGCAGGCTCACGATGACCGCCGGCAGACCGGCTGGGTCGCAATGTTGCTCCTAGGTGAGCTCGGGCTCCATGACGGGCTACTGGAGACCATCGGGCAACCTACTCGACCGGGCGTGCGCCTTCGGCTCCTATTCGGAGGCGTCGACCGGGAGCTGGTCGACCTGCTCAACGCCAACTGGGACAAAGTGTCAACGCACTTCGGCGATGAGATCTTTGCTCTGCTGTCCGCCTCCAACGCTAGGGACATGCCCGCGGACGCTCGAGCAGCCGTGCTCGGGCAGTTGAGCACCTGTTCGTCGCCGCACCCCGCCGTCAGCGAGCTCATCCGCGCGGAGGCGGACGCGAACCCCCAGTTCCGCAACAGCGCCGAGTATCTGCTCTGGTCGCATCGCACTGGACGCCACGATGTCGACCTCTATCGTGCCTGCCTAGAGCACGCGGGATCCTCCACCTTTAGACGGACGGAGCCAGACGAGGTCTACGACCTCCTGGTCGACCCGGACTTGTGGCAGATCCCGGTCGAAGCGCTCCGCGACGCCCTGACGCAGCAGCCCTACTTCGAGATCGATCCGCGACTGCGAGCACTCTTCTGCGAGCTGTTCCCGAACGACAGACGCAGCCGCGCGATGTTCGCCGATCTGGTGGCTTGGTTCCAATCCGACGAGCCCCGAGATCGCCGCGAATGGATCGACTCACTCACCATCGCCATCCGGTGTTCACCAGCGAACGTCCTCCCCGCAATCGTCGAACGGGCACACCAGCAGCTCATGCTCCAAGACGCCTCCGACCTGTCCCCCATGCTCACGGGCCCGCTGCTGCGCCGACTGCGCCACGACGCGAGCGCAGCCACCGCGCTCCGCTCCGCAATCGTGGACCCTGCCTCCGCCGATACCAACACGCCGATCTGGGCCCAGGCACCCCAGGCCACAGAGACCCGTGACCCGGTGATGAACACCCAACGGTCCTACCTCTTGGCAACATTCCTCGACCACGCCGGGCTGCTCGACGACGGCACCGCGGCAATAGCACGGACCATGCTCACCGCCACCAACCCGAACGTGGTGGTCCATGACCCGTTCACCGGTGTCGAACGCAGCGCACGTGCGGCAGCAGTAACCCTGGACTACCCTCCCACCGGCCCGGGACTAGCGCTGGTCTAAGGCGAACCTGAGTGGCCTATGTTCCGTCGAAACTGTTGTGAAGCTGGTCAAGCGGAGGCTCGGAAATGACGCCTCGACAGTTGTCGGAGCAGTGTTGTGATGGTAGCGGGTGTCCTCGAGGTCGGCGGGCGGACCATCCCGATCTCGCTGTCGAGACGCTTTGGCGGCAACGTCGTCGCACGCGTACCCGACGGACCCGACCCAAGCATCGATATCGTGCTCGGGCAGCCGGTGGGTGGACGCGATCGAGGTTGCATGGGACCAGGCGTCGGAGTGGTGAACCAGTCGCGACTGGTCGCGCCATCGGTGCGGCGGGTTCCAAATCGCCATCGAACAGATCTCCGGACCTATAGTCAGACCCGCGCCCGTGCTCGCGAAATCTCTCGTCGCGCCATCTGCAATAGAGCACGCAGACTTCAATTAACCTGATACCTGTAGTTCGAGCATCGTGCGCTGGACTTCACGGAAGAACTCGACCGAAGTAAGACCGCTAGAACCACGACAAACAAACTCGACCGACAAATGTATCTCTCGACCCGTGCGGGGATTAACGATCCCAACTGATTCAATCTCGACACCGCTCGCCGCATACATTGCACAATATGTCAACAGCTGCCGAAAGTCACCGCTCCTAAAGGGTCGAGTAACGCACTTTACTTCCAACAGTCGCAAGCCGCTCAGAATATCCCCGCGTGCGGAATCTACGACACCGCATCCCGGAATCTCCGGCCAAAACTCGATCGTCGGCATCAATGAAACATTTGTTCCCAGTGAGCGCGCCAGTCCACGGACCTCCTCCAATTCCTCAGCATCGAGGTTGGTCGCAGGCATTGGATACTCGCCGACTCGAAGTACGTATTCCCGCACTATCCGCAGGTCCGCATTCGAGAACGAATCCCACGAACGCCCGCTTGCAACAAGCCCAAACGCTGCCTCAGCGATTAGGGCGTTATTGGCAGGCTCGCCTCCATTTGCTGGAACAGGATCAGAAAATTCAGTGTAATTCTCGTTCGCCCAGCGCACCACCGGCTCGAGCGTTGGCGCCAAGTTGGCCCAGATGGACCGCTGACGCGAGAATACTCGGGTCGAGATCATAGCGGAATCCGCCAATCTAGCAGCTGCACCTTGTCGCCAGCCCACTCAAGCATCAGTTGATCGTACTCAATCATCGCCTTCTTATTCGCGCGACGCCAATGTCGCCCTTCGTCGCCCAACGAGTAGGAAGCTACCGCGAAAGCCCGCTTGACCCATGGGTGCATTGTTTGATACCTAGACCGCTGGTCGCTAAGCCAGAAACGCACCTCCCAGCGCCCCAGCACTAGCATAATGTCCCGCTGAATCAGTGGAGATGGCGCGTTCCTATAGCCGTGTCCTCGATCGTACAACCTGATTAGGAGTTGCTCGGTCTCGGGCGAATGATCCATAGCTAGCAGCCGGATCATGTAGGCGAGATTCAGTTCAACCCGAGCAAGATAGTGGTCTCCTTCAATTCTAGACCGAATCTCTTTACAAACGAAAGCAACGAATTCGTCGCTGGCCCCTACAAGAGCCGCTCCAATCGACATTAGCACCTGTGGCATTATTGGTGCTAACCGTTCAAAATTGCCTTGATCAAGGAGCGACCGGACGGCAAGTTCTCGAGACTGGACATCCAGAAACCTCAGCGCTTTTACAAGCTTCTTCGTGACCGAGGTGTGCACTTGCCCCTTGAGCAGTTCTCGTCGCAGGAGGTCCAGGATATCGAACTGATCAATCTCACCCCGCAGACGCTCGTAGTCCTCCAAAGGAGTTTCGGAGTACGGATCAAAATGCAGATGTAGCTTTAGAAAGCGAGATGCGCTACCTTCTGGCGGATCTGTCGGGTCTAGAATCGCAAGATACTCGTCACCACGCATGATGGTCGTCTTGCTTTTCTGGAGCGACAGTCCTTGATTCAGGAACAGCTTTTCTGACAGGAAGCCAACCGCATGGTGCGCTGACTGGAGATCGTCGACGAAGATTCGATAGTCGTCTGCGAATCGGCAGAACTCCCCGTTCTTCAATTCTGCCAGTAACAGTCGGTCAATCTGATCGATCGTAATCTCCGAGAGGATTCGCGCCGCAGGGCCACCAACCGGTAGTCCGTATGACGTCGAATTGGATAGGCGAATCAGTATATCCATTATCTGGCCGGTCTTGGCGCCGGTGGCGTCGAGGGGCTGCAATGCGTTTTCGATCCTATGGTGGTACAACCTAGGGTAGAAATCCGCTATATCGGTGACGACCACATACTTGTACCTGGAGGCAAGTTCGCGAGTTCGCTCTTGAAACGCTGACCACCCATCTGACCAGAAGAGGCGGTCAGCCTCGGGCTCGAAGCGATACGAGTACACGTGTCCGCTCGACCTTGGGATCCGCGCGGCCTCGATCGACTGGGCTAAGGATAGCGTCACTCCCAGAAGGTACGCGTTCCAAAGAGGATCGATCTGAGTTGCCCAGCGAAACCCGCTGTATCCGACCGGCGATAGTGTCGAGTGGCTTAGGACTGGGTAGGCATGCAGCGACGCTGTCAGGTCGCTTCCCATTCCTTCCAGAATCCTTGCCAGTTCCGGTGCCTTGTCGTGCGCCACGTGATTATCGATGGGGAACGGAAAAATATCCGTATCGCCCCAGTGTGCAATATTGTGAATCGCACGTTCGAAGAAAGTTTTGTCCACCAGCGGCACTGATGGCTCCTTTGGCGTTGGAGGGTTTAAGGAATAAGGGATCAAGCCTGACCTGGGTTCTTTGGCCATGACTGACACGAGTTTTGTTGCGCATTCTCCAATCTGCCCTACCGTCTCCAGGTCCTACGGCCCGTTCTTGCTCGCCACCGCGGCGACCACGCCCGCGCCACGATGGTAGCGGGGCACCCTCGTCCGGATGCGAGGTTCAGGACAGCTGCGGTGATCTCTTACGACGTCGCAGAGCTCCATGACGCCATACGGGTCAGTGGGCTGATCACTCCTCTGGGCATCAGGGACGCCGAGGTCGGCGACGGCCCAGGCGCTGTGGGACCGGCGCGGCCGATCGCCGTGGGCCCCGCAAGGGCGCGACGGTCTGTCGCAGCCCATCCGTCGGCCCGCGGCTCGTGCATGGCAACGTCACGAGTATCGATGGCGATGGGATGAGAGGCCAGCCAAACACACTCCACCGCACTTGGGGCCCGGCACACTCGGCAGACGGCCGATACCCACGCGGTCGTGTTCAAGCGGCGACGACATGCCGTTGGGCGACAAGCGGCTGTGGCCACGGGTGAGTCTGTAGTACTCGCCCGGCACCTATCACGGGTCTCGCACCAGGGCGACGGCCCCCGGCGCTTGTCTGTTCGTCGCGCGCTTTGCGGCACGGTCGTCGCTCCGCCGGAGCGACGACTTGGGCGCCTGCGTGAGGATCGCTGCGAAGTCGGCGCGCTGCGTGACGGCGCTTGTCGCGGGTAGCGTGGGACGACGCTGCGGCTCGAGCGTGCGGAGCAGACGGAAGAAGTTCGGGTTCGACTGCGGAGTCACGACATCGAAGACCGACCGCCGACGACGGACGCCGCCCGCGCCGGGCGCATCCAGCGTCTCCTCACCGGTCGCCACGAGGAGTGTTCCCTCCGCTGCGCCTCGTCGCGTGGCGTGGGCGATGCGCAGGTCTACTTCGTCGAGTGCCTCGACCAGGCGTGAGGCCTGCTCGGCGGTGATCGTTGTCGTCCGCGCGACCTGGTCGGTGGCAACAGTGCCGTAGGCGACGACGTACAGGCCGTCACCGAGTGTCCCGCTGACATTGCGCATGGCGGTGACAAGTCCGGCGTAGATCTTGCCCCGGACGTTCAGGGCCGCTGCGCACTTGGTGTCCCCGGCCGCCAGCGCGAGCTTGCTAGCGAGCACCGAGAGCTTCCGCTGGGACCGGAACAGGATGCGCAGCGACAGGGGGCGCGGGAAGTCCGCATCGATCACGGCCGAGAGGTTCTGCAGCGCCGTGATCGCGCCGTCGACGGTTCCGCCGGCTACGTCGAGCCTTGGCTCAGGCTGATAGCCAATGCGATCGACGGTGAAGCCGTCCGGCGTGATCTGCCGCGCGATCCATTCGTTGAAGAACCTTGTCGTCGCACTTAGCCCTCGCGCGTGCTCCCCTGTCGCGGCACGTGATGGCCGGTCAGACCTGATGCCCTTGGTGCCTGCGAGCCCGTGCCAACCGGGCAGCCGGCCGTGGCGGTCGTCGAGCCGGATGAGCGCACGGATGACGTCGGCGACGTCCTTGAGCACGACGACGTTCTGCTCGGCAGTGATCTGCTCGCGCATCGGTGCGAACTCCCGCTCCCGAGCGATGAAGGCCGCGACGGCGGCGCGGCGCCACAGCTCGACGATCACATTGTGCTGCTCGGTCCCGAGCTCGGAGGCGTTGGCGAACCGACCGCCCGGCAGTTCGTCCCGTGACGGGACGGCGCGTTCGACCCAGCGCAGCCAGTTCTCGACGATCGTCACGTCGCGCGGGAGCCCGGCAGTGTGGGTACGGGCCAGCTCCGCGCTGTACTGAAGGACGGCGGCGCGGTACCGCTGGATGAGGTCAGCGCGTTCGCGGAACCCATCCAAGGGCGTGTCACGGCTGTAGTGCTTGCCTCCGAGCTCGTAGTAGGGCCTGGCGTGTGTGAGCAGCTCGGCCAGCGACTCGCGCAGTCGGGTGGCCACTTCTCCGTAGGTCATGGCGCAGCCCTCACGGCGCCGGGATCCTCGGCCCAGGCGGCGTCGAGCAGGTGGCGAGCCTCGAGCAGGTTGACGGGGTCCAGGCCATAGCGGCCGAGGTCCTCGATCGCGCGGCGCGCGGCGACGTACATCGCGTACCGGCTGACGCCGCGCACGGGCAGCGCGACGGCGAGCTGGTCCGGCGGGTGCAGGAAGTCGATGACGTCCAGCACGTCCCAGTAGTCATGCAGGCGCCCCGTCTCGGTCGCATCGGCGAGCGCACAGAGGTTCGATCGGGCGACCTGGTACGTCAGGTAGTGGCCGAGCAGCATGGGCTCGCCGCCACGCTTGACGGCGGCCGCTTCAGGGCCCGTGTGGATGGTCATCGCAGTTCTCCGAGGTCTCGGGCACGCCGACGGCGGTCCCCTAGTCAGGAGGAAGGTGTGCGCGCGGTACCAGCGGGCTACGCGGCACGCCACCGGCGGTAGGCGTCCACCCGGCGCACGGCGCGGCGGCGCAACACGCGGTAGGCCCACGCGAACGGGCTGCGGATGGCGACGTGCGCGAATTTGATCGCATTGAGCGCTGCCCACAGCGTGGGCACCCACCACCAGGCGGAGCCGTCGGCGCTCAGGTGCTCGCCGCTCCAGGTCATGGCCAGGTAGTACGGGGGCGTCAGCGCGGCTCCGACGGGCAGGCCCCATGCGATGCCGCGGTCAGTGTCGAGCCAGCGAACCAAGTGGTTCGTGGGCATCCACGCCTGGCAGAAGGCGTAGCACCGCCGCGCGAGAGTGAACCAGAAGCGGAAGAGGAGGTAGAAGAACACGAGGTTGCTCCCTTCAGGCCGGGGCCGGCTCGCGGTGAACCGGCCTCGCAGCGAGAGTGCGCGCGGTAATCCTCCTGCGGTGCGAACGGCCATCGTCCTGTGGACAAGGCGCTCCGGGACCTGCGGATAGCCGTCGTTTCGGCCGTGAGGGCGACCGGAGGCGCCGCCCTGTCCACAGATTGCTGACCAGGGGTTTCACTGCAGGAGACGGTCGCGCACGCTGGATCTCATGCGTGTGGTTCCGCGGAAGTGCTGGCGGGTGCTAGAGGGTGCGCCCGTACGCGTGAGCGCCGCTTTGCCTGCTCGCGCGGGACTGGGTGAGTGCCTCGGCGCGGTGCAGTGCCTCGGCCGCTCGACGGCGGTCTCGTTCCTGGATGACGGTCCGCGTCGAGGCGCCGAGCGGCGCCTGCCCCGTGACGTCGTACCGGTCGCGGTAGGCCGCGATCACGGTCAGCTCGACCAGCCACTGCTCGCCATCACCGGCGCCAGCTGGCCGGTCGCCGACGCGACGCACCCACGACACGCGGTCACGTGCGGCAGCCTCGGCGAGGGTGCGAGCGCGCGTCTCGATCAGGTCGCGGCGTTCGGCCAGGGCCAGGGCGACGTCGGCCGGCAACGGCCCGGAGGCTGCGGGGATGAGCCCGGCGACGAGGTCCGGCGTCGCCCCGCGGGCGGGTCGTCCGGCGGCGCGTGCGAGGCGGGCAGACAGGGCGGAGGCGACGTCGTCGGCGTCGAGCAGGCTGCGCTGGGCGACCAGGCGCGGGAGGAGAGCCGCGACGTCGTGCCGATTCGCCTCGGCCCTGCGCAGCTCGGCCATGAGGACGGCGAACGCCTCGGACTCGATGACCTGTCCGGCCTCGGCCGGCGTGAACCCGCCCGAACGAACGAGGGTGTCCTTGACGAGGGCGGTCCAGCGGTCCCGCTGCGCGGCGGTGGCGATGGTCTCGTACTCGGCCGCCACCTGTGCGATGCCGGTCCACCGCTCTTGCTCGGCGGCGGTGGTCTCGTGCGCGGACAGCTCGAGCCCGGAGTGGTTAAGCACCCCGAACAGGATCGTGCGGGCGGAGACGTCGTCCTCGACCGGGGTGTCGTGCAGCGGATCGGGCTTGTCCAGAGCGACGTACGCGGTGTTGGAGCAGCGGCCGCGGGTCATCGAGACGTACAGGTTCTCGCGGGTGGTCGACGGCGACACGACGACGTGCGCGGTGTCGACGGTCAAACCCTGAGCGCGGTGCGCGGTGACCGCGTATCCGAGGTCGACGTGCCGGGCCACGTACTCGGCGGGCAGCGTGACCGTCCGACCCGCGGGGTCCCCGTTGCGGCGGACGGCGGCCGTCCCATGACGGCCGACATGTGCGACGGTCCACCGGTCGCCGTTGCGGACCCAGCTGCCGTCACCGGTGCGCAGGCGGCGGTCGTTCCGACGCGTGATCACGACGTCGCCGGCCGAGGCGCGCGCCTCCTCGCGCAACGCGACGTCCCGCACCGCCGACGTGACGCCGGTCTGGATCCGTTCGGCGCGGGCACGTTCGTTGAGCTGGCGCACGGACTCCGCGGCCTCAGTGAGGAGGATCGAGGATCGCCCCTCGCGGAGATCGTCCTGCCACGCGTCGAAGGCGGCGTCGATCATGGCCTCGGTGGTGCCCTCGCGGAGACGTTCGTGGCTCTGGTAGACGTCGATCGCGGTGACGTCGCCGTCACGCAGGGCAAGCGATGCGCCCCTCTCCCACGCGTGGACGAACCGCCGGACCTCGACCAGGCTAGGCACGTCGCCGTCGCGGGCGGCGGCGAGCATGGAGACCGCTCCCCCGGCCTCCACCGACTGCAGCTGGGCGGGGTCGCCGACCAGCACGACCTTCGCGCCGACCTCAGCGGCGCGGGCCGCAATGACGTCCAGTGCACGGGTCGAAGCGAGCGTGGCCTCGTCGAGGATGACGAGCTGCCCGGCACGGAAGTCGGCCCTGCCATGCCGGTGGTCGTGGATCCACTTGGCCGTGTTGTCGCAGCCGATGCCAAGGTCTTCGGCGAGCACCTGGGCCGCGCTGGCCGAGGGCGCCATCCCGACCACCGATCCGGCGCCGTGCTGCACGGTCCAGGCACCGAGCAGCGCGGCCATCGCGGTGGACTTGCCCGTGCCGGCGGGGCCGATCAGCAGGTCCAGCCGCCGGCCCGAGATCAGAACCTGCGCGAGCGCCGCGGCTTGTTCGGCGTCGATGACCACGCCGTCCACGCGGGCACCAGGCACCTCATCGATGATCCGCTGCGAGACGACGAGATGCGGATCGCGGTCGTCCACGAGCGCGAGGAGCCGGTTCTCGGTCGCGAGCACGTGCTGGCTGGAGAGGTACGTGGAGTGTCGAGTGCGCAGGGTGCTGGTGCCGTCGTCGCGGCGCATCGCGGCCGGGCTGGAAGCGATCTCGTTCGGAGTGAGCGGGACGGACTGGCGGGTGGCGGCGTCGGCGATGAGTGCGACGACGAACTCGCGGTCGTCGACGGTCCCGAACCTCCAGCCCATCGTGCGGCGGGAGGCTTCGGCCCACAGGTTCCAGTGCCGCCACGTCGACCGCTTCTCCGCGACGGCCTCGACCACCTGGGCGGCGACCTGATCGATCATCAGCATGGGCACCGACTCGTGCGTGAGCGACGTGGTCGGTGTGGCGGTGGTGAGCCGGCGTGCCCATTCGGTGGGGTCGCCGTGGATGATGCCGTGCGCGCGGCGGCGCCACTCGGCTGTCAGGTCCGACAGGGCGCGGATCGTCTTATCGGGACGGGTATCGAGGGTGGCGTCTGCCCGCATTCGCACGATGTGCCTGTCGGACGGACGGTGGCCGTGCTCGCGCTCGTAGTCGTCAATCTTGGCGTCGGTGGCGACGTCGATGTCCCGGGCGCGGGAGGAGAATTCGCGCACAAGGTCTTCGCTGATGCCCTGGATCTCCCATTGCGGGTTGTGGCCGTCGCGTTCGCGCCGCTCCCAGGTCAGGCCGAAGGTGCCGGTGAGTCGGTCGGCCAGGACGGCGTTGTAGTACTCGGACAGCGCGACGATCGAGTGGTGGATGGCCCTGGAGTCCAGGGTGCGCCACTTCCCGTCGTGGGCGGTCAGCACCTTGTTCGACACCACGACATGGGTGTGCAGCTGCGGGTCGTTGGCGCGCGAGTCCCAGTGGTCGTAGGCGGTGGCGGCGATCCCGACAACGGGGACCTGCGCGACGCCGGCGTGCCCGACGCGGGTGGCGGCGACCTCGCGCTCGAAGAACGCCAGCACCTGTGCGACGGCGGCGTGGTGGGCCTCGGCGATCAACTCCTGGGTGTTCGCGTCGGCGACGCCCCACAGCACCGAGACCGACTTCGGCACGGAGAACGTCAGGTCGAACCCGGCGGTCGCGGTCTGCCGTCCGCGGGCGGCCTCGGCGGCCTGGATGCGGGTGACCTCGGCGTCGAACTCCTCGGCGGGCAGTGTCCGGTCCACGCGAGTGGTGAGCGTCGCCGTGCGCTCGGCGACGGTCGGGTACTCGCGGAACGGCCGGCCGAGGTTCTCGCCGTTGACGGGGTCGTTGCCGCGCCCCAGGAGAGTCTGGAGCTGCTCGGGCGTGACCGTCATCCCGGGGCGCAGCTCGCCGTTCCCGAAGTAGGCGACACCCTTGCCCATCCATACCCCCGGCGGTGTGCCCGCCTCGGCGAAGTACCGCGTGAACGCCGTCGCCTGCGCGGCGTCGCCGTCCGACTGCACGACCGACCGGAGCAGGTAGCCGTAGCCCTTGCCTGCCGAGACCACTCGCAGCGAGACCGTCACACCCGCCAGGTGCGCGACTCGATCCGCGTCGGGTGCCAGAGGTGTCGGGATCACGGATCGGCGACGTTCGGGGTCAGGCACGGATCCGGGTGGCGACGGCCGCACACCTGGGTCTCGACGCCGCCCTCTGGCTTCGGCACGAAGCCTCGGGCACGGTTTCGGATTGCAGGACGGGGTGAGTGATGGCATACCTGAGCAAGTACGTCTTCATCCGCGCTTGTCGCGGTGGAGTCGTTCGTGTACCGCCCGAAGGAGTGCGGTGCTCGGCGAAGGGCCTCGCAGGAATGCGCCAATGGGGACGAGCTGGGACGCCGACGACAGCAGTCCTACTGCTTGCCGTCCTCGTCGCATGCACCCCGAGCACCGAGGCCTCCCCCACGCCCACCCCAACCACGACGTCGTCGACGAGCACGCCGACGTCGGATCCTTCACCCTCACCGACCACCGACTCCGAGGTCGCCGCACAGAACGCGACGGAACTGCTGCACCAGTACTACGCCGTGATCGACGCCCTCGGCGCGGAGCCGGATGAGCCGCTGTCGCGCCTCGAGTCGGTAGCCATCAGCAAGGACCTGAGCGTCTGGGAGCAGCAGCTCAAGCGTGACCGCCGCGACGGATACCGCCAGACGGGCGAGACGAAGCTCGTCGAGGTCGCGGTCGGGTCGGTCAACCTCGACAACTCCGATCCTGACGCCGGCACCGTGCCCACCATCCAGCTCGACGTCTGCTACGACGTGTCCGGTGTCGACGTCGTCGATGCCGACGGGAAGTCGATCGTCGCCGACGACCGGGCCGACACCGGCTGGGTCCGCCACACCGTGAGCAACTACTCGTGGGACACCGACCCCGACGACGGGTGGCGGGTGTCCACGAGCGTGGATCTCGAGCAAGCGCCATGCGACACCGAGTCCTGACCCGCGCGCTGGGCCTCTTTGTCGCCCTCGCGGGCCTGATCTCTCAGGCCGCCCCCGCCGCCGCGGGTGGAGCTCCGGATTGCGAGCGGACCGATCCCCGAACCGGCCAATGTCTCGTCGCGGTCGTCGTCCCCCCTCGCCAGGACGAGAACGCCCAGCCGGCCGCAGATAACGGGAATGGCGCCGACCACAAGGATGGACCGAAGGATTCCGGCTCGGGCTCACCGTGCTACTTCGACCCGTCGAAGCAGGGCTTCACGACGGTGAAGGCCGGCCCGGTGCCTTGCAAGAGCGACCTGGGGTACTGGTCGAACGCGCACCAGTGCTACATCCGGGTCCTTGAACCGCAACCCGGTCCCGACGACCCTGCGTGGCAGGGCCACTCCCCCGACGACGACGGCGCGGTCTACGGGTGCCACCAGCCGCTGCCGGTCGACATCAGCGTGTACATGTGGCTCGCCGCTCCCCCGGACGCATCCGGCACGGGGCCCTCGCCACGGCAGGTCGCGGAGATGGCTGTCGACAAGATGGACCTGCACGCGATCACCATCGGGATCGCACCTGAACCGGGCGAGGGATCCCAGGGTGTGGTCGGGATGCCGGTGTGGATGTGGGCGGTCGACCCCGGTCCCAGCACCGTGGGCCCGGCGACCGCATCGGCCTCCGCGGGTGGCATCACTGTGACCGCGACCGCCCGGATCCACGACATCGCCTGGGACATGGGCGACGGCACCGTCGTGACCTGCCAAGGGGCGGGCACCCCGTACGCCGCCAGCTACGGGCGTTCGGAGTCCCCTGACTGTGGCCACGTGTACTCGACCTCGAGTGTGGACCGGCCGGGCCAGCAGTTCACCGTCTCGGCGACCTCGGACTGGGTCGTCACCTGGGAGGGCGCCGGACAGACCGGCACCATCCGCCTGGACGGGCTCACCGAGTCGGTCCAGATCGCGGTCGGAGAGGTGCAGGTGCTCACGACGGACTGAGGCATACCTGCGGGAGAGAAGGTCACCGATGACCACCACAACCTCACGTCAGACGACCGAACCGGCACCACCGGCCCTCGGTCCCCCACCGCGGCTGCGCCGGCGCCCTGCCGTCGTTGCAGCCGGGGTCGTGGTGGCCCTCGTGTCCAGTCTCGCGGTGGGGTGGATGTGGACACGCTCCAACGACCGGATCGAGGTCCTCGTGGCCGCCAGTGCGGTGCCGCGCGGCGCTGTCATCGATTCCGAGGACCTGACCACGGCGCACATCAACTCCGACGACGCGCTGAACCCGCTTCCAGCCTCGCGTGCCGAGAACATCGTCGGGCAGCGGGCAGCCGCGGATCTGTCGGCCGGTTCCCTCATCACCGGCGCAATGCTTCAGGCCGACGCGGTTCCCGCCGACGGGGAATCGCTGGTGCCGGTGACGCTGCCCGCAGAACTGGCGACCGGCCTCGACCTGCAGGTTGGCGACCGGGTCAAGGTCGTCCTCACGCCCGGCTCCGGGCAGGAGGCCGCGGGCAATCCCGCGTTTACACCCGCCGAGGTCGCAGGCGTCAGCTTCGCACCCGAGACCGGCGCGACCGTGGTCTCGGTGCTCGTCCCCGAGACGGACGGACCGGTGCTCGCGGCCAGGGTGGCGGCGGGCAACTTCTACCTCGTGCTCGACTCCCGGAGCAGGTGACCCCGATGGCGGTGATCGCCCTGTGCTCGGCCACCGGCTCGCCGGGGGTGACGACGACGACGGTCGGCCTGGCGACGGTCTGGCCACGGCCGGTGCTGCTGATCGAGGCGGATCCCTCAGGCAGCAACGGACTATTGGCCGGCTTCCTGCGCGGTGCCCGCGAGTACGAGTCCGGACTGCTCGAGCTCGCCTCGTCACCACTTCCGGTCGCCGATGCTCTCCGCGACGTCGTTCGCCCCATCGAGGGAACCACCGTGAGCTACCTCGTCGGAGTGCAGTCACCCGCCCAGGCGGGCGGGCTGCACGACCTGTGGGCCCCGCTGGCGGAGGCACTCGCCGACCTCGAGCGCGGCGGCCAGGACGTCCTGATCGACGCCGGCCGTCTCGGCCTCACCGGCTCGCCCGACCACCTCCTCGCCTGGGCGGACCTGACGCTTCTGGTCACGCGCACCACCCTGCCCGCCCTCGCCGGGGCCCGGCCCCGGGCCGAGGATCTGCGCGCCCCCGCCGGCCAGTGGCGCCAGCCCGGCCTGATGCTGATCGGTGAAGGGCAGCCGTACCGGGCCAAGGAAGTCACCAGGGCGCTCGGCCTGCCTGTCGTCGCGTCGATCGTCGACGACCCGGCCGGCGCCGCGGTCTACCACCGAGGCGCGACGCCGCCACGCCGGTTCTCCTCCGACCCCTTGTCCCGGAGCCTGCACGCCGCGGTCGCGGCGATGACCACCGCGGTGGCACGGCACCGTGACGAGCTCACCAGCGACGTCACCGGAACCACCGGACCGAAGTCAATGGGCGGTGCGGCATGACCACTGTCGACCCCATCCGCACCGCGAGAGCGGCAATCTCCGTCGACGACGTCGACTGGCAGCTCGTCGCGCAGCTGCGGTCCCGCGCTTCGAACCAGCTGTCCGAGGCCGTGAGCGAGCACGGGACCCTGACCAAGGGCGACCAGGAGGAGCTCGGTCGCACCATCATCCTCGACCTCGTCGAAGCTGCTCTCGCCGACCGCATCGACGCCGGCCTACCGGTGTGGACGCTACCGCAGCAGCAGGCGTTGGCGAGAGCGACCTTCGACGCTCTGTTCCGCCTCGGCCGGCTCCAGCCGCTGGTGGACGACGACCGGGTCGAGAACATCATGATCACCGGGCACGACAATGTGCTGCTTGAGCTGGCCGACGGGACCGTCCTCACCGCGCCCCCGGTGGCGGACTCCGACGAGGACCTCATCGAGTTCCTCGTCTTCCTCGCCTCCCGCTCCGAGGTCAACGCCCGCGAGTTCTCCGAAGCACACCCCACCTTGCACCTGCGCCTGGACGGTGGCGCGCGGCTCGCGGCGAACGCCTGGGTGTGCCCCCGCCCTCAGATCAACATCCGGCGCCACCGCCTGGTCGAGGTCACTCTCGACGACCTCGTCAAGCTCGGGATGCTCACCCCGGTTGCGGCGTCGTTCCTCGTCGCGGCCGTGCGGGCGCGCAAGTCCATCGTGGTCTCCGGAGCGCAGGGCGCCGGGAAGACGACTCTCGTGCGGGCGCTGTGCGCGCAGATCGACCCGTGGGAACCGATCGGCACCTTCGAGACCGAGTACGAGCTGCACCTGCACGAGCTGACCGACCGGCACCGGATCGTGCGCGCCTGGGAGGCCCGCCCCGGCACCGGTGAGATCGGACCCGACGGGCGCCGGCCAGGAGAGTTCACCCTCGACGAGGCCCTCGTCGACTCCTTCCGCTTCAACCTCTCCCGCCAGATCGTCGGCGAGGTCCGGGGCAAGGAGATCTGGGCGATGATCAAGGCGATGGAGTCCGGCACCGGCTCCTTGTCCACCACGCACGCCTCGGGAGCCGTGGCCGCGATCCGCAAGCTCGTCACCTGCGCAATGGAGGCCGGCCGCCACGTCACCCAGGAGCTCGCGACCTCGAAGCTCGCCGCCACGGTGGACCTCGTCGTCCACCTCGACCTGTCGGCCACCAGCAGCCCCGGCGGCGACCTCGAGCGGACCCGGCGGATCGCCGAGATCGTCGCCGTCGCGCCGGGCGAGCGGGAGACCGGGTACGCGACCACCCACATCTTCACCTCTCGTGCCGGCGGCGACGCCGTCCCCGGTGTCCTGCCCGACGACTACCGGGTGTTGGCCGACGTCGGCTTCGACCTGCCCGGCTACCTCGCCGCCCAACACCGCGCCGAACACGGGGAGGCGAGGTGATGCTGCCGATCGTCATGGTCTTCGGCGCCCTGATCGGCGTCGGGCTCATCGCCATCGTCGTCGGGCTGATCCCCAGCCCACCGCCGACCCCGCGCGCTTCGACGGCTGCCCGTCGAGGCCTGGCCCCCCGGACTCGGCTGATGCTCGTCGCCGGCCTCGGCGGCGGACTCCTCGCGTGGTGGGCCACCGGCTGGGTGCTGGCCGTGATCGCGGTCCCCGCCGCGGTACTCGGCCTGCCCGCACTGATGTCCACCACCAGCGCGAAAGCCCAGATCGCACGCCTGGAAGCGATGGAGGAATGGACCCGCTCCCTCGCCGGAGTGCTCACCGTCGGCATAGGCCTCGAGCAGGCGATCATCGTCTCGATGCGCTCGGCCCCCGAGCCGATCGCCCCACAGCTGACGCGCCTGACCGCCCGGCTGCGGGCCCGCTGGCGTACCGAGGACGCTCTGCGCGCGTTCGCGGACGAGCTCGGCGACGCGACCGGCGACCTGATCGCCGCCAACCTCATCCTCGCGGCCCGCAAACGCGGCACCGGCCTCGCCTCCGTCCTCGAAGGACTGGCCGAATCAGTCGCCGAAGACGTCCGAGCTCGCCGCCAGGTCGAGGCCGACCGCGCCAAGCCACGCGCCACCGCACGCTGGGTCACGGCCATCTCCGCCAGTGTCCTGGTCGTGCTGTCCCTGGCCAGCACGTACACCCAGAACTACCGGACCCCCGTCGGCCAGCTGGTCCTCGTCCTCCTCCTGGCCGCGTACGTCGCGACGCTGGTGTGGATGAAGCGCATGGCCGCCGGCAAGCCGTGGCCCCGCATCCTGATCCCGACCGCCGACGGCACCCCGGCCGCGGCTGCCTCCACGACGTCTGGGGCCCGGCCATGACGTCGTCCCTGGTGCTCGTGATGGCACTGGCCGCTGCGACGGGGCTCAGCGTCGTCCTCCTGGTCGCCCGCCTGCGGCCAGGTCACGTCGACGTCACGGACGCCTTCGAGCGCATCACCCCGGCGCGCAACCGAGCCAGGCGCACGATGACCGGCAGCGGAGAGCTCGCCGGCAAGGAGCGGCTCGGCGTGTGGGCGATGCGCACCCTGCCGCCGTCGCTGTGGGTACGCACCCCGGTGCGCGAGCTCGCGCTGCTGCGCATCCCGTTGACGCGGTTCTACGCCGACAAGCTGATCTTCGCCGCGCTCGGGCTGGCGATCCCGCCATTCCTCGGCGCGGTGTTCCTCCTGCTCGGGATCGACCTGCCCGTGGCGATCCCTGCCGTAGCGGGCCTCGGGCTGGCCGCCGTGATGTTCTTCCTCGCGAACTACAACGCGCTCGACGACGCGAAGAAGGCACGCGCCGAGTTCCGCCGCGCCCTGTCCGCCTACATCGACCTGGTCGCGACCGAACGACACAACGGCGCGGGCACCCGGCAGGCCATGGAGACCGCCGCCGAGGTCGGCAACTCCTGGGTCTTCACCCGCCTCGCCGAGGAGCTCCGCCGCTCCCGCTGGTCAGGTACCCCACCTTGGGACGCCTTGCGATCGCTCGCCGACGAGCTCGGGCTACCCGAGCTCGCAGACTTCGCCGACATCATGCGCCTGTCCGGCGCCGAAGGTGCCGGCGTCTACACGAACCTGCGCGCCCGGTCCGCCGCGATGCGCACCGCCATGCTCGGGGACGAACTCGCCGAGGCCAACGCCATCGGCGAACGCATGTCCATCCCGGGCTCCGTCCTCGGGGTCGTGTTCATGGCACTCCTGCTCACCCCCGCCGTGCTCGGCATGCTGCAGAGCACCTGACTAGGAAGGAGGAACCTCCCATCACCCGCGACACCAGTTCCTCGGGGAACACGTCATGAAGGGACTGCTCCCATGCCTCACCTCATCGCCGCCCTGACCATCCTGCGCGCTCACCTGGCCCGCCCTGACGACGAGTCCGACCGCGGCTCGGTCACGATCGAGCACGTGCTGTGGGCCGTCGCCGTCATCGCCATCGTCGCCATCGTCGTCGCCGCGATCACGAGCTATGTCACCAGCCAAGCCGGCAAGATCACCTGACCGCCGGGCTCCCCGGCACGCCGGCCCGCGACAGCGACGTCGGACGGACGAGCGCGGCTCCGCATCGGTCCAGCTCGTCGTCCTGCTGCCTGCGCTCGTTGCCATCGTCTTCCTCGCCCTGCAGGGAGCGCTCTTCGTCCACGGCCGGTCGGTCGCCATCGCCGCCGCTGCCGAAGGTGCCCGAGCCGCCGGCACGCTGCACGCCACCACCCAGATCGGTCAGGCCGCAGCCGCGGACTTCGTCGCCGACGTCGGCGGCGACGCGCTCAACGACGTCGCCGTGAGTGGGCAGAGCACGACCACCACCGCCACGATCACCGTGACCGGTCGATCGATGTCCGTCATCCCCGGCTGGCGGCCGGTGGTCAGCCAGTCCGCCAGTGTCCCGGTCGAACGGCTCACCGCACCATGACCGGCTCCAGGCGTCGATGCCACGTCTCGCGGGGATGGCTCGAGGACGGCGAACGCGGCTCGGCCGCCATCGAGGCGGTCATCGGAGTTCCGGCCTTCGTGCTGTTCGTGGGCCTGGTCATCGTCGGCGGTCGGATCGCCATCGCCCATCAGGCCGTCCAAGCCGTCGCCGCAGACGCCGCCCGCGCCGCGTCCATCGCCCGCACCGTCGACGACGCGCAAGCCGCCGCAGCCCAGGGGATGAGCGCCGGACTGGCCAACCAGGAACTACGGTGCGCCGCCACCCACCTGACCCTCGACACCACAGGCCTGGCCAGCCCGCCCGGAGTCGCGGGCACCGTGACGGCGACCGTTTCGTGCACGGTTGACCTCGCCGACGTCTCCGTGCCCGGCGTCCCTGGTGCGCACACCGTCATCGCGACGATGACGAGCCCCGTCGATGCCTGGAGGGCCGACCCATGAGCCTCACGCGCCGCCGGCGCAGCCTCAAACGTGGCACGACGTGTGCCCGGCAGGTCGAGCGCGGCTCGGTGAGCACCTGGCTCGTCCTTGCCTCGTTCGCGATGGTCATCGTGGTCGGCCTCGCCGTCGACATCTCTGGTCAGGTGCACGCCCAGCAACGCGCTCGCGACGTCGCCGCGCAGGCTGCCCGCACGGGCGGTCAGTACCTCGACTCCGCCGCCGTGCAAGGCCGATACCCCTCGATCGATGTCGGGCAGGCTCGGGCCGCAGCACAGGACTACCTCGCCGCCACCGGGGTCAGCGGCACAGTCACGGTGACCGGCGGGACAACGATCCGCGTCGACGTCAGCGACACCTACGACCCGCTGTTCCTCGGCGTCATCGGCATCCACGACCTCACCGTCACCGGGGACGCCACTGCCCGCGTCATCCGCACCATGGGAGACGACGAAACATGAGCACCCCGACGACGCCCGACGCTCGGCAGCGACTCGCAGGTGCGGCGGCCACCCTCGGCCTCCTTGCCCTCGTGATCGGCGTCCCGCTTGCCCTCATCGCACTCGACCTGAGCCCCGCCCGGATCGCTGCCCACCCGATCTGGACCAACCTGCTCGCGCCCGACGACGGCACGCTGCTCTGGGTCGCGTTCGGCGTGCTGGGCTGGATCGTCTGGGCCGTCCTCGCCGGCCTGGTCGTCCTCGAGGTGGTGTCCGAGCTGCGCGGCGTCCACGCACCTGACATCCGCCGCCTTGCAGGACCCCAGCGCGCAGCCCGCACCATGATCGCGTGGGCATCACTGCTGTTCGTCGCCGCACCAGCAACCGGCTCGCTCGTCAGCGCACCGGCCGCGGCCGACGAGCTGCCGGCCGTCCTCACGACCGCGCCGATCCGACCTACCACCGTCGCCCCACCGCGAGCAGCGGCGCCCACGGCCCGAACGGGGTCCCCGGCCGCGAAAGTGGCGACGCCCACAGGCCTCGAGCCGCGCGCACCCGTGGCCGGAACGACCCCCTACCAAGTCACTCGGGGCGACAGCCTATGGCGGATCGCCGACAAGATGCTCGGTGATCCCCTGCGCTACACCGAGATCGCCGAGCTCAACAAGGACCTCCTCGGCGACAACCCCGACTTCATCGCCCCGCCCATGGTCCTGCTCATCCCGGACGACAACCACGGCGGCGCCACGCCAGACGATGCGGAAGCGGACTCGAGCACCTACACCGTGCAGCCGGGCGACACTCTCTCCCAGATCGCGCTCGAGGAGCTCGATGACCCGAACCGATACCCCGACATCGTCGAGGCGTCGCACACCGTGCAGCCCGACGGCGAGCGCCTCACCGACCCCGACCTCATCCTGCCCGGATGGAAGCTGACCATCCCCGACGAAGACTCCGCCCCACCCGCCAACCACCAGCCCCACACTGTCACCACGCACGACCGGAAGCTCGGCGAGAGCGCTGCCGACAAGGGCCCGAGCACAGATCACGCTGAGCCCTTCACGGAGCCGATCCCCACACGCGCTGGGGACACTTCAGTACCCCACGGCCAACTTCCGACTCGCGCTCCCGCCGCGGACAAGCACCTGCCCACGCCCACCGCCAACAGCACCCCTGACGCGGGCGACACGTCGGCTCCGGCGTGGCTGGTGCCGGGTCTCGCCGGTGCCGGGGCACTCCTCGCGGGCGCCGTCTTCCTGACGATCCGCGCCCACCGACGGTCGCAGCTACGCTTCCGCACTCCCGGGATGCTCATCGGCCCCGAGCCCGCCGCGACCATGCCCGTCGTTCGCACGAGCCGGGTCGTGGGCGGCCCGAAGGCACCCAGGATCCAGGCGCTCGACGCCTTGTTGCGCTCCCTGGCCTCGGCGTTCGCCGAACCGTCCGGCTACCCGCCGCTGCTCGCCGTCGAGCTGTCGGCCGAGACGGCGACCCTGCACCTGGCCGACGATGCCGAGCTCGGCGCACCGTGGACCGGCGCGGGCACCCGCTGGACCGCACCCCTCGACACCAGTGTCGAGAGCACGGACGATGTCGCGCCGTACCCGATGCTTGTGTCGATCGGTGCCGACGACGCAGGCGTGGCGTGGCTGCTCAACCTGGATCGGTTCGGCGTGCTGACCGTCGCCGGCGAGGCCGAGGCGACGCAGCGGTTCGGCCGGCACCTGGCCGCCGAGCTGGCCCTGTCACCGTGGTCCACCCTGGTCCAGGTCCATGCGCTCGGGTTCGGCGACGAGCTCGCCGACCTCGACGAGTTCCGGCTCGTCTCCTACGCGGCCGGCGACGCCCGCGCGCTCGACGCGGCCACCCGGTCGGCGGTGGCCTCGGACGGCGACGACCCCGAGGAACTGCACGTCGTGGTCATTGCCTCGGGGGCCGCCCCCGCAGAGGGCGTTACCCGGCTCGCCGAGGTCATCGCAGCGCACGCGTCACGGCCGGGCGCGGTCGTCGTCACGCTCACCGATCCGGCCACGGCTTCGGCGGTGATCATCAAGGTCGACGACGAGCGCCTGCGGGTCCCCACCCTCGGCATCGACCTCCGCGCGCCCGGGCTGAGCGAGCCCGAGGCCGCGGCGGTCGCCGAGATCGTCCGCGCCACCCAGAGTCGAGTGAACGTGCCCGTGCCGGTTGATGTCACGATCACCGAGGGATACAGGGCGTTCATCAACCAGACCGGCGCGCTGCGCGAGCCGCTGGTCGACGAGCGTCCCGCGCCTGACGTGGAAGCCGGGCCGACGTCGCTGCTGCCTAAGCCTGCCACGGCCTACGTGGAAGCCGCGGCCACCACCGAGCAGGACGTCGCCGCGCTTGCCCCGCCCGTACCGCCGTCGACCACCGACACCGTGCTCGCCTCCGACCCGACGCTCGACGCCGACCTCGAGCTGTGGCGCCTGGGCGACAAGTGCCCGGTTCCGCGCGTCATGCTCCTGGGCAGACTCCGCGCTACCGCGCACGGCGTCAGCCAGGAAGTTTCCGAGCGCAAGCACCACTACATCGAGCTCATGACGTACCTGTGGGCCCGACCGCATGGGGTCCCCTCGGCCACGCTGTCCGACGAGTTCGGGTACACGCGCGAACGCGCCCGCGTCGACGTCAGCCACCTGCGCAAGTACCTCGGCGTCGATCCACGCACAGGCGAGGAGTACCTGCCTACAGCCCCGAGCACCCGCGAGCGCAGCGAGAACGGCTGGACTGGGTACACGCTGCACGGCGTGCTGTTCGACGTCGACCTATTCCGCCGCCTGCGCGCCCGCGCCCAAGCGCGTGGCACCGACGGCCTGCCCGACCTGGTCGCCGCTCTCCGGCTGGTGCGCGGCGAGCCGTTCGCCGACCTGCGCGCCGATTCCTGGACGTGGATGTTCGAAGGCGAACGCTTCGACCAGGAGTTCGCCGCCGCGATCACCGACGTCGCCCACCTCGTCGCCACCCGCTCCATGAAGGACGGCGAACTGCCCACCGCACGCCGCGCCGCCGAGATCGCGCTCAGCGCCTCCCCATACGACGAGACCGCCCGGCTCGATCTCGCGAGGATCGCCGAACTCGAAGGCAACCACGCCGAGGCAGCGCAGATCAGAGGTGAGGGGATTTTCCAACGCACCGACGACTACCGCCCGCCGCTCGATCCGTCCGAACGTACGCAGAGGATCGACGCAGCCCGAAGACGAGGTTCCAAGCTGTAGCGGGTCGATCGGAATGATTCACCCACCGTGGACTACGCGACGCGGTCGCAGCCGCGTAGCGTCCCGGGCATGGCACTCCTGATGACTATGTCGCTGGCGAGCGCGCCAACGAGCACCACGGCGAGCACGGGTTTCGACTGGACGGCGGTCGGTGGGTTGGCGGCGGCTGTGACGGGTATCGTCGCTATCCGGACCCTCGTCCACGCCGCCAACGACAGCCGAGAGCGCAGCCGCCCGGTGATCGTGGCCGAGTACCGAATCCCCGAGAGGGCGTACAAGCGCATGGACCTCGTGGTGCGCAATGCTGGCCCCTCGGTCGCGCGTGACATAGATGTCACGTTTGATCCGTCGCTGGGCACCCTTCCTCTGATGAAATCTGGACCGGAACTCCGGGAGGCCATTGTCGTGCGCTACGGGCGGCGCATCGACAGCCTCGGGCCTGGCCACGAACTGACGAACATAGTGTCGGTGGACCTCGCTGCCCAGGGGGAGAGCGACCTCCCGCTCGACGTCACGGTGACCGTGTCGTATCGGCGGAGCCGGCGTCGTAGATACGAGGAGAAGTACCGGCTCGATGCGGTCATGTACGCGCAGCACTCCTTCTCGACGCAGTCGGACTCACCGCTCGGGCAGTTGACGGCGATCCGCCAGGAATGCAGAAGCTCACCGGCTCATCCCGAGGGAAGAACTCCCTCGCGGAGATTCAGCAGGAGTTGCAGGCCATCACGACGGAGTTGCAGAAGCGGAACGAGGACGACGCCACGGCTCACAACTAACCGGCACGGCCAGCCACACCGGCCAGCGCCCGCGCGAGCCCTTCGGAGCAATCTCGCGTGCCACGGTGACATAGAAAGGCCCGGCACCCTGGGGTGCGAGGTCCTGGACCGTCCGCAAGCGACAGTGCGTACGGGGTGGCGCAGCGAGTCGGGTGTCGCCGCCCACCAAGGCTGGTGCCAGCCTTCTTGAAACGATTCCCCGTACGCACTCTGACCTGGGCGAATGTCAGAACAGTTGGTGCGTACGGGGTACGTACGGGGTGGTGCACCCCGTACGTTTCCGGTAACGCACCCGGCGCAGCGTGGCGCGCATGGAACGCTCTACCGCTCCCGTGGGCTCGACGCAGGCGACACTCATCGCGGCGTCGTCCACGCCGTCTCTCGGGCAGGCAGCGCTCGCCTACGCACGGGCGGGTGCTGCAGTGTTCCCTTGCCGGCTGGCGGGGAAGGCGCCGCTGACGCGGCGTGGCTTCCACGATGCCTCGCGCGACCTGCGGCAGGTGACCGCGTGGTGGCGCCGCTGGCCGGAGGCGAACATCGGCCTGCCGACCGGCGCCGCGTCCGGGGTGGATGTCGTCGACATCGACGCGCACGACGGCGGCAGCGGGTTCGCCGGGTTCGAGCGCGCCCGACAGGCGGGCCTCGTGGGGTCGTGGGCGTGGGTGGTACGCACACCGTCGGGCGGCGTCCACGCCTACTTCCCGCACGAGCCCGAGCAGCGGTCGTGGACTCTCGCGACGGCGCACGTCGACTTCCGCGGCGACGGCGGGTATGTCGTCGTCCCGCCGTCCCGGGTCCGAACGGCGGACGGCGTCGTGCGCGAGTACGAGGTGATCGTCGTCGCTCACCGCTCCCCCGCGCCGGTGGACGCTGCCGCGCTGCGGGACCTGCTGTCGCCGCCGCGCCGCGAACCCGCGCCGGGCGGCGCCGCGCCCGTAGTGAACGCCTCGCCGCAGCACCTGGCCGAGTGGGTGGCCTCGCGCCCGGAGGGCGGCCGCAACGGGGGGCTGTTCTGGGCGGCGTGCCGGATGGTCGAGGACGGTTTCGACCGCGTCTCGGTGCTCGGGCTGCTCGGCGATGCGGCCGAGCGTGCCGGGCTCGGCGCCCAGGAGACGGCCGCGACGATCCGCTCGGCATTTCGCCGCACTGGTCCGCGTGAACCGGCTGCCCGTCGACGCGGCCACTCACGTGCCCCGTCACGGTCGACCGAGGCGGTGACCCGATGAACCCCGACGACGACCACATGCAGCACGACGACGAGCGTCACCCACCTTCCCCGCCCACGAAGTGGTCTCAAGACCATCGGCCGATCGCCAGCGACGAGGCACCCACCGGGGTCCCCGACGGCGGTGGCGGCGAGGCCGAGTCGAGGCCGGAGGTGCCGTGGGTGCGGCCGTCCGAGCTGCCGATGGTCGTGGTCGCTCCGGCGCTCGGCAAGGTCGTCGAGCGGAGCCTGGCGGCGCAGTCGAGGGCGACCCGGCCCGTCGTCCTCGCGCCAGCCGTCGTTGCGCATGCGGCCTCGCGGCGGGTGCGGGCCCGTCGGGCGACTCAGCGGGCGAAGGGACTGGACCGATGAGCACCCCGCGGTTCACGTGCGCGGCCGGTCTGCGACGGATGCTGATCGAGCTGCACCGCTGCCCGGCGGGGTGGGACGGGCCGGAAGCCCAGGAACTGCTGAGCCACTGCGCCGAGCGGTACCGGGGCCTGGCACGCAAGTACGGGCAGACGGGCGAGGACGCTGCCACGACCGCCTACGAGGCGCTCACCGCGCCGGCGACGCGCTGGGCGCGGGACCCGTGGGGCGTGGTGACCCAGGCGGTGCAGCGCACGTTGCAGGCCGAGCACCGGGCGAACGGCCTGTTGTGCGGGGTCGAGCAGGCTCGGCACCTGATGCATGAGCCGCTGTTCGACGCGAAGCGGTTTGCCGAACACGTCTCGGTCGAACGCGAGCTCACGGCCTGCGGCGCCCACGTCGAGGACTCCCTCGAGACCACCATCGGCGTCGAGCCGGTCTCGGCGCGGTTCGTGCCGACGGCCTCGGCACTGGCCGACGCGGTGAGGGTGTTCTCGTTCTGCGGCTGGCCGGCCGACGTCGCGTGGGGCGCACTGGAGCTGATCTGTTCGCGCCTCGTCGAGGCCGGGCAGCGGCGCCGCGCGTTCGAGTACCTGCGCCGCCACCGGGAGGGGTGGGCGCACCTGGACCTGAGCCAGGAGCAGTGGACGCGGGTACTCACCGTAGTGCTCGGGGCGCCAAACCCGGACCTTGCCGCGACGGACCTCGGCCGGGGGCTGCTGTGGCGGCTGGTCGTCGGCCAGTCGCGCGAGGAGATCTGCTGCGACACGCGCGTGACGCGTGCCCTGGCGAGGTCCGCGCCGCTGTGCCTGGAGGTGCGGCATGCCTGAGGCGAAGGACTACCTCGGCGCAGAGCGCCTGGTCTCCTCGATCACCGTCGGGATCCGCCACCGCGTCGAGCTCGGTGACCTGACGGCGCTCATGGCGTCGATCGAGCGGGTCGGCCTACTCCAGCCGATCACCGTCACTCCGGACGGTGTGCTCGTGTGCGGGCGGCGGCGCCTGGAGGCGATCACCCGGCTCGGCTGGACGAGCGTGAAGGTCTGGGTGCGGGCCGGGATCTCCGACCCCTTGTCCGGGCTGCTCGCCCAACAGGACGAGAACGCGCTGCACAAGCCCCTCGCCCCGACCGAGGCCGCCAGGCTCTACCGAGAGCTGAAGACGGTCCTGGCCGAAGACGCACGCCGTCGGCAGAAGGCCTCTCGCTTCGGCGGGAACGGCGACGTCGGGGAAGAGAACGGTGGTGAGGACTCCTCACCACCGCGTAGCGACTCCTCGCGCACCCGCTTCCGCGCCGCCGTGATGGTGACCGGATCCGGTTCCTTCCAGCGGATGGAGCAGATCGGCCACATCCAGGACGTCATCGACGACGAGTCCTACCCGCTGGAGGTCCGCCGTCTCGCCGAGGCCGAACTGGACAAGATCAACGACGGCGGCCCGGTCGACCCCGCGTACCGGGCGGTGATGGAAGCGGTCGAGCTCCGCGCAATCGTTTCGGAGCCGGGCAACGAGGCCGACCTCGAGGATGAGCCGACGCCGGAGGAGATCGCCCAGCTGAGCGCGAAGGCGTTTGCTAGGGCCAAGGAGGAACGCAAGCGGCGCGTAGAGCTGCTGTCCTCGCACCGCGTCCCGCAGGCGCCGGTGAAGCGGTCGGTCACAGCGCTGGTGATGTCGTGGACGGACCTGGACGGCTGGACCCAGCACTACGACGCGGCCGAGGTCGCGGCCAAGCTCTCCGAGGCCGACTGGGAGATGCTCGAGCGGACCGTCGCCGAGTCCACTCGCTTCGTCGACCTCGTCCGTGCTGCCCGCGCGGGCGCGGCGTGAGGAGGCCGGCGATGCGTCCCGTCTCGTGGTCCGCCGCCCGGCCGCTGCATCGCGTGCGCACGGTGCTCGGCGTCGTGCTGGTGATCGCGGCAGTCGCGTTCGCCGTCTACATGCTCCTCGCACGCCACGACTCCCCCGCCGCGTTGCCCACGGACACCACGACCCGGCCAGGTTCGACGGCCTCGGCCGACGTCCCACCCTCGCCCGCGCCGACGTCGAGCGAGCTTGCACCGATCGCGACAACGACGGACGAGGTCATCTTCGTGACCGAAGTCGCGCACGCCCTGTTCGAGTGGGACACGACAGGCCCATACACGCTCGCCGACCACAAGGGCCGCCTGCTGGCCGTGGCCGACCCGAGCGGCGTCGACTCCCCCGGCCTGGTCGCGGACCTCGACGGCTACCTGCCCAGCAAGCAGGCCTGGGACTTCCTCGCCGACTACGAGACCCGGCAGTGGATCGCCATCGCCGACGTCGTCGTCCCGGACCAGTGGGCCGACGCCGTCGCGGGCGCGGGCGACGACGTGGCTCCTGGAATGACGGCGCTGACCGTCACCGGGGTCAGGCACCGGGCCGGCGTCTGGGAGTCGAGTCCGGCCAGCGATGCGTTCGACGTCGCGTTCACCGCCGTCGTCGCCTGCGAGCCGGCTTTCCCGCGGTGCTACCTGCTGCGCCTGTCCCGCCTCGATGAGCCGCTGCGGTGAGGAGCCGGTGATGAAGCGACTGATCCTCGCCGGTGCCGCGGCCGCCGTGGTAGTCGCACCCCTGAGCGCGGTGCCGCTGGTCGCGCTGACCGTCGCCCCCGGCGCGACGGCGTCCTGCCTCGCACCGGGCCTCGTCGTCGGGCAGGTTCCCGACCATCTCGACGTCACGACGGCCGAGGGCACGTCCGTGCGCCTTGGCCGGGCCCAGCTCGCGCACGCGGCGACGATCATCTCTGTCGGCTCCGGGATCGACGGGGTCGGCCGCGAGGGCCTGATGGTCGCGCTCATGGCGGCCCTGACCGAGTCCCGCCTGCTGATGTACGCGAACACGGCCGCCTACCCCGAGTCGGCGTCGTTCCCGCACGACGCGGACGGCTCCGATCACGACTCGCTCGGGATCTTCCAGATGCGCCCAGCGGCCGGGTGGGGCACTGTCGCCGACCTGATGGACCCCGAGTATCAGGCGAGGGCGTTCTTCGGCGGGCCATCTGGGCCCAACGGCGGCTCCCCGCGCGGCCTGCTCGACATCCCCGGCTGGGCATCGCTGCCCAAGGGCGCCGCGGCGCAGGCCGTGGAGGTGTCCGCCTACCCCGCCCGGTACGCCGTCTGGGAGCCGGCCGCCCGGCAGATCCTCGCCGCGCTCACCTCCGGGCAAGCCGCGCCTTCGCCGGGGACGACTTCCCCCGCCCCCGGCGACGCCCTCCCCTCTGTGACGACCACGGTGTTTCCGCTTCCGGTCGGGACCTGGACACGCACCAGCGGGTACGGGATGCGCCGCAACCCAGTGCTCGGAGTCCGTCGGCTGCACGCCGGCGTCGACCTCGCCGCCCCGGCCGACACCGCGGTGCTCGCGACGGCGGCCGGACAGGTCGCGTACGCCGGGAGCAGCGGAGGGCTGGGCAACCACGTCGTGTTGGAGCACCGGGTCGACGGGCGCGTCGTGGCGTCGGTCTACGGGCACCTGCGCGATGGCGGCATCCACGTCCGCGCGGGCGACCTCGTCACCGCCGGGCAGCACATCGGCGACGTGGGGTCGACCGGCAACTCCACCGGCCCGCACCTGCACTTCGAGATCCGGCCCGGCGGCGCGGCCAGTGCCGCCGTCGACCCCGGCACGTGGCTAGCCACCACCGAGAAGTCGGGGGACGTCGCGGTAGCTGCCCCCGCACCGGCCCGGTGCCCGGCGGTGACGTCATGACCGCCGTCGCGATCGCCGTCACCGGCGCCGTCACTGCCGCCATCGGGCCGGACTTCGGTGCCGTGACCGCCTCGGGCGAGCTGACCCGGATCATCGGCGCGCTGCTCACTGTCACGCTCGTCGTCGCCGTCGGAGCCCTGGTGGTCTGCGCGGTCACGTGGGCGCTCACCGCCTCCAGCGGCCACTGGCACACCGCGATGCGCGCCCGCACCGGCGCGTGGGTGGCACTCGGCGCCGCGGCGCTGGCCGGCGCCGGGCTCGCCTGGGCGAACTTCCTCCTCGACGTCGGGGCTGGCATCTAGGCCCGCCCCGCCCCCACCCATGGATGCGGAGACCAGTCATGGACATCAACGGCGTCGGCGTCTTCGTTGCCCAGGTCGCAGCCCAGATCGACATCGCCCCGAACAGCGACGGGCTGCCCGGGATCGCACAGCTGCGCACGATCGTCGGCGCCGTCATGACCGTCGGCCTGATCCTCGCGGTCCTCGCCCTGATCGTCGCGGCGATCGTGTGGGCGATGGGCGCCAACTCCTCCAACCCGCACCTGGCCGGCCGCGGGAAGACCGGCGTGCTCGTCGCGCTCGGCACCGCGATCCTGTGCGGCGGCGCGGTCACGCTCATCAACTTCTTCTGGGACGTCGGTCAGGCGGTCTGACATGGGCGCCTGTGACCTGCCGGTCCTGAACGCGGTCTGTGACACCGTCGGCGAGGGCGTGGCGACGGCGGTCATCGCCCCGTTCCGTTGGCTCGCCGACGCCGCGGTCGCCGCCGCCGGCTGGACCGTCGACATCATGTGGTCGGCGTTCGAGACCACGACGTTCGTCGACATCACCAGCGGCCAGTTCACCGCGATCTACAACATCGTCTTCGGCATCGCGGTCTTCGTGATGCTGATCTTCTTCCTCGTCCAGCTCATCGGCGCTGTCGTCCGCCGCGAACCGGCGGCGCTGTCCCGCGCCGTGGTCGGGCTCGGCAAGGGCATCATCGGCTCGTTCATCGCCCTCGGCCTGCTGGCCGCGGCCCTGGAGATCACCGACCGGCTGTGCCTGGGCCTCGTCGCCGCCGCGGGCACGACCGTCGAGGAGATGGGCGGGCGAGTCTCCTCGCTGACCGCGGGTCTCGCGCTGTCGGGCGCGGGTGGACCCGTGATGCCGATCCTCGTCGTCATCGCCCTGGCGGGGCTGACGGTCGCGGCGGCGTTCGTCGTGTGGATCTCGCTGCTCGTGCGTAAGTCCCTGCTGCTGGTCGCGGTCGTGCTCGCACCGATCGCGTTCGCTGGCGCCACGTGGGACGCCGCACGCGGCTGGGCGGCCCGCTGGGGCGCGTTCGTCCTCGCGCTGATTGCGTCCAAGCTCGTGGTCGTCGTGATCTTCCTGCTCGCCACCACCCAGGTCTCCGCTCCCATCTCCGCCGACCTGCAGTCCTTCGCCGACCCGATGGCAGGCGTCGTGCTGATGATGGTCGCTGGGTTCGCGCCCTACCTGACCTACAGGTTCATCGGCTTCATGGGCATCGACACGCACCAGGCCACGGGTGCCGAGCAGGAGACCAAGCACGCTCTTGACCGGCCGATGCCCACACCTCACCGCGCCCCGCCGCGACGGGCGCCGTCGAAGGTGCTCGACGACGAACAGCCCGCACCCAGCGTCCGCAACGAGAACGCGCCGACCCCGCCCGGGGGCGGGAACCCTGGCGGTTCGCCCGCGTCGCCCCCTCGAGGTGGAAAGCCTGCACCGGCCGGCGCGGGAGCTGTTGCCTCGGGTGGCGGCGCGACGACCGGCTCGAGCGCGGGCGCGGCTGGTGGAGGCGCGACGGCGGGTGCGGGTGCAGCAACAGGCGGCGTGGCCGCGGGTGCTGCCGCCGTCACCGGCGAAGCCGCCAAGGCCGGCGCGGCGACCGGCCGGTTCGTCGCGGGATATGCCGCGCAACAGGACGAGAGGGCGCGGGGCGAAGGCTCATGACTGCTCACCGAGACGAGGCCGGCCTTGAGCCGGTGAAGTTCTCCCGCCTGGCCAAACGCGGCGTGCTGCTCGGACTGTCGGCGCCGCAGCTCGCCGTCGTCGCCGTCGCGGCGGCGACGTTCGTCGCCACGCTCTACCTCGGGCAGGCCGCCGTCCTGTTCGCGGCCCCGGTCGTCGTCGTGTGCGCGGCGCTGGTGTGGGTGAAGGTCGCCGGTCGACCCCTGGTCGAATGGATGCCTCTCGCCAGCCGCTGGCAGGCCCGCGCCGCGACCGGGCAGCTCGAGTTCCGGGCCCGTATCGGCAAGCCCCGCCCCGCCGGGACCCTCGCCCTGCCCGGAGACGCTGCCCGGCTGCGTCAGTGGGTCGACGCCGACACCGGCGCTGTCTACGTCCACGACCCTCATGGCGGGACCCTCACCGCCGTCCTCGAGGTCTCCCATCCCGCGTTCATCCTGCTCGACCCCGCCGACCAGACCCGCCGAACCACGGGCTGGTCCCGCGTGCTGGCCACTGCATGCCGGTCCGGTCGCGTCGCGTGTCTGCAGGTGCTCGAACGCACGTTGCCCGACTCCGGCAAGGGCCTCGGCGACTGGTGGACCAGCCACGGATGCGTCGACGGCTCCTTCGTCTCGGCCATCTACGCCGACCTGATCCGCCGCGCCGGTCCCACCGGCGAACGTCACGCGACCACGATCTCCGTCGCCCTCGACCTGTCGGCCGCGGGCCGCGCGATCCGCGTAGCAGGCGGCGGGATGTCGGGGACCGTCGCCGTGCTGCGGCAAGAGGTCGAGACTCTCACCGCGGCGCTGCGCGCCGCCGACCTCTCGCCGTCCGACCCCATCGACCCTGGCGAGCTGGCGCTCGTCCTGCGCTCGGCATACGACCCCACCCGCGCCGCCGCCCTGGAACGCCACGGCGGCCTCGGCCGCGAGCTGGCCACCGCCGGCCCCGTGTCGGTCACCGAGGCCTGGGGGCACCTGCGCTCCGACTCCGCCCACCACGCGGTGTTGTGGATCTCCGAGTGGCCCAGGTCCCTGGTCTACCCCGACTTCCTCCACCCGGTCCTCCTGGCGTCCGGGGTGCGGCGCACGTTCTCATTGCTGTTCACGCCTGTGCGCGCCGACGTCGCCGCTCGCGACATCCGCAGGAAGAAGACCGAGTACATCTCCGATGCCGCCCAACGCGCCCGCATCGGCCAGATCGAGGACGCCGCCCAGAGCGCTGAGTACGCCGACGTCCTCCAACAAGAGGCCGACCTCACCTCCGGCCACGGCATCCTGCGCGCCGTCGGCCTCATCTCCGTCAGCGCGCCGTCGCCGGACGAACTCGAGCGCGCCGTGGCCGCCATCGAGCAGGCCGCGATCCAGGGCTCCTGCGAGACCAGGCGCCTATGGGGCCAGCAGGCTCAGGCATTCGCGGCGGCAGCGCTGCCCCTGTGCCGGCCCACGTAGCCTTTCCGAGCACCCTCTCGCGTGACGGCGACCAGCGTCCCGCCCTACGATCCTCTCGAACACTAGTTCGAGCGCAGGAGGATGTGTTGACTGGAGATGGCCGACGGATCCTCAGCGACCGCGGTATCGAGATGGTGCCCATGCGCGACCTCGCGCACGACGCACCCAGGGAGCAACGCGTCGGGCAGAGGATCATCGAGCCGTCGGACCCGATCCCCGTGAAGGTCTGGATCGAAGCGCGACAGTCCGGGAGCCACGAGTGCGACGGTGACGCCATCGGCTGGACCGAACGGCAAGTGCATGTGCGCTACATCTCGATCCACGGCAGGGAAGGCTTCGCCTGGGTCTGGGCGAACGCCGTCACCCGTCGCTGACGTCAACCGGCTCCCGATCCGGATCCGCCCCTGACGCCGTCCTCAACTTCGTCGCGCTCTGGCGACAACCCGCCTTGGCTCTGCCATAGGGCGGCCCGCTGCCCGTCTTCGATCGTGGAGTATGTCGCGCACCTGCCGGATGCACCTGCCTGCGAGGAGGCCCGCCATGCCAGCCCCGGACTACGACCGCCCCGTGACGTCCGCTGACGACGCCGCCGAGCACTTGCGTGCCCTGGTCCACGCGACGCGCTGGTTCGACGACCCGGGCGACACCTACTGGGTGACCGCCGACGTCCTCGTGATCGCCCGCCGTCTGCAGTCCGTGCTGGTCAACGTCGCCTCCGCGCACATGCATCACCGCGAGCTTGCACGCACCGACGACGGCAACCAGTTCGAGGGCCGCAATCACGCTTATGACGCGGCGATGACCCTGCGCAAGGCGTCGCTGCTGCTCGAGAGGGCCGAGGGCCTGATCGACGAGGCGCAGTCGCACTCCGGACGGATCGCCTGGCGCGGGGCCGAACCCGACGGCGTCGAACGCGAGCCTCGGGGCCCGCGGGCCAGAGTCGTCGACATGCGCGGCAAACGCGCCCGCCGCCAGCAGCCCGGCCGGACCTTGTGAACCGCGAGCGGCTGCACACCGCCGTCCTGATCGCCCCGGCCGGCGAACGCCGCCGCCTGCGCAAGGCTCGCCGCCTGGCCGCGGCCCGGATCGCCGCTGACGACCGTGCCGCACGCGTCGCGGCAGCCCGAGCGCGCCGCGCGGCAGAGTTGGCCGAACGTCGCGCCACCGTGCTCCTGCCGAAGGCCGGCGAACCCGGACCTGCGGCGTTGCGAACCCCCGGGAGGTTCCTCCTGCCTAAACACCAGGACACCTCCGCCACCTGGTGCGGCGCCTACCCGTTCCTCGCCGAAGGCGGGCTCGGGGCCGACGGCATGTTCGTCGGGCAGGACCTGTACTCAGGGTCCGCGTTCGTCTTCGACCCGTGGGTGCTGTACGCGCGCGGGCTGATCACCGCGCCCAACGTCGTCGTCGCCGGCATTGTCGGGTCGGGCAAGTCGTCCCTGGCCAAGTCGCTGTGCACGCGGTCCGTCCCGTTCGGACGGCGCGTGTACGTGCCGTGCGATCCGAAGGGCGAATGGACACCGGTCGCCCAAGCCGTCGGCGGGCAGGCCATCGCGCTGGGTCACGGCCAGCCCACCCGGCTCAATCCGCTCGACGAAGGCCACCGCCGCACCGACATCGACGACGCCACCTGGACCGCGCAGCTCGCCGCCCGTCGCCGCGACCTGCTCGGGGCCCTCGCGGAGACCGTCCTGGACCGGCACCTGTCCCCGCTGGAGCACACGGCGATCGACGTCGCCCTGAACGACGTCGTCCGTACCTCCGACGTGCCCGTCCTCCCGATGGTCGTCGACCGGCTCCTTGCCCCCGACCGGCGCGACGACATCGACGGCCGCCTCGCCGAAGATGGACGCCTGCCCGGGCACGCACTGCGCCGCCTGGTGGCGGGCGACCTGGCCGGGATGTTCGACGGCCCTTCGACGGTCAGGTTCGACCCGACCCTGCCGATGGTCACCCTCGACCTCTCGGCCGTCGCGGAGAACAGCACTGCGATCTCGCTGCTGATGACCTGCGCTTCTGCTTGGATGGAGTCCGCGTTGCTCGACCCGTCGGGTGGGCAGCGGTGGGTCGTCTACGACGAGGCGTGGCGGCTCATGTCCCACCCCGCGCTGCTGCGCCGCATGGACGCCCAGTGGCGCCTCGCACGCTGGTTCGGCATCGCGAACATGCTCATCTTCCACAAGCTGTCCGACCTCGAGAACGTCGGAGACTCCGGCTCCGCCATGCGCGCGCTGGCCACCTCACTCCTCGCGAACGCCGAGACCCGCGTCATCTACCGCCAGGAGTCTGACCAGCTCGGCTCCACCGCCGCCGCACTCGGCCTCACCCGCACCGAACGCGGCCTGCTGCCCACCCTCGATACCGGGCAAGGGCTCTGGCACATCCGCGAACGCTCCTTCGTCGTCCAGCACCAGCTCCACCCCGCCGAAGCCGAACTGTTCGACACCTCTGCCCGCCTCACCGGGGTGTGAGCGGCGGTACCAGCACACCTACCGAGTGTCCCAACGCTGGAGGTGCGAGATGGGTCGCTGGAACGCCGATGTCGAAGCTGCCGCCGCGACGCGCGAGCGCAAGATCGACGAGGCGCACGAACGCCTCGCCGACGCTGTGGAGGCGATGGCGGCCGACGGCGGGTTCCGGCGGGCGATCGAGTTCGCGGCGCGGTTCCGCACCCGGTCGTTCAACAACTGCGTCCTGATCGCCGTCCAGCATGCCGAGGCGTTTGAGGCCGGCCGGGTGCCCACACCTCAGCCGACGTACGTCGCGGGGTATCGGCAGTGGCAGCGGCTGGGCCGACAGGTCACGAAGGGCCAGTCGGGGTACGTGATCCTCGCGCCGTTGACCGCGAGGTACGCAACCGACAACCCCGCCGTCGGGCCATGGCGGCTGCTCACCCGCGGTGAGCAGCCCGCGCCTGGAGAGGTCGTGCGCGCACGCCTCAAGGGCACCAAGCCCGCCTACGTGTGGGACGTGAGCCAGACCGAGGGTGACCCGATCCCCGAACCGCCCATGCCGCAGCTCCTGGAGGGCGCGGCCCCGGCGGGCTTGTGGGATGGGCTGGCCTCGCAAGTGGTCGATGACGGTTTCGCGCTGCTCTCTGTACCGACGGCGGCCGGGATCGGTGGGGCGAACGGCCAGACCGACTTCCTCGCCAGAACGGTGACCGTGCGCGGCGACCTGGACGACGCGGCACGGGTCAAGACGCTCGCGCACGAGCTCGGGCACGTGCGCCTCCACGCCCCGGACGCGGCCGACGCCCAGGCGCACCGGGGCGTGATCGAGGTAGAGGCCGAGACCATTGCCCTGATGATCGGGGCCGCGCACGGCATGGACACCTCCACGTTCTCTGTGCCGTACGTGACGAGCTGGGCCAGCACCGTCCGGGACAAGTCGGTGTTCGACGTCGTGACCTCGACGGCCGAACGTGCGCGCAAGGCCGCCGTCGCGGTCCTTGACCGGCTCGAGACTCGCCAGATCGGTGACGGCGAACCGCCCGGCCTGGGAGCGGCCCGCGGCGACCCTCCACGCACGCGCGAGGCTCCCAGGTCCGCCCGACGAGCGGCATCCTCTCGATCGACGGCGGTGACACGGTGAAGCACGACGACCCGCAGACCGACCTGCCCAGCGTGCACATCGCCTACCGGCCGGACTGGACCCCCGACGTCACGGTGGCCGACAAGCCGTACAAGCTGCCCGAGCCGCCGGTCCCGATCAACGTCCGTGACCCGCGAGACGTCGGCCGGCTGGTCGCGCTCGACCTCGGCCAGGCCGTGCACGTGATAGCGGTCAACCCCGAAGGCGGCATGTACACGGAGATCTGCGAGGCCGAACCCATCCCTCCCGCGACCGGGCCGGAGCCGACAGCGCCATCGACATCGGTCCCTGAGCCGACGTCACACGCCGAGTTCCCGCTCGGGGTCGTCGGGCGAGGGTTCCTGCCTGGAGAGCAGGTGTGCGTCGCAGTCGTCGTGGCCGCGCGCGACGCCGACGACGACGGCCGCGCGACGCTGCCGCTACCCGCCCCGTTGCTCGAGCGGCTCCCTTCCGCCGTCGTGCTGCTCGGCCGCACCTCGGGGACCGTGGTCGTGCACGACCCCGCCATCGACGCTCTCGCGGCAGGCGTGGCGTGAGCGCGTCGGCGTCCTCCCACGGCGGGGACGAACTGACCAATCTGGGGCTGATCTTGCTGATCTCCGGCGTCGTGCTCGCTGCAGTGCTGCGCGTGGCAGGCCACCTCGCCGCGCTGATGTCCCACGTCGAGGCTCCGACGTCGGGCCTGGCCGCCGGGGTCAAGGTCCTGATCACGCCCGCCGACCCTGCGACTGCGCTCGGCGCGCCCGGTCTGAGCCCGGTCCCGTACTGGGCGGTGGTCGGTGCGCTGTTGGCCGTGCTCGGTGCGGGAGCATTCGCCGTCTGGCGCGTGTTCCGGCGCGAGACGACCAAGACGCCCCGCGATCCGCACCAGCTCGCGGGAACTGCCACGGGCCGCGACGTCGCCAATGCCGCCTCCACCCGCGCTCTGCTCGCCCGCTCGGGCACGCTGCGGCCCTCGCTGACCAAGCCCGCACCGTCCGACGTCGGCTACCTCCTCGGAACCGCCAGAGGCAAGAAGGTATGGGCGTCGGTCGAGGACTCCGTGCTCGTGCTCGGCCCACCCCGCTCGGGCAAGGGCCTGCACCTGGTCATCAACTCGATCCTCGATGCCCCCGGCCCGGTCATCACGACCTCGACCCGGCCCGACAACCTCACCGCCACCATGAAGGCGCGGGAGCGGCGCGGCCCGGTGGCTGTGTTCGACCCGCAGCACCTTGCGGAAGGCCTGCCCTCCGGGCTGCGTTGGTCGCCCGTGCGGGGGTGCGAGAACCCGTTGACCGCGATGATTCGCGCCACCGGGTTCAGCTCCGCCACCGGGCTGTCCACCGGCGGGGTCGAGTCCGGCGGGTTCTGGGAGGGCAAGACCCGCACCGCCCTTCAGGCGCTGCTGCACGCCGCCGCGCTCGGGCAGTGCACCCCCAGGGACCTGTTCGCCTGGTCCCTGTCGCCGTCCGCCGCCGCCGACGCCGTCGCGATCCTGTCCTCCAACCCCCGCGCCGCGCCCGGCTGGGCCGAGTCACTGGAGTCGACGATCGGGTCCGACCCACGCACGCGGGACTCGATCTGGATGGGCGTCTCCCTCGCGCTGACGTGCCTGGCCGACCCACGGGTCCTGGACGCCGTCACCCCGCGCGACGGCGAGTCGTTCGACCCCGCCGAGTTCCTGCGCTCCGACGGCACGCTCTACCTGCTGTCCACCGGGGCAGGCGCGTCGGCGTCGTGGTCGCTGGTCGCGGCCTTCATCGAGGACCTCGTCGAGACCTCCCGAACCCTGGCCGCCGCATCAGCAGGTGCGCGCCTGGACCCGCCGCTGCTGCTCGCTCTCGACGAGATCGGCAACCTGTCGCCCTTACCGTCCCTGCCCGTGCTCATGGCCGAGGGAGGCGGCACCGGGATCACGACCATGCCCGTGCTGCAGTCGTTGTCCCAGGCGCGCGCGAAGTGGGGCGACCACAACGCCGGCGCAATCTGGGACGCGTCCATCGTCAAGGTCGTCCTCGGCGGCGCGTCCGTCGCCAAGGACCTCCAGGACGTCTCCGCCCTGATCGGCGAGCGCGACGATGTCACCGACAACGTCTCGGTCGGCGACGGGTCGCGCTCCGTCCAGCGATCCGTGCGCCGCGTGCCCGTCATGCCGCCGGAGACCATCCGCATGCTCCCCTTCGGCACCGCGCTGGTGCTCCTGCGGTCGGCTCCCTCGGTCGTCACAGACCTGCGCGCCTGGACCAAGCGGCCCGACGCCGCCCGGCTCGCCACCGAGCGCGGCGCTGTCGAGCAGTGCCTGCGGCGCGGCTGACAGACCACCCACCTCGGACGCGCTCGTGACCCGTCCGCTCGATGCCGTGCGCGGTCAGGCCCGTCGACGACCAGGTGATTGCTGGTCGGCTCCGCAGCGGGCCACGCCGACAGATACCGTTCCCGACGGTGTCTGTCGGGCGCAGGGAGAGGGCCCTACTGACCCATCCCACCGACTCCGTCATTGCACCGCGTTCCACGAGCAGTTGCGCGCGTTCAAAATCGACCCGGGCCGCTGGGCCGGTATGGACGAGCGCACCGAGGCCGTTGGATGGTCGGGCACGAACCGCGCGCCCTTGGGACCTCGGGGAATCTAGCTTGCGTCCGTCCGTCCCGAGGTGGGAGCTGTGCCGTCGGCGGGAGCTGTGCCGCCTTCGGGCGGGGTCCCCCCGCCGCCGGGGCCGCCGGTCATGCCGCTGGCATCTTGCTGGGTGACGCTGCCGGCGTAGTCGTTCTCCGGGTCGCGGTAGATGGTGTGGATGTGGCCCCACCCGGCGGTGACGACGCCGTTGACGTCGGCACCGGCCGAGCCTTGCTGGTTGGAGAACTCGATGTAGACGTCCGGGCCGGAGATCTGGAAGTAGATGCCGTCGCCGGAGGTCATGTCGTACTCCGTGGCGCCGGACCAGTTGATGTATGTCTCGTCGAGGGTGGCCTCGATCTCGGCGAGCGCGGCGTCGGTGGTCTCCTGATCGGACAGGCCCACCCAGTTCGCGATGACGTCCAGCAGCAGTAGATTCTGCTCGTCGGTCAGGTCCGCGCCGGAGATCCCGGTGCCGGTCGGGTAGTCGCACGTGCCACCCGGGGCGCACACCAGGTTGCTGACGTCCTCGCCCTGGTAGAGCTGCTCCTTCTGCTCGTCCGTCAGGCTGTCGTAGAACGCGAACGCGGTGTCGTACATCCCGGCTAGCGGCTGCACCTCCTCGCCGTCCTTGTTGGTGTAGACGGCGGGCTGGGAGCCCAGGTGCGTAGGCGCGAACGTGACCTCGTCGCTCGACCCGTCGAGTGTGGCGTTGATACCCAGGTGGTGCCCACCGAACTGCACTTCCCACGCGCTGGAGTCGGACGGGTCGCCGAAGAACGCGATGTAGTACTGACCGAGTGATTCCTCGGTCGAGTTGCTGTTCTGCGCCAGGTATTCGTCACCGCCGATGATGCCGGTGACTGTCTCGTAGCCCTCGTCGCTCAGTAGTGCCTCGAGCACCTTCATGGCGGCGGCCTGCTGCTCCTCGGTCAGGTCGGTGAGGTTCAGCCCGGCCCGCTCGACGAACGTGACCGGGAAGTTCGACCACGAGGTCGTCTTCGTCTCGTCGTCGTAGTCGTACAGCACCTGCTCACGCTGCTCATCGGACAGCGTCTCGAGGAAGGCCTGAGCTGCGGCCGCGGTGTCCGAGATGGTCGCCGTGGTCGTTCCTGATGACGATGTCTCATCTGAGGTGGTGCTGCCCGTGCTGTCCGAACCGCTGGTGTCCGTGACAGCCGGACTCGCACCGGTGGTGGCGGTGGAGTCGTCACTGCTCGTCGCGCTGCAGCCGGAGAGGGCCAGGCTGCCCGTCAACAGCACTCCGAGGATCGAGGCCGTCACCCGATGGCGGGGGCGACGGACGGTGGCCGTGGTGGTGGGTTCGTAGTTCGTCATGGCGCGACGCTACGGATATTGCCTCCATCGCCCCTTGCTGTTCCCTGGGAATCTGCCCCGAAGGCGCGATCGGAACTGGCGACACACGCTGCGTCGACAACGATTCGCGCGTAACCGAAAGTGGTCGCCATGCGGCGAACGTTGCAGACCCCGCCGACGTTTCGAACCGTCGGTTTCCTGGATTCTTGAACGGCGTGTCGAGGGCGCAGCGCGGGCGTGTCAGAAGCTGTCGGCTCTGAGGCGGCGCTTCACTTGTCGACGAGCGGCTGCGGCGGTGGGCTACGACTCCAAGTGTCGGTGAGTCTTGAAGCCTGCTAACTGGTGGAGCGCTCCGCGATACGCCGCTTGGCGGTAGTGAATGGCGGCTGTGCGAATCGCAGAGTGTCTAAGGGGTGCGGCCTGCGTACGACAGTCTTGCGGTGACTGAATGTGTCAACCGAGTACTGGCCGTGGTACGCGCCCATTCCGCTGGCGCCGACACCGCCGAAGGGCAGTTCGGCGATCCCGGCCTGGAGCATGGGCGCGTCCAGGCCGACGCCGCCGGAGGAGGTGTGGGCGACGAACGCCTCGCGCGTCGCGGCCGAGTCGCTGAAGACGTAGAGCGCGAGCGGCTTGTCGCGCGCGGCGATGTAGTCGATCGCCGCGTCGACTCCCGCGACGGGGAGAATGGGCAGGATCGGGCCGAAGATCTCCTCGCGCAGATAGGCGGGCTCCTCGGTCGTGTGTGGCGGGCCCGGCGCGTGCACGACGGTGGGTGCGATGTACCGGTCGTCCGCGTGATGCTCGCCGCCGACGGCGACGTCCGCGCCCTCTAGATAGCCGGTCAGTCGGGTGAAGTGCCGGTCGTTGACGATGCGGCCGTAGTCGTCGCTGGCAGCAGGGTCCGCCCCGTACATGTCGGTGATCGCGCGCTGCAGCGCCGCGGTGAGCGCGTCCACCCGGTCGGGGGTGGTGAGGACGTAGTCCGGCGCGACGCAGGTCTGGCCTGCGTTGAGGAACTTGCCCCAGGCGAGGCGACGGGCGACCTGGTCGAGGTGTGCGTCGTCGTCGAACCAGGCCGGGGATTTGCCGCCGAGCTCGAGGGTGACGGGTGTGAGGTGCTCTGCTGCGGCGTGGGCGACGATCTTCGCGACGGTGCCGTTGCCGGTGTAGAAGATGTGGTCGAACCGCTGCCTCAGAAGTTCGGTAGAAACTTCCACCCCGCCCTGGACGACGTGGACGGCGTCCGCGTCCAGGTAGCGCGGGACGAGATCAGCCATGGCCGCGGACACGGTGGGGGTCAGTTCGCTGGGCTTGAGGACGACGGCGTTGCCTGCGGCGAGGGCGCCGACGAGCGGTGCGAGGAGGAGCTGCACGGGGTAGTTCCAGGGTGCGATGACGAGCGCGACGCCGAGCGGCTCGCGGACGAGGCGCCCGCTGGCTGGCTGCAGGGTCAGCGGTAGCGGCTGACGTCGCGGTCTGGTGAAGCGCCGCAGGTGGCGCAGCGTGTGGCGGATCTCGGCAAGCACGACCCCGGTCTCCGCGAGCCGGGCCTCGGTCGCGTTCTTGCGCAGGTCGTGCCACAGGGCGGCCTCGATCACCGGGCCGTTCTCGAGCAGTAGTCGTCGCAGCGCCTCTAGCTGTGCGCGGCGCCACGATAGCGGGCGGGTCGCGCCGGTGACGAAGCGATCGCGAGCGGTGCTGACGATGTCACCGATGGTGTTGATCGGCGTCTCGGGGTTTGCGGGCGCGGCCGTTCGCATCTCAGACGGCCTCAGCACGGACGCGTTCGCGCAGGGCGCGGGCGGACTCGATGAGCGTGACGCCGTCGGGGCCCCACATCAGTCGCATGTAGTGGCGCTCGAACGGACCGCGCTGCATCATCCAGACGAACGGGAGGGCGAGCTTGGCGACGAGGACGGCGAGTCGCGAACGCCCCGGGCTCATGCCCAGCGATGCGCGCATCTTGCCTGATGAGGCGCCGGCGGCAAGCTGGCGGAACAGGCCGTGGTCGAGGACTCCGGCGTAGAAGACTGCCGGCAGCTGGGAGCGGTGGAAGTTCTTCTTGAAGAGTCCGAACATCTGCTTGGCGAAGTTCTCGCCGGAGTCGGGCCAGATCGCCATCGTCTCCGGGGTGCCGAACAGGTCCGCGTACTTCTCGTACAGCGCGTCCATGTCGGCCTTCGAGTGCGGGATGTCCTCCTCGGGTGCTCCCACCAGGCGGCAGTAGGCAGCAACCTCGGCGAAGTACCGGTCGCGCTTCTCCGGGGAGAGCCGGTGCGGCAGCTTGCCATCACGGAAGGCGAACGACTCGTAGAGCCACAGCATCGAGTGCATCTCGGTCAGGGCCGCCCACATCGCGTCCCGCGCGCCGGCGGCCGCGTACCCGCCGAGCTCGGGTTCGCCGATGTCGATGGTCGGCCCGGCGACCTTGCTGTGGATCTGGTGCAGGTGCTTCCACATCCGCTGGGCCGACTCCGTGTCTCCGAGCCACATCGGCGCGTGCATCCCAGAGTTGCGCTGGCCGCGTTCGAAAAGGTCGAAGAACGTCACCGTGCCCTTGAGGGTCTTGCGCGACAGGGGGTCGTGGTCCCGGACGCCGGCGATGACCGGACGGTAGGTCGACTGGATCAGGCCCTGGAAGGCGTACTGGAACACGATCGTGGCCGGGTGCAGCAGCACTTCCCACACCACCGACTCCGGTCCGAAGAGGCCGTAGTCGGGTGTGCCCCCCGCGTTGAGCGATCCCCCGGCGGGTGTCGGCTCGCCGAATCGCCGCCATCTTTGGGCGTTGCCCTCGAGCCGCTCCTTGCTCACGATCCTGTAGTCCCGTTCTGCTGCGACGCTCACGCTCACTCCTTCGTCCGAGAGCCTTAGTTCCCGCCCGGGAACTCGCTGGTGGAGTGAACGTATGCTGGCGCCTGCCCCTCGTCAACTCCCTCGAAGGCGACACATGAGCACTGAACGAACCGCTGTACGCGGCGCGACGCGGCGAGCCATTGGCGTGCGCGCCGGGCTCACCCTCCCGAAGATCGTCGACGCTGCTCGGTCCCTCGACCCCGACGCCCTGACGATGCAAGCCTTGGCCGATCACCTCGGCGTGGACCGCAAGGCGCTCAACCATCACGTCAGCGACCGCGACACGCTGCTCGCCCTCGTCGCCCTGGACACCTTCTCCAGTACCTTCTCCGCCGTCGAGATCGCCGCTCACGCCGGCTGGCAGGACGCCTGCCGCAGTTATGCGCGCGGCTTCACCGAAAGCGCCATCGCCGCCGGTGTGCTCGCCGAGCGCATCCGGCTGACCGATGCCTACGTGACCAAGGTGCTCGAACCGACCGAAGCCGTCCTGCAGACGATGGTCGCCGCCGGGTTCGACGACGAGACGGCGATGCGCACTCTGTCGGCGCTCACCAACATCTGTCTCGCCTACGCGCGGGACGTCGTCCTCGCGACCCGCAGCAACACCAGTCCCCGCACAGCCATCCTGCGTGACGCACTCGCGCAGCGGGATGCCGACAAGCTGCCCACGCTCGCGCGCATCGCTGAGCTCCCCGTCACCACGTACGACCAGACGCAGCTCGACCTGAGCATCGACACGTTTATCGCCGGCGCCGAGGCCCGGCAGCGCAACGGCCGAACCTCGGCGCAGCAGCACCCTTGACCCGCGAAGTTCAGGTGCGCGGCGTGGGGTCCTTTGCGGTCAGCCAGGTGCGGTGCGGCCACAGGGACAGCGTGCCGCCGTCGGCGCCGGCCCAGGTCTGGTAGCCGCCGGAGTACAGCCGCTGACCGAGCCACTGGTAGCCCGGGCCGGGCTCCCTCCGGAGCGTGACCGCGACGAAGTTCTCCGCGTGGTCGGTGCTGCCCGTGCCGTCGTACCGCGCGACCTGCGGGTACGCGAAGACGGGCCGCGTGCGTTCGACCGCGCCGTCGTCGGCGTACGACGTGGCGGTGAGCCGGTCGGGGGCGGTACCGCTCTCCACCCAGGCCATGACCGGGGTGAGCACGTCCGTGCTGTTCGGACCGTCGCCGCCGCCACAGTGTGCGACGCCGGGCAGCATGAAGAGACGGGCGAAGGCGTCCACGCGGCGCTCCCCCACCGACCCGTTCATCGCGTCCCAGTACGCCAGGGTGGACTGCGGCGAGATGTGCTGGTCGTTCCAGCCGTGCCAGAGCAGGAGGCGGCCGTCGCTGCGGCGGAAGTCGGACAGGTCAGGGTCGAGGGCCGACATGTAGCTCGACGACTGCACCGTGTCCCAGAAGCCGTCACGGGTGAAGGACAGGTCGGACAGGGTGAAGCCGGGGTCCTGAGCGCCCGGCCACGCCAGGTACCGAAGGTACGAGAGGGCGAAGTCCTCGCTCTGGGAGTGGCCGTCCGCCGTGGCGGGCACGAAGAGCGTCCATTCCAGCTCCGAGCCCCACTCGTGCGCGATCTCCGGCTCGAGCCGCCACTTCCCGTCGTCGGTGACTGCGCCGTCGTGCAGGCGGCGCACGACGGCGGCCTCCTCGGTGGACAGGCACGTCTCGCCGACCTGCCTGTCGGTGCAGACGAGCGTCGCCGGGTCGAAGTCGCAGCGGCGCGGGTCGTCGAGGACGCCGTCGACCACCCCGTCGAGGCCGTCGCAGGCGTCGAGCACCGCCTGGTGCACCAGCGGCAGCTGGTCGGCGAGCAGGATGAACCGGCCGGCGTCGTCCTGGTTGGCGAGCACGTTCCAGGCATGGTGGTAGGTGTTCTGCACGGCCATGTTGTTCGCCGGCGCGCCCGCGGCGATCCCGTCGAAGTCATCCGGGTAGCGCTGCGCCTCCATGAGCGCCTCACGCCCCCCGTCCGAGCAGCCGGTGAAGTACGAGTACGCGGGCGCCCGCCCGTAGAACGCCGTGATCACCGCCTTCGCCACCTGGGCGGTGACGTGCACACCCCGATAGGCGAAGTCGATCTGGGCCTGCGGGTCGTCGAGGGCCCACGAGCCGTCGTTCTGTCCTTGGTGGCCCATGTCCGTCGTGGCGCTGGCGACGGTGCCGTCCTCCACGACCGGACAGCCGTCGGCCTGGCCGTAGCTGATCCGGGCGCTGCCGCACAGGCCGCCGCACCCGGTCTGCACGTAGCGCTGCGTCCACCCCTCGACGGGCAGCCGGACGACGAACGTCACCGCGGGCGCGACCGTGCCCGTGACCTCGCAGTACGGCGCGACCGCGTCGTCGACGACCTCCGCGGAGGTAACGGTCACAGAGGCGTCCGTGGCGTCGCCCAGGTCGAGTCCGAGAGCGTCGTCGCAGGACATCATGGGCGGCAGCGCCGCGAGGTCGCGCAGCCCGTCGGCGGTCACGGCCGGTCGCCCGCCGCCGTGTCCGCCACCCCTGCCTCCGGCATCGGCCGCCGCCGCGGTGGGCAGGAGCAGCGCGAGGCCGGCGAGCGCCGCGAGAGCGGCGCGAGCGGTCGTGGTCTTCCTCATGAACCATCCTCCGTTCCGTCCGACGGCGCGGGGCGCCGTCCCTGCTTGGCCTGCTGGATGAGCGCGTAGACGTGGCCGCGCAGCTCGCCGAACCGTCGGGTGGACCTAGTGGTGAGCTGGTCGCGCTCGCGCGGCAGGTCGATGAGCACGTCCTCGACGAGCACCGTGGGCCGGGCAGAGAGCACCAGCACGCGCTCACCCAGGTAGACGGCCTCGTCGATGTCGTGGGTGACGAACACGACCGTCACCCCGAGCCGCTCCCACAGGGAGCGCACCAGGTCCTCGAGCTCCGCCCGGGTCTGCGCATCGACGGCGGCGAACGGCTCGTCCATGAGGAGCACGGTGGGTTCGTACGCGACCGCCCGGGCGATGGCGACGCGCTGCTGCATGCCGCCCGAAAGCTGCCAGGGGTGTGAGGCGTGGCTGTCGGCGAGCCCGACGGCCGCCAGCGCGTCCGCCACAGCCTGCTTCCGCGCAGCGCGCGACAGCTTCTTCTCCTTGAGCGGCAGCTCCACGTTCTGCGCCACGGTGAGCCAAGGAAACAGCGAGCGGCCGTACTCCTGGAAGACGACGGCCATGCCGGCGGGCGGGCCGGTCACAGGCTCGCCGTCGAGGAGCACCTGGCCGGCGGTCGCGCCCAGCAGCCCGGCGATGCAGCGCAGCAGCGTGGTCTTGCCCGCGCCCGAGGGCCCGACGACGCACACCAGCTCGCCGCGGCGGATGCCGAACGACAGGTCGTGGATCGCCTCGACCGTCCGCTGCGTGCTCTCGTAGGTCTTGCGCAGGCCGCGGACGTCGAGGGCGACGGGGTCCCGGGCGTCGATACCGGCGGCGTCGGGTGCGGGCGCCGCTGCGGCGCGGGGGGTGCGGGTGAGCGGCATGTCAGGCTCCTCGTTCGACGGCGCGCTGGCCGTGGTACCAGGCCAGGACGCGGGACTCGGCCAGGTGGAACAGCACCGACAGCCCGACCCCGACGAGGCCGAGGAGGATGATGCCGGTCCACATCTGGGGGATGGCGAAGCTGCGCTGGAACTGCACGACGGCGGCACCCAGGCCGCGTGTGGCGCCGAAGAGTTCGCTGATCACCATGAGGATGACCCCGATCGAGAGGGCCTGGCGGGCACCGGTGACGATGCGCGGCGCGGCGCCGGGCAGGACGACGGCGGTGAGCCTGCGCACGGGCCCGAGCCTGTAGCTGCGTGCGGTGTCCAGCACGACGGGTTCGAGCCCTCGCACGCCGTCGACCGTGTTGAGGAGGATCGGCCAGAGGCAGCCCAGCGCGATCGTGATGATCTTCGACGTGGGGCTGGTGTACCCCGCGAAGAGGGCGATCACCGGCACCAGCACGGGCGGCGGCAGGGCCCGGAAGAACTCCATCGTGGGCTCGGTGGCGGCGCGCAGACGGCGGGAGGAGCCGATCGCGGTGCCGAGGGCCACGGCCACGACGAGCGCGGCGAGATAGCCGACGGCGAGCCGCCCGAGGCTCGGCGCGACGTCGTGCGCCCAGCGGTCGGCGTCCCAGGTCTGCGGGAAGATCTCGAGGATGGTCCGCAGCGCCGGCCAGTACAGGTCGGTACTGCCGTCGGTCGCGATCCACCACGCCGCGAGCAGCACCAGCGGGAGCGCGAGCGCCGCGACGACACGACGCACGGCACGGCGCACGCCACGACGCGCCGTCATGACGCGCTCCGCACGGACGGGTGCCACGCGAGCGCCTTCTTCTCGACGGCCCGGGCGAGGAGGTTGACCGCCACACCCAGCAGTCCGACGACGATCACGAGCGCGTAGGTCGTCTCGACGGCACCGGAACTTTGCGCCACACCGATCGAGTGCCCCAGCCCGGGCACACCGATCACCAGCTCCGCGGTGATCTCCAGGACGAGCGCCACCGCCGTCGCGAGCCGGAAGCCCGTCACGACGTACGGCAGCGTGGTCGGCCACACCACGGCGCGGGCCGTGCGCCAGGCGGAGAAGCGGTAGGACCGGGCGGTGTCGCGCGCGACCGGGTCGACGTCGGCGACGCCGTGCAGCACCTGGACGAGCACCTGCCAGAAGGCGGCGTAGACGACCAGGACGATCGACGACGTGGGACGCGTGCCGAACAGCAGCACCACGAGCGGGATCAGCGCGACCGACGGGATGGGGCGCAGGAACTCGACGGTCGATGCCGTGAGCTCCCGGACCGGCGGCAGGCTGCCGATCACCACACCGAGCACCACGCCGAGCGTCGTCGCGATCAGTAGCCCCACGGCCCATCCCTGCACCGTGTCGACCACGGCCTGCCAGAACGCCGGCTCGCCCAGCCGGCGCCCGAGTTCGGCGACGATCGCCGAGAACGGCGGCAGGTAGTCGGCGTCTACCACCCCGGTGCGGGTGAGCACCTCCTGGAGCGCGACAACGGCGAGCGCGCCCGCGGCGCCCAGGGCGGCGTCACCGCCCCGGGCGGACCGACGGACCCGCCTCGCCGCCGTGACGGCGGCCGTCACGGCAGCAGGGTGCTCAGGTCAGGCGCCTCCGGCATGAGGCCGTCGGCGACCGCGAGGTCGGCCAGGAGCTGCACGGAGTCGGTGTCGATCTCCGCCGGCCAGCGGGGCAGCGTCAGGTCCTTCAGCGTGGCCTCGTCGATCTCGGTGTAGGTCGTGAGCACCTCGCGCACCGCGTCGGGGTTGTCCTGCGCGTAGGCCAACGACTCGGCCATGGCGTCGGTGAACGCCTGCACCGTGTCTGGGTCCTGCTGCGCGAAAGCGTTGGAGGTGAAGTACATGGCGACGGTGAGGTCCGGGTCGGTCACGGCGTAGTTCGAGACGACCTGCTCGAGCCCCTGGCCGGCGGCCTGCGTCAGGAAGGGCTCGACCACCTGCCCGGCGTCGACGTCGCCCTTCTGCACGGCGGCCACGATGTCCGGGAAAGCCAGCTCCGTGTACGTGATGGTCGACGGGTCCCCGCCGTCCGCCTCGACCGCCTTGTTCACCGTGGTGGTATTGATGTTGTTGAGCGTGTTGACGGCGACCGTCTTGCCCTCGAGGTCCTTCGCCGAGGCGATGCCGCTGTCTGCGGGGGCCACGACGGCGCCGAAGTCTGCACCCTCCTCCCCCGTGCTGGAGACGCCCTCCGCGACCGCCTGCAGCTCCAGGCCGTTCGACGCGGCGAGCAGCAACGACGTCGTGTTGCTGAACCCGAACTGGTACTGGCCGCTCACGACCGCCGGAACGATCGCGGCACCGCCCTGGGCCGACTCGAGAGTCACGTCCAGGCCGTGCTTGTCGAAGATCCCCTCCTGCACGCCCAGATAGATGGGGGCGACGTCGACGATCGGGATGACCCCGACCGTCACGGCCGTCGTGCCGCCCGACGAGCCGTCGTCCTCACCGCCCTCCGCGGTGCCCGTGCCGCCCGAGCTGCACGCCGCGAGCGACACGGCGGCGGCAGCGAGCGTCGCGATCAGGATGGGTCGACGCCGTCGCGGCGTCCTACGGGTGCGTGCCGGTGCCTGCATCACGTCTCCTCCTCGAGACAGGTGCCACTCGTCGGCGAGCAGCGTCCAGCGTGATGCTAGCAAAATTGTTGACAATCGTGTCAACAACTTTTGGGTAACGGTCTCCGTCAGACAAGCGCGCGCAGCGCGTCCATCACCGAGGCGATGTGCGCCCGCATCGCGGCCTCGGCGGCGGCCGGGTCCCGCTCGACCACGGCCTTCACGATCGCCTCGTGCTGGACCAGCGAGACGGACGAGCGGCCCGGCACCCGCGACAGGGCGAACTGGTGGCGCACCATCTGCGCGTGCAGCTGCGCGACGATCCGGTTAGCGGTCTCGTGCGCCGCGACCTCGCGCAGGGTCGAGTGCAACTCCGCGTTGAGGTCGCTGTATGTGGTCGCGTCCCCGGCGTCGACGGCCTTGCGCATCCGCTTGCCGATCGACGTGAGCCGGTTCGCGTCAGCCGAGGTCACCTGCTCGGCCGCACGCGCAGCGACGAGGCCCTCGACGACCATGCGGATCTCGCTGATCTCGATGGCCTCGGAGAGGCTGATCTCGCGGATGCGGGCACCGCGGTTGGGCTGGCGCTCGACCAGACCCTCGGCCACCAGGTCCTGCAGCGCCGCGCGCACGGCGAATCGGCGCGCTCCGAACTGCTCGCACAGGTCGGCCTCGACCAACCGCTGTCGCGGGGCGAAGTCACCCCGCAGGATCGCCGCTCGCAGCTCGTCTCGCACCTGTGCGTCGTCCACCATGCCGTCCCCTCCGCTGTTGCCCGCCGCCGCCCTGACGAGGGGCATTGTCAACAATAGCGGCGGACGTCGGGGCGGCCGCGCGCCGCCCCGACGTGGCTCAGGCTCCCGCCTCGGGGTGCCGGCGGATCAGGACGCCGGCCAGCGTCATCATCACGACGCCGAAGACGGCGGCCGCCGCGAACATCGCGAAGCCGAGGTCGGCTCGCCCCGCGGCGAGCAGGAGGCCACCGGCCATCGGTCCAAAGACCGCCCCGAAGCGGCCCATGCCGGACACCCAGCTCAGCGCGGTGGCACGGTCGGCGTCGGTGTGGTGGATACCCACGGTGGCGTAGACCATCGTCTGGGCGCTGAACAGGAGCAGGCCCGCCAGGAACAGCACCGCGTACAGCGCACCGGTCGGCATGTGCACGCCCAGCAGGAAGACGAACACCGCCGTGAGGGCGAACCAGATCACCACGATGCGGCGCGGGCCGAAGGCGTCGGCCAACCGACCGGCCACGAGCATGCCGACCACGCCGCCCAGGTTGAGCATGCTGGAGAACATCAGCGCGTCCCCGGTCGCGTAGCCGAGGTCTCCCATGATCTTCGGCAGCCACTGGCCCACGCCGTACACGAGCATCAGGCCCGCGAAGGCCGTCAGCCAGAAGCAGAGCGTGATCGCCCACTGGTGACGGCGGAACAACGCCTTGAGGCTCTCCGACCGCGTCGCGGCCCCGGGGCGGGGGGGCCGCGGGGCGGGGCCCGGGACCGCGCGCACCCCCGGCGCGCGGGGGCGCCCCCCCCGCGGGTCAACCGGGGCGGGGGGGGGCCGGGGGTGGGTG